>JAGPBO010000017.1 GCA_018063305.1 Cyclobacteriaceae bacterium
ACTTTCGAGAGAATTGACAAAGATTCTGATCGCGATTACTGGATGCGTGCCAAGGAAGCCAAAGAGTATGGGCTAATTGATGAAGTATTGGAAAGAAACAAGAAATAATTGCCAGATTTTTTAATAAGTTAAATGTGCTGGGAATTGGGTACCTTTGAAGGTTCCAATTGGATTCCAGACTTTTTGACGAAATCGATTAAAGATAATGGCCGAAGTTACCTGTTCATTTTGCGGTAGAAATAAAAAGGATGTAGACCTGATGATTTCAGGTATACACGCCCACATTTGCGACAAGTGCGTAACCCAAGCCACTCAGATTCTTCAAGAAGAAAAGAAGAACAAGGTTGAGCCTGGCTCATTACCTAACTTTAAACTGATTAAGCCCCGCGAGATTAAGAAGTTTCTTGATGAGTATGTAATCGGTCAGGACCAGGCTAAGCGCATTATGTCGGTGGCGGTTTACAATCACTACAAACGCTTAATGCAGCGTAAAGTGGATACTGATATTATGATTGAAAAATCAAATATCATTATGGTAGGCGAAACCGGAACCGGAAAAACTTATTTGGCGCGTACACTCGCTAAACTTCTTCAGGTTCCTTTTTGTATTGCCGATGCTACCGTACTTACTGAAGCGGGATATGTAGGCGAAGACGTGGAAAGCATTCTTACCCGCTTATTGCAAGCAGCTGATTATAACACCGAAGCAGCCGAGCGTGGGATTGTTTACATCGATGAGATCGATAAAATTGCGAGAAAATCAGATAACCCATCCATCACCCGTGATGTTAGTGGCGAAGGCGTGCAACAAGCTTTGCTAAAACTTTTAGAAGGCACTGCTGTCAACGTTCCGCCACAAGGCGGTCGCAAGCATCCCGATCAAAAAATGATTACCGTTAATACGGAGAACATTTTATTTATCTGCGGAGGTGCCTTTGAGGGCATCGCGCGTTTGATTGGAAAGCGTTTGAATACACAGCCATTGGGTTTTTCTTCCAGTGCAAACAGCATTAGCCCTAGCGACATTGACCGCGAAAACTTATTACAGTTTGTGTCGTCACAAGATTTAAAAAGTTTTGGACTTATTCCTGAATTGATTGGCCGATTGCCTGTGGTTTCTTTCCTTAATCCACTTGATCATACAGCTCTTCGCAAAATTCTGACCGAACCCAAGAATGCTCTTGTTAAACAGTATAAGAAACTGTTTGAGATGGAGAATATTGAGTTGGAGTTTAAAGATGGTGCCCTTGATTTTATTGTTGAAAAAGCGCTTGACTATAAATTAGGTGCTCGCGGTTTGCGCTCCATTTGCGAAGCCATTGTTAACGATGCCATGTTCGAACTTCCTTCGGATAAAACCACTGACAAGTTGGTGATTAATCGCGCTTACGCAGAAGAGAAATTCAATAAGTCGCACTACAGTAAGTTGAAAGTAGCCTAAGAGCTACTTTTCCTTGGGAGTAAGATAGCCAACCATTAAACGCGCAGCATTTTCCGATGCCGATCCGGTATCCAGTATGCGATACACTTCCTCGTAATCAGCAAGCATTTTTGTGCGAGCCGGAGTTTCTTCTGCAACTTGTTTAAGCTCCTGGCTTACGTTGGCCGCATTCATCTCATGCTGAATAAATTCTTTGATCACCAATCTATTGGCAATAAGATTGGAAAGCGAAATGAAGGGTGCCTTCACTAATTTTTTCAAGATCCAATACTCAAGCTTACTGGCTTTATAAATAACGGCTTGCGGCACTTTAAATAATCCCGTTTCTAAAGTAGCCGTACCCGATGTTACAATGGCTGCTTGCGCATGCGTGAGTAAATCGTAGGTGGATTCGTAAACAAACTTTACTGAAACTATTTCTTTTAACGGAGCATACAATTCTTCCGGAAGGTTTTTTACCGCTGCCACTACGAACTGATAGTCAGGATTCTGAGCTACCACTTCAGCCATCACCGGAATCATTCTCCTTAACTCAAGTTTTCGACTTCCCGGCAAAAGGGCTACAATCTTCTTATTGGTTATAAGATCGTTCTTTTTTAAGAAATCCGGATCGGGTTGAAATGCCTTTACAGCATCGAGCACCGGATTTCCTACATAATCTATTTCCCAATCAAATTTTTTAAAAAAGTCTTTCTCAAACGGAAGAATGGAAAACAAGCGATCTACATTGGCTTTGAGTTTCCAGGCGCGATTGGTATTCCACGCCCAAACTTTGGGTGATATGTAGTAAAAAACTTTAATGTTATTCTTCTTACAAAACCTGGCGATGCGCATGTTAAATCCCGCATAGTCAATAAGTATAACTACATCGGGTTTATAAGAAAGTATGTCGCGCTTGCAAAAGTTCAGTAACTTAATAATTGACCCTATGTTTGCGATCACTGCAATCAGGCCCATGAAAGCCATCTGCTGATAGTCCACTTTAAGATCCATGCCGGCCTCCTTCATGAGAGCACCACCAAACCCGCGCAGCTCTGCTTTCGAATCGTGTTTGCGCAACGCCTTGATCAGGTTGCTTCCATGAAGATCGCCTGATCGCTCGCCCGCTACAAAATAATACCGCATGAAATAAAGGTTATAAAAATTGTATGGATGATTAGTAACTATTCTCCAAAATATTCAACATAATTTCTGGGAGTTTCATAAAGCTTAATCGCATGCAAGACTCCATATTTCGAAATGGTTGATATTTTGGGTGCGAGAATTTTCCAAATCTCTATAACCAAGTTCTCGCAACTGGCCAGTTTATCCTTCATAAAAGGTACATCAAGATTCAAATTTTTATGATCGAGTTTATCTGTAACCTCCAACCGAAGGAGAATACTTAATTTTTTAAGGTCAATTACAAACCCTGTATCCGGATCGGGTGTTCCTTTTACGGTAACAATTAAATCAAAATTGTGGCCATGCCAGTTTTCGTTAGCACAGAGGCCAAATACTTCTATATTCTTCTCGTGGCTCCATGCCGGATTGTAAAGCTTGTGGGCCGCATTGAAATGTTCTTTTCTGCTAACGTAAACCATCTTTGTAAAATGAAGGCAAATATACAATAGTCTTTACGTTCGTTCATAGAAGCCGGTTTTATGTAACTTGCCAAAAATTAAAAAGGTATGATTGTAGTAACCGGAGCAGCAGGTTTTATTGGCAGTTATCTTATTCAAAGACTCAATCAGGATAATTTCAATGCCATTATCGCAGTTGATAAATTTGACAATGAGGAAAAAAATAAAAATCTGGTGAGTTGCCGAATTCAGGAACGGGTAGATCGTGATCAATTCCATGCATGGCTTGATAAAAATTACGAGACGGTAGAGTTCATATTTCATATTGGCGCCCGCACCGATACGGCTGAGTTTGACAAGGTCTTACTCAACAAACTAAATACCCAATACACGAAAGATATCTGGACCCGTTGCTGCCAATATCAAATTCCTCTGGTCTATGCTTCTTCGGCTGCCACGTATGGGTTAGGCGAATTTGGGTATGATGATGATGAGACCCAGATTCCCAAACTCATTCCACTAAATCCGTATGGTCAATCCAAACAAGATTTTGACGTGTGGGCCTTGAATCAAAAAAACAAACCTTTCTTTTGGGCGGGGTTAAAATTCTTTAACGTCTACGGACCGAATGAGTATCACAAGAACCGAATGGCATCCGTTATCTGGCATGCCTACGGGCAGATTACCAAAACCGGAAAGATGAAGTTATTTAAATCACACAATCCTGATTATAAAGACGGAGAACAAATGCGTGACTTCGTTTATGTTAAAGACGTAGCCGATGTTTGCATTTTTCTGATGCATCACAGAAAAAATTCTGGGATTTATAATCTTGGATCGGGCAAAGCGCGTACTTTTTTAGATTTAGTCAAAGCCGTTTTTAAAACACTTGGTCAACCTGAACATATTGAATTCATTGATACCCCTGCCGACATCCGCGACAAGTATCAATACTTTACAGAAGCTAAGATGGAGAAGTTGAAAGGGATTGGGTATGAAAAAGTATTTATAAGTCTGGAAGAGGGGGTGAGCGAATATGTAGGCAAGCTTAAAAGCACTGTATAACAAGAGATAGCCCAACAACTTTAATAAAAACACTTATTTAGTCGTCCCTTAAAAACTCGTTCCTGGAGTAAAAATTTAAGGTTAATTTTTTTAAGCCGCTTATCCTGTTACCGCTTTTGATGACTTTATAAAAGTCTCAAAACCGTGGTGCAGCATAATTTTAAAAGATTGAAGGTATCCTTCTACAGTAGGGTCAAACACTGGGCTTTTCGGCTACGAATCTGTAGCGTCAAAAATATATTTTATTGTACTATAAAAAAGAGGCTGTCTTTTGTGACAGCCTCTTTGTTGGTATTTATTTGCTTACTTTTTATAGCGGGTTTTGTACCGCAGCCTTATTGGAATTCAATTCATCACGAGGGATAACATACTCCCAACGTATATCCCCAGCGGGTACATCAAACAAACCAGCTATTACACCCGAAACAAAATTGGAACCATTTCGGTTAAGCGGTTGGTTCATGCGCTTCAAATCGAAGAACCGGAAGCCTTCACCCCACAATTCTATTCTTCTATGAAATAGAATCTCATCAATAAGGGCTGTACCTGTATTAGCCGAGGTTACATAACTAGGATTGCGCACAACAACTAAAGCCTTTAACGTATTTTGCGCGTCAGTATCTTTGTTCTGACGAGCTTGTGCTTCGGCTTCAATCAAATACATTTCAGCAGCCCGCATGTAAGGAACATCGCCCATGTAGCTAGTAGCCGGAGCCACCTGATCAAGTCGAAACTTTTGCCCCATATAGGCAGGCTTGGTGCCTCCGGGAGGAGCAACTGTTGCTGCCTGGTTTGCTATGGGTGCCCACATTTTTGACCTGACATCGGTAGCCGGAATTTGATCATACAATGACTTGCTTACACATCTCGGGTTAACCCTAATGGCAGTTGAATTAAAGTTGCAAGACATATAGGAATGGAATCCCCAAAAATAGGCTGTTTGAGTTTCTATATGATCAGCCCCCCACATCCATTCTCCGACAGTGATATTTGAAAATCCAGATTGATATTGCGCAGGAGTCATCAACGCAATACCTTGACGGGCTTCATTAGCCAGTGTTTCGGCCAATGCCCAGTTCTGCTGAACAAGAGCAACCCTCGCCTTAAGGCCTTTGGCCACTTCCTTGTCAGGATGTGATTTAACCGTCTGAGTTGACGACAGCAAGGCAATTGCCTCATCCAGGTCAGCATTAATTTGCGTATAAACTTCCTCGACCGTTGCCCTGGGTTGTCCCTGGGTAATAGGTTCTAATATAAGCGGAACACCCAACTGACTATTGGTAGTACCACCCACATAACGTTTACCATACATTTGAACCAGATTAAAATAAGCCCAAGCTCTCAAGGCATAAACTTCACCTTTTAACTGATCTCTGTCTTCCTGCAAACCTGTAGCATTATCTATATTAGCAATGGCCAGATTCGTGTTAACTATTACCTGGTAATATAACCGGTAGGGCATAATCGTTGCTACATCTTGATCAGACCTGTGGGCAATCCATCTTGCGTCAGATAAGCCCCCACTATTATTAGTGGTGGGTATAACCAAGTCATCCCCCATAGTATCCCATAGAAACAGCATGGCCGAATGATTAGCATGCGACTGATTACCATAGTCATACTGAGCATACAATAGACGGTATATGCCATTTACGGCAGCCTTTGCGTTTTTGGTAGTTAAAAATGCTGCTTCGGCATCAACACTGGCCGTAGGAACCGTGTCCAAATAATCCTCGCCACACGATAGCGTGAGGAAAGAGAGCAGAGCAACCAGAATAACTGAAATTTTATTTTTCATAATCCTCATTTTATAATGTTATTGACGTTCCAAAAATTATACTTTTAGCAGGGCTGTACACGTTACTTGTTGTACCGGCATAGTTCTGTTGCACGTTCATCCCCGCCCTTTTCGATTTAAACAAAAGGTTTTCACCACTAACAAAGAATTGTGCTCTGCTTAAGTATGCTTTACTAGCCCATTTACCGGGAAGGTTGTACGATAATGTTACCGAGCGAATGTTCAGATAACTGGCATCAATGAGCCACCTGTCGGATTGACCATCAAAATCGGTTGTGCGTCCAAAGTCCATACGCGGAACGTTAGTAACATCACCCGGATTAAGCCATCTTTTCATGATATCCACCTGTTTGGCACTACCAAAACCACCGGAACTCATTAAGCTGGCATAAGCACCATCATATACTTTTCCACCAATCTGGTAAACCACTACTGCGGAAAGTGAAAAGCCCTTATACCTGAAAGTATTCGTAAACCCTCCTGATACCTTAGGAATTGACGTTCCATTATAGTGATACCGGGCATTGGAGATAACGTTTGTTACTGTATCACCCCCCTCATTTACAAATGAGTTAGCAGGGCTCCATGTTTCAGCACGGTAAAGGGCGTCTCCATTTAACGGATTTACACCCATGTATTCCCTTAACCAAAAATCATAGATTGAACTGCCTTCTTTCAACTTTTTGGTGCCGCTTATTATTTCCTTCGATTCTTCCGGCATCTTGGTTATTTCATTTTTAATTTTGGTGGCATTCAAATCTAATTGCCACGAGAAATCGCCCGCTCTCAGTATTTCAGCGCCCAAGGTCAACTCAAAACCCGTGTTCACCATGGTACCAATATTTTTGGTAATGCTTGCTATACCTGACGAAAGCGGTGTGGGAACATTGAAAATAAGATTTGACGAAGCCCTGTTAAAGTATTCAACCGTTCCTGTAATCCTGTTTTTAAGCACACCAAATTCCAAGGCTACATCCCCAGCATTGCTGGATTCCCAGGTTAAGTTTTTGTTGCCCAAGCTGCCCTGTAAAATTCCAGGCTCAAGTGCATTATCCCAACCCAAACCATAGGTAGGTTGCCATGCATAGTAACTAATGCTTGTTCCTGAACCACCATCATTACCTGTTTGCCCGTAAGAGGCTCTGAGTTTTAATTGGCTTATGGCGGAAATTTCTTTGATGAAACTTTCCTGATCCATTCTCCATGCACCGCTTGCGGCTAAGAATGTACCCCACCGCACATCTTCATAAAACTTGCTTGACCCGTCTCTTCTGATCGAAAACGAAGCAAAATACTTCTCGTTGAAATCATAATTTAGTCGAGAGAAATATCCTTCGATTTTGTACGTATCCAACCAACCGTCACCGTCAGTTAAAACAGCAAAGTTGGGAAGTTCAATGTTTCCATCAAGAGTCTGAGTTGACTTTGATGCCGTTACAAAGCTTTCAGTTCTGTTGTAGTTCTCATGACCAATAAGTGCTGTAAAATTGTGCAGGTCAAAAGACTTGGAATAATTCAACAGTTGGTTAAAGTTATAGTTGGTAAAGTTATCGAAACGATGTGTTGTACGACCTGCCGGTGCACCATCACCGATTAGAGGGTTGCCAAAGGTTACATCATTCTGATTTGTTATGTCTGCCCCTGCATTGGCGGTAAATTTAAAGTCCTTTAAAAAAGAAAGTTCTACATAGCCGCGGGTGCTCAACACATTTCTTTTATAGAAATCCGAGTTTAATTCCGTTTCGGCAATGGCATGACGACCCCCGTACTGAGGGCGGTTAGGCAAGCCTAATGCCGACATGTTTCCATAGTCATAGAATTTTTCACCATTCTTTAACAAAAAGCTTCCAGGGTTTGCCGGATCATGGGCATAAACAGGAAAAATTGGCCCCATACCCCTGGAGAAAAAGAAGGGGTTAACAAACGTAGTGCCTCCATCAGCAGCCGATTGATTCGATTCACTGATTGTTGTTGATAAGTTGGCTCCGGTTTTAAGCCATTTTTTTATTTGGGTGTTGTAGTTTAAGCGGGCGGTGTACCGGTCATAATCTGATTTAATCTGGTACCCCTTGTCGTCAAGGTGAGAGAATGATATATAATAATCAGACTTATCTGTTGCGCCAGAGAAGGTTAAACTCAGTTCATCTCTGTTGCCTTGCCTCATTAAAGGAGCTTCCCAGTCCAAATCGCTCCCGGTGTATAAAAGTTTTGCATTAGGATTCATCACACCAGTTGCACTTACCAGTTGGTCAAACGGAACATCATAAACATTATATTGAACTCTGGCACCTAACTGTGCGGATGCCATGGCACCAGCCGTTGCCAAATCCGGAGGAGTTGCTCCTGTGTAAGCTATATTATTCCGGATCGACTCCCACTCCAACGGGTAATAATCAGCAACCCCAACACGATCATATTCTTGCAATCCACGTGTACTAAAGCCCTTTGCATAGCTTAGGTTGATGGTTCCTCCGTCTTTAGAGCTTTTGCCTTTTTTAGTTGTAATCATCACCACGCCATTGGCAGCACGAGCACCATAAAGGGAGGTTGACGCAGCATCTTTTAAGATGGTCATGGTTTCAATATCCCCTGTGTTAAGGTTGGCAATACTTCCGGGATAGGGCACACCATCAACAACGTAAAGGGGATCGTTGCTTGCGGAAATAGATCCAAAGCCACGAATCCGGATGTCGGGTGCTACTCCGGGCTGGCCAACACCTGCCGTGGTTGTTACACCAGCCGTTGTACCTGCAATGGCAGAAATGGCATTACTGAGAGGCCTCTCTCTTAGTTTATCAGAATTGATCTGAGAGTAGGATCCAGTGAAAGAAGATCTTTTTGCTTCACCAAAGGTAGTAATAACCACTTCGTTTAACTGGGTAACATCTAAGCCAAGCGAAACATCAAGTTTAGTTCTGTCGCCAATGACCATTTCCACAGTCTCCATACCAATAAAGGTAAAAATCAATGACCCGCCAGAAGCTGGTACATTAAGTTTATACTCACCCTCAACATCCGTTGTGGTTCCCGTTGTAGTGCCTTTTAGCACTACGTTAACACCGGGCAGAGACGAACCGTCTTCAGTTGCCGTTACACGCCCGGAAATAGTGCGCTCTTGTGCTAATAATGGCCCAGAAAAAGCCATCAAAAACAGAAGAACGCTGCTCAACAGTAAAGTTTTCTTCATAGATTTTAGTTTAAATTATTAATTGTTATTAAGCATTAGCTAATATGCCCAAAATAAAACACATACGCAAATATCTGAAATTTTGAAATAATAAGGAATTAGATAATCATTAAGAAAATATCCGGAACCCATCATGGATTACTAATACCATATATGTGGAGTCTACTGATTAGAAGCTATGGTAGCTGAACAATTACTTTGAAAGTATTTTAAACTCAATTCGCCTATTTAACTGCCGGTTCTCCTCTGTTGTATTCGGTGCCACGGGTTGTTGTGAACCATAACCCTTGGTAACAATTCTTTTATCAGCGATTTGATTGGTTCTTAAATAATCGGCTACAGCCTGCGCTCGCTTACCTGATAATTGAAGGTTATACGATTCTGTTCCTGAAGCATCGGTGTGGCCGCCAATCTCAATTCTGATGGTAGGATTTTGATTCATAAAATTCACCACCTCTTTTAATTCAGTGATTGACTCTGGTTTCAATTCATATTCATTCAAATCAAAAAATAAATTATTCAAAATCACCTTAGCGTTTTGCTGGGCAGGTTGTAAGGCGATGTCTTTAACAACGGGCTTATCTGTGTTTTGAGTATAATTGAAATGCAAGCTTTGAAATAAAAAACCCGGGCGGTTTACATACAAAGCATATTCTGATCCACCCGGAAGAACCATGAGATATTCACCGGTTACAGAATCGGAAGTGACCTGAGCCACCGTACTTTTCGTTTTCAAATCTATAAGTTCGATGGTCGCATCCAGTGATCCTTTGGTAATGGCATGTACCACCGTTCCCTTTACAATATTTCCTTTTGCTTTTGTTATTAGATTTTCGGGCAGGGTTATCTTGAACAGTCGGCTTCGGTTTTTACTTTCTTCCTTTGAATAATAGGCAATGGCACCATCGCCCGATACGATGAAAGAATACTGATCCTTAAAGTCATTCAGCGGTTGACCCAGATTAACAGGCTGGCTCCAACCCGACTCAGATTTTTCGCTGCGATAAATATCGTACCCGCCAAACCCAGGATAACCATTCGACACCACATAGAGATTTTGATTATTGACATGGATGTAGGGCGAGATCTCATCAAACGGTGAATTAATTGTTGGGCCCAGATTTTTTGCTTGTGTCCATCCGGCACCTTCCCACTGCGAGTACCAAATGTCATATCCTCCAAACCCACCCTTTCGCTCAGATACAAAATAGAGCTCGCGTCCATCAGCGGAAAGGGAAGGTTGAGCATCCCAGCCCGAACTATTAATTTTCGGACCGAGATTTTTAGGAACAGACCATTCATTACCTTTTTTACGACTTTCATAGAGATCACAACCCATAGTTCCGCAAACGGTAAAAATTAGATGCCTTCCATCGGCAGAAATAGTACAAGCGCCTTCGCGTTGAATCGTGTTGATATTTTTGGAGATAGAAACCGGAGCTCCCCAACTTCCATCTTCGGATAGGGAAGAGACTACAATATCTTCATTATCGTTACGGGCACCGCCAAAGCGCGCAGTAAAAATAAGTTGCGTACCATCGCCAGTCACTACAGGAAAGTATTGCATAGGATACTGATTCACTATCTCACTTAACGGCTCAATGATAAATTTGCCAACAACATTCTTATTCGCAATAGAATACTTTGCCTGAGTTTTCCATAAAGATGCTTTGTCAATTTTTCGCTTATCCGATTTCTCTAACAAAAGAAATTGGGTGCTAAAGTCTTGGGCTTTATCATAATTTCCCTGTTTTAGATTAACATCGGTCAATTCATAGAGATATGATTTTTTGAGTGACGCATCCTGAACAATTCCGAGACCTTGTTCAAATGTTGCGGCCGACAAAGCAAGGTTTTCCATGCTTTTATAGGTGATTGCCAACCGGTAATAAGCTTCTTCAAATTTCTTATCCTTTTCAATGGCTTGTTGCAAAAGTGATACCGCCTCTTTAAACTGACCCCGCACCCGGTAGTTGTCAGCTTGTGTGTAAAGTTCAATAGCCTTATTGTTTTTAGTACTTAAGGATTGTGCTTGTGAAGGCAATCCCATAGAAACAAATGCAATCAGTACTATAAGGTTTCGCAAGATCATACAGCAAGTTAAACCCAAATTATATAATAGAAATTTTTATTATCTAATTGACGAATGAAAATCAACAACTTAGCCAACAAAACTAAAATCAAGGTGGTGATTTTCATTGTCAGGGTTAAATTCCTTTCGGGAAGTATTGCCTTAAAACGATAAAAACGCGCGGATGGTATAATCAGGGTACATCAATGTACTTATGTACTTGTGCGGAGATCTTCCACTTTGGATTGGCCTTCACGTATTCTATAATCAACGGAAGCACTTCTTTTTCTTTCGACCACTCGGGTTGTAAAAATAATTCGCAGTTCGATTTAACCAGTTCAGCAAACTCTTCGGCCCAGGCAAAATCAGTTTTATGAAAGATGACAACTTTTAATTCATTGGCCTGTTCGGCAACGGATGGATGAGGTGGTTTAAATTTTTTTGGTGAGAAACAAACCCAATCCCACTCGCCTGTGAGCGGATAAGCACCCGATGTTTCAAGATGGGTTCGTAAACCAGCCTTCTTAAGTTCTGTTGTTAGTTGTGATAAATTGTGCATGGTAGGTTCGCCACCGGTAATCACCACTATTTTACTGCCGCTGGCTTTTGCTTTATCAACGAGCTGACTAACCTCCACTTTTGCATGCGCGTCCACATCCCACGAATCTTTTACATCGCACCAAACGCAACGCACTTCGCAGCCGCCCAATCGTATAAAATAGGCAGCGCTACCCTGATAGAATCCTTCACCCTGAATGGTGTAAAAGTCTTCCATGACGGGTAATTCAAAAGTCATAATTCCTACTTGCTGATTTAACATCATTATTGAATTTTGAATCTTTAGTTATGGATTTCGTAATTCGGTCGCGCGCAAGGTATTTAATAAGAGTGATGCGATAGTCATAGGACCTACGCCACCCGGTACCGGTGTTATAAATGATGTTTTGGGTGCTACCTGTTTAAAGTCTACATCGCCTTTCAATCCAAAACCATTTTTAAATTGTGGGCCTTCCACGCGCGTAGTGCCAACATCAATAACCACGGCTCCTTCCTTCACCATATCCGCTGTAACCATGCCCGGCTTGCCTACGGCTACAACCAGAATATCAGCTTGTCTTGTAAACTGAGAAATATCTTTGGTGTGCTTGTGACAAATAGTAACCGTGGCTTTTCCTTCTTCCACCAACATCATGCTTAACGGTGCACCTACTAACCGGCTGGCACCTATCACCACACAATTTTTTCCTTCTGTTGGGATATTGTAGCGCTTGAATAATTCCATTACACCAAAGGGTGTTGCCGGCAGCAGTAAAGGATTTTTAGAAATAATACTTCCAAAGTTGCGATTGGTAAAACCATCTACATCTTTATCGGGTCTGATTTTTTCCGTTATCCGCTCCACCGAAATATTTGGCGGCAAGGGTAACTGGACAATAAAACCATCCACATCTTCATCGCGGTTTACCTGATCGATGTGTTTCATCAATTTATCTTCACTGATGGTATCGGCAAAGCGAAGCATCGAATAATGAAATCCCACTTCTTTGCAAGCTTTCACCTTATGATCGACATAGGTTTGACTGGCCCCATCATCACCCACTAAAATGATAGCGAGGTGCGGAATCTTTTTGCCTTCTTGTTTACGCAGGACAACCTTGTCAGAAATTTCCTTTTTAATTTCTGATGAAATCTTGCGACCATCGATAAGGGTGTAGTTCTGCGTTTCAGTCATGTGTATCTTTTTTCCTCACCCCAACCCTACTCCAAAGGAGCCTGGTAGGTGAGCATTGCTACTCAATTTTCAATACCGCCATAAAAGCTTCTTGCGGAATCTCTACGTTACCAACCTGCCGCATTCGCTTTTTACCTTTCTTCTGCTTTTCCAACAACTTACGCTTACGCGAAATATCACCACCATAACATTTTGCTATTACGTTTTTACGAATGGCGCTTATGTTTTCGCGAGCTACAATTTTTTGACCGATTGCCGCCTGAATGGCAATTTCAAACATCTGGCGTGGAATTAATTCTCTTAATTTTTCGCACAGCTTACGGCCCCAGTCTTGCGACTTGTACCGGTGAACAATCGCGCTAAGCGCATCCACTTTTTCTCCGTTCAACATCACATCCAACTTCACCATATCCGATTCACGCATGCCAATCAAATGATAATCTAAGGAAGCATAGCCACGCGAAATAGATTTCAGTTTATCGAAGAAGTCGAATACAATTTCGGATAACGGCATCTCGAACGTAAGCTCTACCCTATCTTGTGTCAGGTAATTCTGATTCATAATCTGCCCACGCTTATCGATACACAAATTAATGATGGGGCCAATGTATTCTGACTTGGAAATAATCTGCGCTTTAATGTAAGGCTCTTCAATGCTTTTCATCCGCGTGGGGTCAGGCATTTCGGATGGTGCGTTGATAAAAATTTCCGATCCATCGGTAAGGTGTGCTTTAAACTGCACCGAAGGCACGGTAGTAATAACCGTCATATCAAACTCGCGCTCCAACCGTTCCTGAATAATTTCCATGTGCAACATGCCCAGGAAACCACATCGGAAACCAAAACCCAACGCAGCCGAAGTCTCCAACTCCCAAACAAGAGAAGCATCATTAAGTTGTAACTTCTCCATCGAAGCTCTTAGTTCTTCGAACTCGGTTGTATCGACCGGGTAAATACCCGCAAATACCATCGGTTTAACTTTTTCAAATCCCCTTAAGGAAGGGCCCGGATTTAATGGGTTAGTTATGGTATCGCCTACGTGTACTTCGCTGGCTACCTTAATTCCCGAAATCAGATATCCTACATTCCCTGCGCTTATCTCTTCACGTGGTTGTTTAGTTAATTTTAGTACGCCAATTTCATCGGCATAGTATTCCTGCCCGGTGCTAATAAACTTAACTTTATCGCCCTTCTTTAAGGTGCCGTTAAATACCCGGAAATAAATTTCAATGCCACGAAACGAATTAAATACCGAGTCAAAAATCATGGCCTGCAGCGGTGCTTTAGTATCGCCTTTGGGCGCAGAAATACGTTTTACAATGGCCGCCAAAATTTCTTCAATACCTTTCCCTTCTTTAGCGCTGGCGGATAAAATGTCTTCACGCTTGCAACCAATCAGTTCCACAATTTCATCGGCTACCACCTCGGGGTTAGCATGAGGCAGATCTATTTTATTCATGACCGGAATGATTTCCAGGTCGTGCTCTAAAGCCAAATAAAGATTAGAAATAGTCTGTGCTTCAATGCCCTGGCTAGCATCTACAATTAAAAGTGCTCCTTCGCACGAAGCAATAGCCCGAGAAACTTCGTAGCTGAAGTCCACATGGCCGGGGGTATCGATCAGATTTAAGATATAGTCCTTCCCATCCAATTTATAATTCATTTGAATGGCATGGGCCTTAATGGTTATGCCTTTTTCTTTCTCCAGGTCCATATTGTCGAGTACCTGGGCTTCCATTTGACGCTCGTTAAGGGTGCCTGTAAACTCCAGCAGGCGGTCGGCCAAGGTACTTTTACCGTGGTCGATATGGGCTATTATGCAAAAATTGCGAATGTTGTCCATTCCCTTCATTTCTTTCAAGCGATTTAGGCCGCAAATGTAGCAAAAAAGAGGGGTGATGCGGTTACCTCAATTTGTTCTCTAAAAAACAATTGGTGCAGAAAAGCGGGATTGCTTTTAGATTGAAATGATCACCAGAGACACATACGGAAAAGAAGTTGAGGATATAGCAGCGTTTATTATTAAAATAGAACTGCTGATAGAAAGCTTGACTTTACTTAGGAACATAATCTTGCCAGAGAAAATTAAAAATCAAGAGGTATCATGGTTTGTTTAACCAACCCATGATACCCTGAAATTATTACTCGCAAGCAACATCCTGCAGTGTTGCATTCCAGCAGTGGAAGTTTGCGTCACTGAAATTTTTTGGATTGCGAACTGTACCTGCGTGAGTAGATCGATTCCATTTTATCTCCACCAGATTATCTTCCTGATTATCGAATATATTATAATAGGTATTAAAAGGAGTTTGTTCATTAATTCCATAATGGATATATCCTCCAATACCAGCATTTTGAGGATCGGTACTAGTGTACTTTATGCTGGCCTCTGTATTATCAACGTTTCGATTCCAATCAATTCTTACAAAAGGTCTGGCCTCAACGGGACCAAAGTTGAGCATCCACCAGCCTTCTGTTTGTTCTGAATTAGAATGCCCGGAATACCATTCGTAATCGGTGTATGCACCCGCTTTTGATAAAAGCATTCTCCAATCTACGCCATCGCTTACCAGCGTTCCCTGCAGTTTGGCTGATTGTTGAATGTTATCAACAGCAAAGTTGTAGCTCCATTGCCAGGTATTGTTGCCAATAAATTGTGGGGTTTGACTTGTAGCCGCTTTAAAAGCTGCCACTGGCACTACCGTAGTTACACCTATGATCAAATTCCAAACACCAACGGTAAAGGCTGCGTGACTCCAGTTGGAAGCTGTTGCTGTGCGCCCTCCCACTCTTCCCCCACCATCCTGTGGAAACTGGTTGAAGTCCATTTCAAAACCAGAGGAAGGTGGAATGGTAGGCGCCACTCCGGGTGATTCAGGGCTATCATCATTACAAGATGTAATTAAAAAAATGGTTGCTAAAAAAACCGTAATCAAACTTTTTGAGATCTTAAATTTATTCCTTTTCATAATTTTTCTAATTTATAATTGTTTTATCAAATACCGAACCAACCTCCTGGATAAATCGAAATGATTTAAATGCTTTAGCCACCCGTAGCTTATACCTTGAACTCCTGGCTTTGGCTGTGTGGAACGGCAAATTATTGTAGAACCTATTCTACAATGACAAGCCTTTAAGTTATTTCGATATAATCACTAAAAAAGTACCCGTTCAGCTAAATCCTTGATATCAAGTTAAATACAAAATTTTATCCACAAGGCTTTCTCAATAATTATCCGATTTCGGAGCAAAACATATTTCGATTAGCCACAGAATTCCTGTTAAATTCGCACCCAAATTTACTGCAACGAGTTCTCATCTGGATGACAAAATCGATATTCTGCCTTTTGTGGCTTCTGGTTAGTCTGCCTGCCTTAGCCCAACAACAAAAATCTATCTCCACCGAAAAGAAGAAACTTCACGGAACCTTTTTTTTACAATGGGGCTACCATCGCGATGCGTATACCAACAGCACCATCCAATTTAAGGATAGCGAAACACCAAACATGCCCAAGTACGATTTTACCTTTCATAACGCCAAAGCGCAGGATCAGCCCGACATGGATGATCTTCTTAATGATCCATTAACTGTTCCGCAATACATATTAACTGGGGGTTATTTTTTTAATGACGAACATGACCTGGGGGTTGAAGTATCCTGGAATCACTTGAAATATGTTTTTACAGACAACCAAATGTTGCACATGACAGGCACTATTGATGGTCAATCGTATGATCTTGATACTCTTATTACTCCTCAATTTGTTCGCTTTGAACATACCAATGGAAACAATTATTTAATTGTCAGTCTGCTAAAACGCATTCCACTACTGAGTTCAAAAAATCAGATACACATTCTAAGTGCAAATTTTCGCGTTGGTCCCGGGCTGTTAATTCCGAAGACAGATTCGCACATAACCATAAACAATCAGGAATATCACAATGATGGGCCTTTCCGGGTATCTGGGTGGGTAATTGGGGTGGGTGCCGCTCTGCGCTACGACTTCTTTAAATATTTCTTCCTTGAGCCCAGCATTAAGGGTTCGTTCGCGGATTATACCAACGTGAAACTGTATGAGAAAGGAAGAGCCAATCACACTTTCTTTTCGGTGCAGTATATCCTATCGGCAGGAATTAATATACCGCTTGGTTCTGGAAAATAACGGACTGTCTATAGCTCAGTTCAATTGATGTTTTTGCGATGTTTGGGCTGTTATCGAATTAGAAGCCAAAACCAACGCCAGAATGATCAGGCCAATAATTATAATCATGCCCAACTCAAACTGAGTAAGGATGGTTGACCCTGCTACAATTTTCTTTGATTGATCGATTAATGTTTTGCCTTCAGTCAATTGAATATTCGAAAGTTGATTAAGGTTAGTGAAGGCATTTAAAAATTGATTTTCAAAAGAAGGTTTGCTCAAAAATTCAGCATTCGGCTTTAAGAATTCAGCTTCCATCATTTCCATTTCGGACAATGTTGATTTTAGCGATTGAAAAGAAATCACTTCGGCTTGTGTAAGTTTTGTTTTTTCATAGTCCGCCACCAATAAATTTATAGCTGCATTCTGCTTTGCTATTTCGGTACGCACCTCTTCCGGATTTTTACTTTCAGCACAATGATCTAAGAGTATCTTTTTCTTATGGAGCCTATCCGAAAGCTGATAGATATAACTTTCCACAAGTAATCGATCTTCATACACGGAAGAAAAGGAATCTCCCAACTCAGAAACATTATTGCGTTCCAGCATACTTTTAATAAACACCCCTGCCAGAACAATGGCCAACAAAAAAGCTACTTGCAATTTTTGCTGAATTCGATAGATCCACTTCATACTGAAACATTTGTTGCACCACGAAGTAACCGCTTAAAAATCACTCAAACAATTACTTGCGCTTCAAATGTATCTGCTTTGTGCTCTGGTAATTCAATAGCTCGAAAACAAAACAATAAAAAAGGACTGATTAAAAAACCAGTCTTTAAAAATGTAATTAGATAATCCTATTCGTTTTTGTATACCACGCCATCCTTCATCACAAAGGTTACCTTCTCCATGGTTTTAATATTTTTTGTTGGGTCTTCATTCACGGCAACAATGTCCGCCAGTTTACCAGCTTCCACCGAACCCAGTTTATCTCCCATACCTAAAATAGTAGCATTCGTCTGCATCGCGCAAAGCAACGCTTCGATAGCTGGCATACCGCCTTCCACCATATAACCAAACTCCCGTGCATTCTCACCATGTGGATACACACCCGCATCGGTACCAAAGGCCATCTTTACACCACGCTTATAAGCCTTTGCAAAATTTGCCTGAATCTTAGATCCGATCTCCAGTGCTTTAGGCGCTACCAGCGGATGATAGTATCCAGGAATCTTTGCATACTCGGCTGCGGATCTTCCGGCAATAATAGTGGGCACATGATACGTTCCCATTTTTATCATCAGATCCATCACCTCTTCATCCATGAGGGTTCCGTGTTCTATCGTAGTAATACCGGCCAACACGGCCCGCTTCATACCTTCAGCACCATGCGCGTGTGCGGCTGTTATAAATCCATAATCTTTAGCAGTTTCCACTATCGCGTTCACTTCCTCTTGTGTAAACTGCGGACCACTGCCGTCTTTGGCCACACTCAATACACCTCCTGTTGCTGTAATTTTTATAAAGTCGGCACCATCCTTATACCGCTGCCGTACGGCTTTGCGCGCGTCATCCGGTCCATTGATTACTCCTTCTTTCGGTCCGGGATCACCCATTAAATCTCTGCGGCTACCATTCGTTGGGTCACCATGCCCCCCGGTAGAAGCCACTGCCTTTCCAGCTGTAAAAATTCTTGGGCCTACAATCGTTCCTGCATTCACAGCATTCCGTAATGAAATGTTTACGCCCGTGCCGCCACAATCACGCACGGTGGTAAAGCCCGCCATCAAACTTCTGCGCGCATAAATAGTTGATTGAAATGCGATATCAGCTTCGTTTTGTGTATAGCGCTTTGTCAATGCATCTTTGCTTGTTTCACTTTCAATGTGTACGTGCATATCGATTAACCCGGGCATAACTGTTTTCGTACTCAAGTCAATCACGTTATCCCCTTTGCCTGGCTTCGTGAATCCCTTATCGACCGAAAGAATTTTATTTCCCTCCACGACAATTGTTACTTGCGTTTGGAGGTCCTTATTTTTTCCATTGATCAGGCTTCCACAATGAATGAGGGTGCGCTGTGCAAAAGCCCACGTGGTAAGGCTGATTAAGAAGACAAGCAATACAATTCTTTTCATAGTTAAATTATTTGTATGTATAAGATTTGAGATTTATTAAACCGTAAGAAACTTTGAAGTCAACGCTTTCAACGAATTTTTTTCTTCAGCACTCATTTCATTCGATTTGATTCTGAGCAGCAACTCGAACATAACCTGAGGTTGATAGCCCAATTTTGAGGCTACGTTAGCACAAAATTTAATTTCATTCTCGTACAATCGTTCGTCAATCTTCATTAACTGAACAAGACTAAAAATGTAATCGAACTTTTGATCAGCCGTTAAATTCCCCGGAATAATCACATCATGGGTAGAATAGAAAAGTGTTTCCACTGACGATTCGGGGAAGCCATGAGCTTTGCCAATAGTAATAATGTAATTTCTCTCTAAGATGGCCAGATCGCCATCCATGCACGCCAGGTTGACAAGCAATTTAAGTTGTTCCAGAACGATCATACGGTAAGACTTAGGTAACACCAATTTGGCTGGGTAAAAATAGATTAAAATCACCTATCTTACCTACCGTCTAAAACTTAATTGACTTGAATTTTTTAGCGCATCTTTATCTGTCAGGAACCAACCCGGAAATACGAGTAGGAAACTTTATTGGCGACTTTGTGCGCGGACGAAACGTCTATGAACAGTTTATCCCAAACATCGCGCTAGGTATTGAGTTACATCGCGAAATTGATGAATTCACAGACAGCCACCCAGTAGTGTTGGAAAGCAAAATAAGACTGAGATCTAAATATAGACATTACGCCCCCGTTATTGTCGATGTGTTTTATGATCATTTCTTAGCCAGTCTCTGGAGCAACTTTCATCCGCTTACGCTAGATCAATACGCAAAAGAAAGTTATGACCTTCTTCAAAAATTTTCAGATCAACTTCCTGTACGCGTTCAGCAGCTGCTTCCCTACATGATTAATGGAAATTGGCTGGTAAACTATGCGCAACTGGAAGGCATTAACCGCGCATTAAGTGGCATGGCACATCGAACTCCTTACGAATCGAAAATGGAGGAAGCTACCGTTGAACTAAAAAAATATTATTCCGATTTCGAGAAGGAGTTTCTTCAATTCTTCCCTGAGCTAAAAGAAATGTGCGAACAATTCCTGGCTGCCAGAATAAACAATCAAAAGAAGTAGTTGAAAAAGAAAATATCTATTCATTGTGATTTAATTTTACACGTTTTCAAATCAACTAGCTTATCTAAAGTATAGCACTATGTTTAATGATCCGGAGTTAAATGGAAAATACCTGGGTACCATTTCAGAGGACTTCATAAAAGTGGCCGACACGCTGAAAGAAGCCTCTTACCAAATCCGCAAAAGCGGTTTTGATTTCCCCATCTTTCCAATTTCAAAAAAAGAAATTCCGGTCGGTCAATTATTAATTCCGCGCAAGCCACTTAACCTTACCTGGAATTACAATGCCTCTTTTTTAAATGAATTTGTACAACGCGAGCTGGTTGCTACCGACAAAGAAGAAGAGTTCAAAAATAATTACAGAGACCCGGATGAATTCTGTTGTCTGTTTGTGGTCGATGAAGAGTTCGCCAACTTCGTTTACATTCCATTTCCGGAGGATTAAAATTTTTCATTACCTAACTGGAGTTATCCAAAACATTAATAGAAAGCAATGTCAGCCTGAGCCTGCCTACACGTAGCCGCTTCGGCAAAGGCAGGCTTGCCGAAGGCGATTCGAGTTCAAAAACCGGTTTCGTCAGGCTCAACCTGACAACGCAATTTTTGTTTGCATAACTCCAGTTACTTAACAAGTGCCTGATAAATCAGCGCGCGTAGTTTACTCTGATCATCCAGGTTGTTGGTTGGTGTTAATTGTTTAAAGTAAACAACCACTAAATCTTCTTTTGGATCGACCCAATACGAAGAGCCGTAGGCTCCGCCCCAACCATACTCGCCTACAGAGCCGGGGGTACCCCGATCGCCAAGGCCTTCGCAAACAGAAAATCCAAGTCCAAAGCCCATACCCGGATTATATTTTATTTCGTTCAGATGATTTACCGTCATTAATTCTACTGTATTTGGAGCAAGAATACGATTGCCATTAAGGGTGCCTTTGTTAAGCATCATCTGAAGAAACTTTGCATAATCAGCCGCGGTGGAAAGTAAACCCGCGCCCCCGGAAAAACTTTTCCTTGGGCCGTTAACATACATACCCTGCCCCACCATTCCGCCCGGATCGGGCGAGCGCTGAAGGGGCTTATCGGCATAAGCAGAATAAACCACTGCCAGACGGTTCCCTTTATTTTGTGGTAAATAAAAGTAAGTGTCCTTCATACCCAGCGGAATAAGAATTCTGGAACTGATAAATTCATCCAACGGCTTTCCGGAAATTTTTTCAATGATCACCCCCAAAATATCTGTATTATATCCATAAACAAATTTCTCACCCGGATGCTCCTCCATGGGAAGTTTAGCGATTCTTGCAACGGTGGCACCTACGGGTTCATCCCGATCGGCAAAGTACCAACCTTGTATGCCCGCTTCTTTCCATTTATCGGCAGCCAATCCATAACCGTAACCAATACCTGCTGTATGCGTAAGTAGATCGCGAAGGGTGATTTGACGTTTGGCTTTTATAATATCATATCCGCCACCCGTTCTGGGCTCTGCCACGGTTGTCGCCATAAACTCAGGAATATATTTACCTACCGGATCAGCAATAAGCAATTTCCCTTCTTCCTGTAAAATCATGATCCCGACACTGATCAATGCTTTTGTCTGCGAAGCAATTCTAAAAATTGCATCATTCTGCATAGGGGCATTTGCTTCCACATCGCGTTTACCGAACGCATTGAAGTACGCTACTTTGCCATGTCTGGCCACAAGCACTACACTTCCAGACATTTTCTTTTCACTAGCATACGCTTGAAAAACATCGGTAAGTCGTTGAAGTCTTTCCGTTGAAAAACCCAACTCCTCCGGCTTAGCAACAGGAAGTTCCTGTGCATTAACCGATGATAAAACAAATAAAAAGATAAAAAGGAAAGAGACTTTTCGAAGATTTGCCATACAGGTAATTTGATTACCTAATATTAGAAATGATTCGAGGTAAATCAAAATTTTGAAAATGCCGCCAAGAACTATTTACCCTTGAAGTGATTCCACCCCTGCGCGGTTAAGGGAATAACCGTTTGTTGCTTGGTAACCATGACGTGTTGGCTCGCATCGTTGTGCATATGACCAATAAAATGGATATCCGGATGGTTTTTGATTTTATCGTAATCGGCCGGATTGATCGTAAAGAGAAGTTCATAATCTTCACCGCCATGTAGTGCGCACGTAATCGGATCGAGTTTAAATTCAATGGCTGTCTCGAAGGTCATGTGATCAATCGGCACCTTATCCTCAAAAATTTTAACACCCACACCCGATTGTTTCCCTAAATGAAATAATTCCGAAGCCAGACCATCGGAGATATCAATCATGGAAGTAGGAATACACTTTCTTTCGCGCAACTCATGCACAATGTCCATGCGGGCATCTGGTTTTAACTGCCGACCTACCAGGTATTCGTATTGCTCCAGATCGGGTTGCACATCTGGGTTAGAAAGGAAAACTTCTTTCTCACGCTCTAATACTTGGAGTCCCATGTAAGCCGCACCTAAATCACCGGTTACACAAATAATGTCATTCGCTTTGGCGCCACTACGTTGAACTACTTCGTTTTTCGGGGCGCGACCCAATACGGTTATGGATATTACTAAACCAGATACCGAGGAAGTCGTATCGCCACCCACCAGATCCACATTATAATTTTTACAAGCTGCGTGAATTCCCTCAAACAAAGCATCCACCGCCTCGAGTGAAAAGCGATTACTAATGCCAATACTAATTACAATTTGTGTGGGCGTGGCGTTCATCGCAGCGATGTCAGAAACATTTACAGCAACCGCTTTATAACCTAAATGCGGCAGCGGCATGTACGATAAATTGAAATGAACTCCTTCCATCAACATATCAGCCGAGATCAACAGAGAATCACTGCCGGCATCAATAATAGCAGCATCATCACCAATACCTTTTAGTGTTGTTGGTTGGGATATTGAAAATTTACTGTTGATGCGGTCTATTAAACCAAATTCACCCAATTGGGAGAGTTCTGTGCGCATTTCGCTCATGATAAAGGCTGTTAGTCGGGCTAATCGCTTGTTTGACTGGCAAAAGTACTATGTTTGATGTTTAAACTGAGGGAATCTGCTTACTTTCATGTATTAATACCTTAACGCATGGTTATGAAACGTAATATGATAGTGTTTGTACTTGCTGCCTTACTATTTATTGCTTGTGGTGGCCCAAAGCCCTATTACGAAACGAAAGAAGGCAAAAAGAAGCAGAAGTATTATAACGACATTCAATACGGGAAAAATGCCCACCCGAAAATGAAATTCTAATCAGCTCTTTTCCTGACAGAGTTCAATCAATACCTGATTTGTTGTTTTAGGATGCAGAAACACTATTTCTTTATTATCGGCACCTGGCTTGGGCACATCGGTTAACAAAGTAAAGCCATCCCTTTTCAACTCGCTCATTTTATCCCGTATAGGATCAGCCTCAAAGGCAAGATGATGCAATCCTTCGCCCCGCTTTTCAATGAATTTAGCTATAGCCGAATCGGGTCGGGTTGCTTCTAACAATTCAATCTTAATTCCACCCACATCAAAAAAAGAAGTTCGTACGCCTTCGCGCTCTACCTCCTCGATTTTGTAGTGTGGTTTCCCCAATAATTTGGCAAACAGTTTATTGGATTCTTCCAGGTTTTTGACGGCAATACCAATATGCTCCAGTTTATTCATACCCTCCATTAATCTGATTTTGTTAATTTTGACTTGAAATTGGGAAACTTTTCAAGGTTTACGAAAGTTTTAAAAACGAAATGCCAAAAATCACAACAGAATCAACCAGCGATGTGCACGTAGAAGCTGCCCGCGTACAACAGGAAATCATGGATTATCTTGGCTTGCGCGCCAGTGACCTTATTTTTGAATACAGCGTTCACGAGGGAAAAACCAAATTGGATCTGATCACGATCAATCCCCGCCATAATCAATCCTTCCTTTTCCGCTCGGAAAGCGGAGCAGATAAAGTGGATGCCTTAAAAAAAATGTGGGATTACGTTCAGAACTATAAAGAAAAAGAAAACTCCTATACTATTCAGTGGGTAACTAAAAACGACAGTGAGTTGCACACCTCCTACTTTCGCGCCAGCAATGTGATGGACGTATTGGAGAAATTATATTATGGCCGCGACCGGAACACAATTACCGTGTTTAGTGTTGTATTGAATCCAATCTCTTAGAAACTATGATTAGCGTAACCGATAAAGCCAAAGACAGAATCACAAACCTTCGCGTTGAAGAAGGAAAAAGTGAAAACCATAACATCCGGGTTTCGGTAAAAGGTGGCGGTTGTTCAGGTTTAATGTACGATTTGGGTTTTGATGATCACATCAACGCAGCCGACCAGGTGTTTGAAGACAAGGGTGTAAAAATTCTTGTTGACAAAAAGAGCTTGCTCTATCTTTTAGGAACTACCCTCGACTTTTCGGATGGATTGAATGGCAAAGGATTTCAGTTCATCAACCCAAATGCTTCGCGTACCTGCGGATGCGGAGAGAGTTTCTCGATATAGGGCAGATACTTGTTGCTGGATACTGGTATATCAACCTCTTCAAGGCAGTGGATTACTCTTCATAAGAAAATTCTCAAGACGTAACAATCGCGATGCACTTCAATTCAATAGCGATTGGGGTAGGTAAAGCATTTACCTCCACCGTGGTTCGGCAAGGCTGGGTTGCCTTGTCGGGAAAATAGGTTGCATAGATTTTATTGAACACCGCAAAATCATCTTTCATGTTGGTGAGATAAACGGTGACATCAATCAGGTTTTCCCATGATGATCCGGAAGCCTCTAATACATATTTTACATTTTGAAAAACAGCATGACATTGCTCTTCGATGTTGTAAGTCAAAATCTTTTTATTTTCATCCAGCGTTACGCCCGGAATTTCTTTTGAACCTTTTTTACGCGGCCCTACGCCTGAAAGAAAAAGTAAGTTGCCCACTTTTCGTGCATGCGGATAAGAGCCAACAGGTTCGGGGGCGTTCGCTGAGTTTATTATTTTATCCATACTCACTCTTCTAAATCTTTGCTTCTATTCAATCCCAAAAACTAAACTTGCCCACAGGCTATGGTAGTCTGCGCCTTCCTTTTCGGATGGAATCATCTTTACACTGCTCACCATCCACGGTCCGGCCGCACTAATTGGAAAACGAATGGTACCATCCGTTTCGGTATAAATATTTTGTAAGAATGTGGTGCCGTTAACTTTATTCCACACTTTAACTAATGCGTGAGCCGCGGGCTTTCCTCCATAGGAAATCTGGCATTGTAAATGATCGCCTACCTTCAGTAAATACGGGTTTTGAAGGGGCGTTACTTCATATCGAAAACCAACAGTCCTTTTAAATGTATCATCCGTTTTTGAGCCGGCTTGAACCAACAACTTGGCGTAACGGGAAAAAAATTCTCTAGATGGTTTTTGTAAAATATTTAACCTCGTTCTTTCATCCAAAATATAATCCAACCCATCTTCCTTCAGGTATTCATTAAACTTTTCGCCCTCCAGTCCAATATAAGCGGCATCGCTTTGCAGAGAAAAAAGATACGTACCTTCCTGATCCGCTTTAACCAACAAATTATTTCCTTCTGTTGGTTTTATCTTGCTCTTTAAATCGCTCACACCACTTGCCCGATACAGATTCATGCGCTCTGCTTTATGGACGGACAAATCCCAGAACTCACCCGTATAGCTTTCGCCTACCATAAAGTCCAGTTTTATATCTTCACCCAAAGCGTATCGGAATTTTTTAGGCTGAAGCCAGAACTCGTGCGCTTGCACAAAGCATGCGATCACCAATAGCATAGAGAGTGCTAAAACCTTCTTCTTCATCTTTTCCTGTTTTTGGTTTTGCTATTCATTATCTCTTCAATCTCATCCGCCTCTATGGGAATGTTGCTCATCAGGTCAACATTCTTGCTTCTGCCAATGACTATGTTGTTCTCCAGGCGAATTCCAAATTTTTCTTCTTTGATATAAATACCAGGTTCAATCGTCCACACAGAACCTACCTGCACTTTGTCGTGCATGTTACCTACGTCATGAACATCTAATCCCAACATGTGCGAGGTGCCATGATAAAAATATTTGCGATAAGCAGGATTATCCGCAGTTTGATTTTTAATGTCTGTCTTGTCGATTAACTTCAACGTGAGTAATTCACTTTGCATTAATTTTTCAATTTCCTTCTGGTAATCGAAATAAACTACTGAGGGCCGCAACATTTTAAAGGCTGCACGCTCAATTCGCAGCACCGCATTATATACATCTCTTTGTCTTTTGGAGTATCTTCCGCTCACTGGAATAGTTCGGGTGAGGTCAGAATTATAATTGGCATATTCCGCAGCCACATCCAACAATACCAAATCTCCTGCATGGCATTGGCGACTATTTTCTACGTAATGCAGAATCACATTATTCTCGCCCGATGCAATAATGGGCGTATAGGCAAAACCTTTCGACCCCAGTCGTTTAAACTCATGAATAAATTCTGCCTCTAGTTCATATTCCATTACCCCGGGCCGTAGGTAATTGAGCACTCTGCGAAATCCACATTCGGTAATGTCGCAGGCTTTTTGAATAAGCTCTATCTCGCGCGGTTGTTTCACTCTTCGTAATTCACCCATAACCGGTGCAATTCTTTCATAGCGATGCAACGGATATGTTTTTTTACACCACTCAATAAATCGGGCGTCACGGCTTTGCACCATTACTTCGGAGCGATAATGTTCATTCGTATTGAGGTAAACTTCATTAACACCACCCATCGTCATCATATGATGAAAAAGTTTTTCAAAGCCAGAAACCCACACTACTGTTTCGATACCCGAAATTTCCGTTGCCTCTTTTTTAGTGAGCTTATGGCCTTCCCACTTTTCCATCAACTCGTTCGGTTCTTTAATAAAAAGCACCTCGCGATATTTTTTATCGGGAAAGCCCGGGCACAGGACCACCATACTATCCTCCTGATGGATGCCACTCATATAATACAAATCGCTATTTTGGATATAGCCCAAGGTACCATCGGCATTGCTGGGCATAATATCATTCGAATTAAAAACTACCAGAGAACCCGGAGGCAACTTCTTTAACAGTCGCTTGCGGTTCGTTATAAATAATTCCTTGCCAATCGGTTCGTGTCTCATGTGCTTATTCCCAATTTTACTTGATAAATCAATTAAGTTCTTATAGATTTTGGAAAGTTACAAAATACGCCCTCACATGAAAAAGCATTCTATCACAATCATCTTGTTATTTATTTGTCTTGTCTCGGGATGGTCGCAGGTAACAAAATATGTTCCGACCCCAGAAAATGAAAAGGCGCGTGCCTGGTTTCAGGATGCCCGGTTCGGGTTATTTATCCACTGGGGGGTGTATAGCATATTGGGTGATGGCGAATGGGTAATGAACAATCAACAAATTCCTATAAAGACCTATGAAAAGCTTCCTGCGTTTTTTAATCCCACAGAATTTAATGCTGCTGA
>JAGPBO010000170.1 GCA_018063305.1 Cyclobacteriaceae bacterium
CCGTCCAAATGCTGGCCGCTAATCCGTAGCGACTGTTGTTGGCCAGTTTGATTGCTTCAGGATGGGTACGAAATGTCATCGCCACTAATACGGGTCCGAAGATTTCAACCTGAGCAATAGTTGATGCCGGTGAAACATCGGTGAATAATGTGGGTGGATAAAAATATCCGTCTTGTGGACACGACCAACTCGGCTGCCAGATTTCACCACCTTCAGCAATTCCTTGCTTCACCAATTTCTCGATAGTTTTTAATTGTACAGGTGCAACAATCGCCCCGATGTCAATACTCTTATCCAATGAATTTCCAACGCGCAATTTTTCCATGCGTGCCTTTATTTTTTTATAAAGACGATCGGCAATAGATTCTTGTACGAGCAATCGAGAGCCAGCACAACATACTTGCCCTTGGTTAAACCAGATAGCATCCACAACACCTTCTACCACAGTGTCTATATCGGCATCTTCAAACACAATGAATGGCGACTTGCCACCAAGCTCAAGCGAAATCTTTTTTCCCGTTCCTGCTGTTGCTCTTCTAATGATGCGACCAACATCGGTTGATCCGGTAAAGGCAATCTTATCTACACCGGGATGACTCACCATAGCAGCGCCAGATTCACCGGCACCTGTAATAATATTTACTACACCTGGAGGTAATCCGATCTGTTCACATATTTCAGCAAACAACAATGCGGTAATAGAAGTAAACTCTGCAGGCTTAAGGACTACTGTATTTCCCATGGCGAGAGCAGGAGCAATTTTCCATGCCATCATGAGGAGTGGAAAGTTCCAGGGAATAATTTGCGCGATTACACCTACCTCCTTATACTCTTTAAGTTCGGTATCACGTAATTGTGCCCAACCGGCATGATGATAGAAATGTCGCGCCACTAATGGAATATCAATGTCACGCGTTTCGCGGATGGGTTTGCCATTGTCCATGGATTCCAGCACTGCGAACAATCGGGAATGTTTTTGAATCTGTCGTGCCAACGCATACAAGTAACGTGCACGTGTATGTGCTCCTAACTTTACCCATTTTGGCAATGCGCTTCGCGCTGCTTTCACAGCCTTGTCTACATCTTTCTTATTGGCTTCAGAAATTTTTGCGAGAAATTTTTTATTTGCAGGATTAATGCTGTCAAAATATTTTGCTGACTGTGGCACTTGCCACTTGCCATCGATAAATAATCCAAACTCGTGATTGTGCTTGTCTAACCATTCGTTGGCAGCGGTTGCACTCTCGGGTGCGGGACCGTATTCCATAGTTTTATAAATACTTTTAACTTTCGTCATATCAATATTATTAAGCCATCGGATGGCGGTAGGAAGCAGAATATCTTCCGGTTACAAAATGTTCTAATTGTCTTTCAATGTCTCCAAGTAAACTGCTCGCTCCAAATCGGAATAAGTGTGGTGATAGCCAGTCGTCACCTAACTCTTCCTTAATTAAGATGAGCCATTCCAGCGCTTGTTTTGCTTTTTGAATTCCTCCTGCAGGTTTGAACCCAACTTGTATGCCCGTTGCCTCGTAGTACTCACGGATAGCTCGCACCATCACCAGACTTACCGGTAGCGTTGCATTCACGGTTGCTTTTCCGGTGCTTGTTTTAATAAAATCGGCACCCGCCATCATACAAACCACACTTGCTTTTGCTGTATTGCTTAGTGTGACTAGCTCACCAGTTTCAAGTATGGTTTTCATGTGCGATTCTCCGCATGACTTTCTAAAAAGTTGCACTTCATTATAGAGCGCTTTCCAATCACCACGCAATACATTGGCACGACTGATTACGATATCAATTTCTTTGGCCCCAGCCTTCACCGAACTTTCAATCTCTTTTAATTTCTGATCCATGGTGATTTGCCCAGCAGGAAAACCTGTTGACACGGCCGCAACAGGAATATTAGATCCCTCTAACGCTTCAAGTGCTGACTTAATCATGTTATGATAAACACAGACGGCTGCAACCTGAATGTTTGCATCATTCATTTCCAAAGCACTTAATAGATCTTCACGAACCGGTCTTCTTGCTTTGGCACATAACCGGATGACATTGCCCGGGGTATCATCACCTGCCAGGGTGGTTAGGTCAATACAGGTAATTGCTTTTAGCAGCCACGCGGCCTGCCAGTCTTTTTTTAAACTGCGCCTGGTACCCATCGTGGCGGCTCTTCGTTCAACAGCACTTCGGTTTACCCGGATTCCTTTTATTAAATCCATATCTAAGGGCATTCCGTTGTTGCGTATATCTTTTCCGTTATTTTTCACAGATGCCATTACAATTAATTAATCCTAAAAGTAAGTTAAATTTTATCGAGATACATTACGAAAAATCAGCTTCATTATTTTGTCAAGAGGAAGACATAGATTAAAGCCAGTAAAAGTATTGGCTAACGCCATGCCCTCATAGATACAGTGAAAGGTTATTCTGCCAGTATCAGAAGTAGTTTATAATAATAGGAATGCAACTCGTCCTAAAATTTCCTAACTTGCTTGACATCAATCAACACAAAGCATCATGAGTAGTTATCCCAGTATTTTTAACGATGTAATTGGCCCTGTTATGCGTGGCCCTTCTAGTTCTCACTGTGCAGCTTCGCTACGTATCGGAAGGCTTTGTCGTGATTTGATGGATGGGGAGATAACCGAAGCGCATATTGAGTTTGACCCGAATGGCTCATTGGCAACTACACATAAAGGTCAAGGATCCGACATGGGATTGTTTGGTGGCTTCCTTGGTTGGGAGGCTTATGACGAGCGACTGCCGGGGTACTTGCAAGCTGTGGATGAGGCCGGAATGAAAATCAACATCGAGATTCATCCTATAGGAGCTACACATCCCAATACGTATAAACTCACATTAAAAAATAAAAAGGAGACGCATACGCTCACGGCACTTTCTACCGGTGGCGGTATGATTCAGGTGATTGAAATTGATGGTGCTTCCGTTTTAATGGCGGGTGATTTTTATGAAACGCTGGTGTATGTAAAATCTGGTGCGCAAGTACTAGAATTCTTAAAGGGATCAATTGTCTACGATGAAATTGATCTCCGTAGCGGTGAGCCAAATTTTATTGAAGTGAAATCCGATCAGTTTTTAACAGATAGTATTGTTGAGGAGTTGTTAAATATGGATGACGTATTGTTCATCAAGAAATTATCTCCAGTACTTCCTGTATTAGCACGAAAAGATTTATTGGTTCCGTTTATTACGGCTGCCGAAATGCTGGAATACAATGAAGGTAAAAATTTATCGCTGTGGGAATTGGCCGTTCATTATGAAAGTGCTCGCGGAAATATCTCGCATGGCGAAGTTTTTGAAAAGATGCGCGCGATTGTCATCATCATGCAAAATGCGATTGAGATTGGAGTTAAAGGCACTTCGTATGCCGATCGGATTCTAGGTCCGCAATCCGTAAACTTTAAGGAACAGATAAAAAAGAAAACGCTGGTGGAAGGCGATGTATTGAATAATGTTATTCTGTACACATCAGCCATGATGGAAGTAAAAAGTTCGATGGGTGTAATCGTGGCCGCACCAACAGCAGGTTCATGCGGGGCATTGCCCGGTGCTGTTATTGGAACCGCGACAACTTTAAAATTATCTCAGGATGAAATGGTGAAAGCCATGTTGGCTGCTGGTATCATTGGAGTATTCATTGCCGCGCATGCAACGTTTGCTGCAGAGGTGGGAGGGTGCATGGCCGAATGTGGTTCGGGTTCGGGTATGGCTGCAGCCGGAATTGTTGTTTTAAAAAACGGTACACTTGATCAATCGCTTGCTGCTGCATCGATGACGTTGCAAGCTTCGTTGGGAATGATTTGTGATATGATTGCTGATCGGGTGGAAGCACCTTGTTTAAATAGAAACGTAATGGCCGCCTCAACAGCTCTATCATGTGCCAACATGGCGCTGGCCAATTATGATCAGGTAATTCCATTGGATGAAGTGATTGAGACGATGAAAAAGGTTGGGGATGCAATTCCAAACACGTTGCGATGCACTGGCCTCGGTGGGCTTGCCATCACTAAAACCGCCAAAAAGATTGAAGCGATGCTAGCGAAGAATGAAGAAGCACATAACAAGACATTCTTTAAAGTTTGTTGAGCAGGATTTTCAATTCTTATCCCTACTCTAACCCATCCTGATAAATCTGAAATAATACCGAATGTAATGGTGTAAATTACTTTCTAAAAAAATCTGTTCCTGTCGCAAATGCTACTGCAGGCCAACCTTAATCATCTGTAAACAGGCTGGACTTGGAACAGAAATTTCAGTCTCTGATGGCGAGATCAATCCGGTCTTGCTATCACGTTTAAACACCACAATGTTATTGGTAAATTGATTAGCCACCAATATGTAATGACCCGTTGGATCGATTATAAAATTTCGCGGATGTTCGCCTAATGTAGCATGGAGACCAACAAACGTTAACATTCCATTTTTTGGATCGATCGAAAAGATCGCCACGTTATTTTCTTTGGCACGATTGGATGCATATAAAAATTTTCCATCGGGTGAGATATGAATATCACCACTACCAAAAGGGCCTGCGTTGGTTGATTCGTGCGCAGGAATTCTTTGAATAGCTGTCATGATTCCTTTGTTATAGGCATAACCAGAAACCATACCGCTTAATTCTTCAATACAATACACAAACTTTTTATTGGGATGAAAGGCCAGATGTCTGGGTCCACTGCCTGGCGGTAGCGTTACATCGCCTGCAGTAAATCTTTGTAAGGGTTCTTTTTTGGATGGATCAAAAGCGTAACACCAAATCTTGTCCGCACCAAGATCGGGCATAAAGACAAAATCATTATTTGGGGAAAAGATGGTGGAGTGAATATGAGATTTCTCTTGCCTGCTTTTATCCATGCTGCTGCCAGTAAATTGAAATACTTGTGTAGGTTTTTCGAGCACACCATTTTTCTCAACACCCGCAATAGACGCACTTCCACCTGTGTAATTTGCGTTTACTACCCATTTACCAGATTTGTCTATGGCTATATAACAAGGATCATCTCCGCCACTGGCTATTTTATTCAGATGAGTAAGTCCACCCGTTTTCTTATCGAATTGAAATGCGCTAATGTTTCCGCTTTCTAAGACTTGTGTTTCCACACACGCATAAACATAATTACCGTTAGGCGATAGAGTTAGGTAGGAGGGATTCGTAACACCTTCTGCATTATTCACAAAAGTTAATGACCCTGTTTTGCTATTGAATTTATAAACATAAATTCCTTTGTCAGGTTTGGCTTGGGTATACGTCCCTATTAAAAGATAAAAATCCTGAGCTGCCACACGGTGATTGTTAAATGCGAGGAATCCAAAGACAAGATATAATAGTCGGGGATTTAATAGTGAAAATTGAAACATTAGTTTGGTAATTTTAAATTAATCTGCCCGATCGTATTTCTTATCAATATGCAGAACCCCATCCTTCATCCAGTTGGGTTCTACGGTGCCCTTCAGATAATAGTCAAAATATTGTTGCATCCGTACCAAAAAGTCTTTTTGATTGGCTTCGTTTGTTAAGTGATGACCTTCGTTGGGATAAGAAAGGAAAATCACTTCTTTCCCTAACCTTCGGGCAGCATTGTAAAACTCTAAACCCTGAGTCCAATCTACCGCACCATCGGTAGTTCCATGAAGAATCATAAACGGAGTTTTGATGTTTGGCGCATGAAACATAGGCGACTCCCGTTGATAGGCTTCCCGGGCAGACCAAGGAGTTTTATCTTTACCCATTCTAACCTGTCCTATTTCCATAATACCATGATGGTTGGTTCCTGTACTTCCATAGATATTATTGTAAAAACTTTCAAGATCGGTAGGAGGAGCACCGGTAACCACGCAAGCAAATAAATCAGTCTGAGTTAAAATAAATGAAGATTGGTATCCACTCCAACTGTGGCCTTGTAGTCCGATTTTTTTAGGATCAGCGTATCCTGAATCTATTACTTTGTTAACGGCCGATACCATACAATCAAGGGCACTGGTGCCAGGTCTTCCTTCTTCATAGACCATATCAGGTTGAAATACTAAATACCCATTGCTGGCATAAAGCGACATATGCGGGCGATCATCGTATACCGGCATTGAATACTGATTATGTGTTTGCGACATCTTCTCATAGAAATAAACAATCATCGGATATTTTTTTCCAGCCTGATAATTTGCCGGTAGGGTAAGTGTGCCTTGTAATTTTTGACCTTTGCTATTCGTATAATCAATAAGTACGCGCTTGCCCCATTCAAATTTCGCTTGCTGCGGATTGGCATCTGTTATTTTTTTGACATTACTGAATGAAGAATTGCTCACATAGTAATCCGGAAAATCAACAAATGTTTGTGATGTAAAAATAAGCCTGTCTGCAAAAAGGGCTTTTGTAGGATTACCAAAACTTCTGTCTTCGTAAAGAAGTGGTTGTGGTGTCTTTCCTATGGGTAATTTATAAAATCCAGATTTTTTAGTCCACTCGCCATAGGCGGAAAGAGTTAAAGGTTTCTTCATGTCAATGTATTCCTCCAAAGGATCGAGCGCTACATAGCCAAAATGGATTTCCTCTTTATCGCCAACACCTAAGGTTAAGTTTGTTGCTTTGCTACCATCAACCGCTAGCATCCATAAGTCATACTTATGGTTTACGATTACACCCTTTCCATCTTTCGTCCACCCTTCAACTCCATAGGGAGGTTTTTCATGTGGATAGGGATATTCTAAATCCATGAAACGAACAGGTGCCGACTTGGATATATTCGTAACCTTGTTTGTTGTTAAATCAACTACGTGTAAACTTGAATCAAGCTGATAAAGATAGTAGCGGCCGTCAGGCGAATAACCCAATGGACGATTTACTTTTTTTGCAAAAACCTGACGCGTGCCGTCTTTTAAATTAGTCCGATATAAATCTGCAGGCGATACGCCCCAGTTCACATCGTCCAGATATGGTTTTTCATCTCGGGCAACGGCATATAATGGATTTCTTGAAATCAATACTTGCCGAACGGATTCATCGGCCAACTTAGAGAAGGTATGGTTGGCGAGATCAATTGCGCATAAGTAGGTGAATTTTTTATTTTGTTCTTCTCTGCGAATTTGTACCGATTGAATGTCGTCATCTTTCCAGTGCCAAACATCTACATTGGCTACGGTGTCCTTACTCATTTTTATTTTTCGCTCTTGTGGCCGAATTCCAAATAGTATGGATGAACCATCTTCGGTAAAACGTAGGTTTCCGTTTTCGCTGATAATCATTTCTGATGGTACGCCTTTAAGGCTGGAGGTTGCAAATAATTGTTTTTTATATTGTGGAGTAGTTACGTCTGTGAAAACCAGAATCGAATTATTTTTATGAAGTGTCGTGTCTGTAGAGTATCCCTTGAGTACGCTTAGGTTCTTCCCCTTCTTATCCCAATCTCTTCGTAAGGCATTGGCATCATCCCATACCAATTGAGCATACGTAGTAGTATCGGTGTCCAGAATTTTTAACTCACTGGTTGTTATATTATAGAGATATATGCCATTGCCCATTTTGCTATCCGCATCAACGGTGTAGGCTAATAGATTTCCCTTCTTGTTAAATTGATAGCTGCTTACATTTCCTATGTTATTAACGGATCCATCAGGAAGTTTTTTAATGATAAGGTCTTTTCCATCGTGCTTTGAGTTGTCTTCGGTAGGTTTTTTCCTAAGCACAACAAAGTAGGTGGCGCTGTTATTTATGGATAGAGACTCAGCTCGTTCTACCGAAAATTTTTCACCACTTTCCAGATTTAGTAGCCATGCCGTATTGAATACCGGCTTCTTATTTTTCTTTAATTTTTTCTCCTCTTCCTTAGGGGGTTTGGTAAGATAAGTTACCCAAAGGCTGTTCTCTGAAAAATTGGGTTCAAATCCGAATTGGATTTTGTATTGCTTTTCGGAGTTAAGACTTTTAATAAACAAGGTGTCATCTCCACCATTAGGTCGCTTGGCAAAAGAAAACCAGTTGCCATCATTTGAAATGGAGGGAGATATAATTTTGCTCCATTGTGGATAATCCTTAATCGATAATGGCTTCTGTTGAC
>JAGPBO010000018.1:0-4126 GCA_018063305.1 Cyclobacteriaceae bacterium
TCGCTTTTTTTTGCTTTCTCATAAACAAAAAAAGTTTAGTGAAACGACTTTCACTAAACCTCTTGTAACTCTATGAGTATCAGTGTCACCATGGGTGTTTCACCAACCATTTCTCAGTAATATGCCTAAAATAAAAAGTCCTGCTATTCTGCAGGACTTAGTTTCGTAACACTCAGGTTGAATTGTTTATTAAGCGTAAACTCGTAGGTGTTTTCGCCCATCAACTCTGTGGCCCTTTTTGACATGGCCAATACATAGAGTAAGTCTTGAGCCACTACCGAGCTTTTGATGCTATTCAAAGCTTTACCTTCAGAAGCTTGCATCGTAAACGCAAAGCCCTTCTTCTCTTTAGGGTTTAAGGCCTTAAATTCATGACCATAAAACTGGTATTGCTGGGGCTCCTTTTCCGAATCCACCATCAGCTTTAGTATTGCAGGACGATACTTGTTCCACAGTGATACATAAGTTTCGCCTCCGTTGGTACTAAAGAATTTCTGATTCATAACTAGATTAAATATAAAAATGGATTATCCTAAATAGGCTTTCAAATACTTGCTCCGGGAAGCATGACGCAATCTTCGGGTGGCTTTTTCTTTGATCTGGCGCACACGCTCACGGGTAAGTTTAAACTTATCACCAATTTCTTCCAGAGTCATCGGATGGCTGCCGTTTAATCCATAATAATCGCAAATTACTTCTGATTCTCTTTCTGTCAGTGTTGACAAAGCTCTGGATACTTCCAGTTTTAAAGAATCCATAATTAAGCCGGAGTCTGGAGTGTCTTCGCTGCTACTTTCCAATACATCAAGCAATCTGTTTTCCTCGCCCTGCACAAACGGAGCATCCACGGATATTTGACGACCGCCCACACTCATGGTGCTTTCCACCTCTTCGATGGTTACATCCATAATTTCAGCAACCTCGGCTGGCGAAGGTTCGCGTTGAAATTTTTGTTCCAATTCAGAAAATGCTCGCGAGATCTTGTTTAAAGAACCTACCCGATTTAGTGGAAGGCGTACCACACGCGATTGTTCGGCCAAAGCCTGCAAAATGGACTGACGAATCCACCATACTGCATATGAAATAAATTTAAAACCCCGGGTTTCATCAAAACGCATAGCGGCCTTGATCAAACCTACGTTACCTTCATTGATAAGGTCGCCCAGCGTTAAACCGTTATTTTGATATTGCTTTGCCACCGATACAACAAAGCGCAAGTTGGCCTTAGTAAGCTTTTCAAGTGCAGCCTGGTCCCCAGCACGAATCCTTTTGGCCAGGTCGACTTCCATTTCTGCGGTAATCAGGTCTACTTTTCCAATTTCTACTAAATATTTGTCGAGAGATTGGCTCTCGCGATTTGTAATCTGTTTACTTATTTTTAATTGCCTCATGGATAAATATGTGGTTTCGTATTGTTAACAAAAGATTGGTCCGTAAAATTCAAACGGGCCGCGTGCCTAATTGTTTTAATAATCGGGCATGCCCCGCTAGTGCATCTAAAAATGTTCGGGCACTCTTATAAGGAAGCCCAAATTCAGTGGCTGTTTCGCTTACAATTCCTGAGATTTTACGGTAATGTACATGACAAATATTCGGAAAAAGGTGGTGTTCAATCTGAAAATTGAGCCCCCCTACATACCAGGAAAACCAACGACTCTTATTTCCAAAATTGGTAGTGGTGAGCAATTGATGAATAGCCCAGTTATTCTCCAGTTTCCGATTATCATCCGGTAACGGAAATTCAGTGCCTTCAATTACGTGTGCTGGTTGAAAAATTATGGCTAACAAAAAGCCTGCTATATAATGCATCATCAAAATTCCAATAAGAATCTGCCACCAGGCCAAGGGGGTAAAGAGCACCGGAATAATAAAAATATAACTCACGTATACGATTTTAGTCAGGATCAAAATTGCCCATTCCTTGCCCGCATGAGCATTATTCATTTTGACCAACCCTGTCTTATCGTATTTATTTAAACGGGTAAAATCCTTGAATACCATCCAGGTAATAGTCATAAGACCATATAAAAACCAAGCATAAACAAACTGATACTTATGAAACCATTTCCAATCGGAGTGTGGAGTCAGTCGCAGTACCCCACGTGGACTTATATCTTCGTCCTCTTCATGCACATTGGTATAGGAATGATGGAGCACGTTATGTTGAATTTTCCAATTAAAGGCATTCGCTCCTATCAAATTCATAGAATAGCCGATAACAGTATTTACCCAATGTTTCTTAGAATAAGCACCATGATTAGCATCATGCATAACGGATAATCCGATACCCGCTAAGCCCAACCCCATTATAATAACAGAAAGCAATAACCAACCTGTACCCGAAACAACACCCCCCAGAATGAGGCCATAGGGTATAAAATAAGCGCCAAACATGATAAATGTCTTGATTATCATTTCTAAATCGGCATGCCGGTTTAGTCCATTTGCCTTGAAATAATCGGCAACCCTCTTATTTAAGGTTGTCGTAAACTCTCGTTGAGAAGTGGCAAAGGTTAATGGTTTTTGGCTTGTAAGAACTGACATATAAGGTTAATTGAATGAAAACCGCGATGAGATTCTCTCACCAGCCCGTTAAACTAATAGTAGCCGAATGGGTGAGGATTTCGCCAGCGCCCTTCAATTGAAAATCAAGTAGTAGGTAACGATCTTAATCAAAGATGGATAGCCTTCAGCACGATTCAAATAATTGATTGGCAAAAGTACAAAAATTTGGTGAGTAGTTGGTGTTATTTTTCAGGGGACTTGGGGTGGTATTGCCCTTATATATTTAAGAAGTACGGGTTGGCCGGAGTTCAGTCTAGACTTAAAAATCTGAAGAAATTCATGAAAATGAGTCTTTTACATAGAGCTGGGGTATAATAGTAATATCTGGCAATAATTACATGGATGTACGTGTTGCCTGAATAAGTGGAATCACGATGTGGAAACTCCGCCTGGAAAGGAAAATCATCTCCTATCCCTTCCTAATACCTTTGTTTGAAGAGCCTTCAGATATCAAATCCATACGCAATTGTTTTTTTTAACTTTACCAGACAAGGTCCCTTCTGTCTTCTATGAAAAAGTTTTTATCTCTGTTAATGCTTTGTCTGTCTGTTTTTGCGTTTGGTCAAAATCTTCGTTCAGGCGGAGTATTAAAGCCCGAACAAGCTATTATGGATATTCGTCATTATACCATTGCCTTTAATGTTGAACCGGAAAAGAAAACCATAAATGGCTATACTGAAATTGATCTGAATCTATCGGTTGTCTCACCGGTATTGTTGCTGGATCTGTGGCATGGGCTTACGGTTGAGCAAACTCTTGTAAATGGAAAGAAAGAGAGCTTTGAGCACACGGATAATGACTTGCTTACGATTACCGGAACGAAGCCATTTGCGGCAGGCAAAATAAAAATTAAAGTAGTATATGGTGGCACACCCGGAGTTGCTATACGCGCTCCGTGGGACGGGGGCTTTACCTGGAGCAGTGACTCAAAAGGCAATCCATGGATTGCGATAACTTGCCAGGCCGAAGGCGGAAAAATATTCTTTCCCTGCAAAGACCACCCCAGTGATGAACCCAACGAAGGTGCCGATCTGATCATTACCGTTCCGAAAGGCTTATCCGTAGCCGGACCAGGATTGCTTAAAAAAGTTAGTAATACCAAAACAACATCAACCTGGCATTGGAAAACTAACTATACTATTAGCAACTACTGTCTTGTTTTTGACATTGGTAAATACACCAAAGTAACCCGTACGTACACTTCTATATTGGGTAACAAAATACCGATGGAGTTTTACGTGTTAGAAGAACATACTGACAAAGGCACGCACCATCTGGAGGTTCTGGAACAAACATGCAAAGTGCTTGAAAAATATTTTGGTGAATATCCCTGGGCAAAAGAAAAAATAGGAGTTGCCGAAACTCCACACCTGGGTATGGAACACCAAACTATGATTGCCTATGGAAATCAGTTCAGGTACACCAAGGTTGGTGGCCAGGATTTCGATTGGTTGCTTACACATGAATTTGGCCATGAGTGGTGGGCCAACAAAGTGACCAATAGCGACTGGGCACACATGTGGATTCAGGAAGGCATTTGCTCGTATGGCGATGCTTTGTA
>JAGPBO010000018.1:4226-27440 GCA_018063305.1 Cyclobacteriaceae bacterium
GCCAGGATTTCGATTGGTTGCTTACACATGAATTTGGCCATGAGTGGTGGGCCAACAAAGTGACCAATAGCGACTGGGCACACATGTGGATTCAGGAAGGCATTTGCTCGTATGGCGATGCTTTGTACATCCGAGAAATGGAAGGAGAAGAAGCGTACCAGAAGGTGATGAGACGAAATGCACAAAACGCACAAAACAAAAAGCCAATTGTACAGGGACAAGTTGTCGATTCAGACGATACGTATCATAGCGACATATATGGTAAAGGCGCATTATTCATGCACACGCTTCGGTATGTAATTGGTGATAGTCTGTTTTTCCCGATCTTGAAAAAACTCGCTACCGATCAGAAGTACACGTACGATAATGTTGTCTCCACCGATGATGTGGAAAAACTATTCAGTACAAATTCCAACACAAATCTTAAGCCCTTGTTTGATTTTTACCTACGTACGACCAATAAATTAGAGATAAATGTAAAGCAAAGCGGAGAAAACAAGTATGTAGTAAGGGTCGTTAATTTTGAGGGCATGAAATTGCCTGTTGAAATATTGGCTAACGGAATTACTACTAAAATAGAACTGGATAAAAACCCCATAACCATAGAAAGCAAAACGTTGCCACAAATTGATCCGATAGGTTTTTACTTGAAGCGCGTGGTGTACGAATAATGCTAAAAGCAATAAATTAGCTGGATATAAAGGAGTTAAGTATCTATCTTTAACCCTATAATTAAAAAGAAAAATCTCTCCCAATCATCCCTCATTAAAAAACCCTATAAATTACTATAGACCAGTCTTTTACAAGACATTTCATCTGCCCCGAATCTACCTCTATAGATTCGGAATCTTTGAATACTATTCTCTATTTAAAGTAATTCTGAATTTAAATATTTGATTTAAACGTTTGTTTAATTTTAAATCAACAATTACCTTTAGTGCTCGCAAACAGAAGTCATGCCAAAAGCCAAAAATATTTCGACTGAAGACAGAATTAAGGAAGCCGCCCACCGGGTTTTTCTTGAAAAAGGATTTTCCGCCACCACCATACGCGATGTAGCGAAAGAAGCAAAAAGTAACGTGGCTCTTGTCAATTACTACTTCCGTAGTAAAAAGAATCTTTTTACTACGGTGATGTTAGAAAAGGTTCACCAGATTTTGGGCAAGCTGGCTCCAATCTTAAAAGATGAAACTATTACACTCCATCAAAAGATTGATGGTGTTGTAAATTGCTACATCGACTTTCTAACAAAAAATCCTGAGTTGCCCACGTTCATTTTAAATGAAATCAGGAAAAAGAATTTTGAATTCATTTCCGCTTCCCGTGCTGACAAGATTATACTCCAATCTCATTTCATGAGGCAATTGAAAGAAGAGATCGGAGACATTAACCCGATGCATTTCTTTATCAGTTTATTAGGGATGATCATCTTTCCTTTCGCGGCCAAACCCATTATGCTTCAAGCTAGGCTGGTAAACGAGAAGGCCTTTCAGAAAATGATGCAAGAACGAAAAAAACTTATACCCATTTGGGTGAATGCGATGCTCAAAAAGAATTGATATAGATAACGGATTAACGTAAACCTGATTGAACATGATGAGGAGATACATAATCACAGCGATGTATTTACTGGCAACGATTGGGCCAGCCACGGCACAAGTACTCAGCATCGATAGTTGCTATGCACTAGCCAGCAAAAATTATCCCTTGATTAAGCAATACGAACTGATTGAAAAGACAAAAGAATACACGTTAAGCAACGCAAGCAAAGCATACCTGCCACAGCTAAGCGTCACAGCAATTGAAGGTTACATCTTTGGCGGGTTACCCTCCTTCGGCCCACCCAGTGGTGAAACAGGAAGCAGCAGCAATTTCAAATTTATTGGCCTCGCCCAGTTGAATCAGGCCCTTTGGGATGGCGGTGCCACCAAAACACAAAAGAAAATCATTACGGCTTCATCAGAAACAGAGAGAGCCTCTGTTGATGTGGTAATGTATGACCTGCATTCACGCATCAATCAACTCTACTTCGGCATTCTGCTCGTGGATGAGCAACTGGTACAATTAGAAGTACAGAATACCATTCTTAGTAACAATGTCAGTCGTGTAAAACAATTGAATGACAACGGACTCGCCTACAAAACAGATCTCGATGAAATAAAAGTTGAACAACTGAAGTTGAATCAGCACAAAACAGAATTGAAGTATGCCCGAAATGGGTATGTCACGATGCTTTCGCTACTGATTGGCGCTAAGATCGATGAGCACATCCTGTTGCAAAAACCCGCGTTGAGTAACCCGCTTCCTGATTTTCAGATTATACGGCCCGAGCTTTCACTATATAAAAGTCAGCGCGATCTGGTTGATGCACAGGCGGGCATGCAACGGGTAAGCCTGATGCCAAAAGTAGGGTTGCTGGGTGCTGGTATTATGTTCGCACCGGGCATAAGTTTTGGAAACAGTGAGCTCTCTTCTATTGGTGTTGCTGGCCTGAGCGCCTCGTGGGGTATCAGCGGATTTTACAAAAACAAAAATGAAAAGCAGTTAACACAACAATCGTTGAATAAAATCAACCTGCAGGAAGAAACTTTCTTATTCAATACCAAAATGCAGATGACACAAACATCGGCCAACATTGAAAAGCAAAAAGCAATTCTAGCAGAAGACGAAGAAATTGTAAACCTAAGAAAAGGTATACGCGAAAGCTACGAGCTAAAATACAACGTGGGCTCAGGTTCGCTGATGGACCTATTGAACGCCACCGAAAAAGAAAGTGAAGCCCGTTCACAAAAAGCACTGCATGAAATGCAATTGCTGACGACCCTTTATGAACAGAAGACAATCACAGGAAACTAAAACCACTTAGGCGTCAGACCGCTGAATGCTGAAGTAAAAAGCGGTCAGACGCCTGAACTTGAAAAGAAAAATCTAACATATGAAAAACAAGATCCTTATACTTTCACTATTACTAATTCTGAATTCATGTAAAGATTCAGGAATGAGTCACGATGCTTCAGGCTCTTTTGAAGCCGTAGAAACAATCATATCTGCGGAAGCAAACGGGCAACTATTACAGCTGAACATGGAAGAAGGCCAGGAATTAACCGCGGGACAAATCATTGGTTACATTGACAGCACGCAACTATATGCTCGAAAGTTGCAACTGCTACAGAGCAAAAAAGCCATACTAAGCGGAAGACCTCAAACCCGTGTACAAACAGAAGCATTAAAAAAAGAGCTTGCCAATGCGGTACTCGATCGTGACCGAACCGAAAATCTTGTTAAAGGTGGCGTGGCAACACAAAAGCAACTGGATGACGCCAATGCGAGAGTAACAACACTGCAAGCGAAGATCAGTGCGCAGGAAAGTTCACTACAAACCACTACATCATCTTTAAATGAGCAGGCGGCTACCGTTGATGCGCAACTGACGGAGGTAAACGATCTATTGAAAAAGTGTGTGCTCACCAATCCCCTTAAAGGAACGATCTTAACTAAATACGCAGAACAATTTGAAATAACTGCTGCGGGTAAGCCGCTGTATAAAATTGCCGACCTCTCCAGCATCATTCTCCGTGCGTACATCACTGGCGATCAATTGTCGAAGATTAAGCTTGATCAGAAAGTAAAAGTATTTACGGACGATGGTAAAGGCGGCTTCAAAGAAACAGAAGGTGTCGTTACCTGGATCAATGACAAAGCTGAATTCACGCCTAAAACAATTCAAACTAAAAATGAACGAGCCAATCTGGTTTACGCCATTAAAGTAAAAGTGCGCAACGATGGTTCTTATAAGATTGGAATGTATGGTGAACTGGGGCTTTAATGGAAAATGGAAGGTTGAAAATGAAAAACCACTAACTCGTTACCGACTCAAAACTTTGCACCAACTAACGATCAATTATCAACTTTCAATTATCAATTAATTTGGACATTCAGTTAAATCATATTGTCAAGACATATAACAAGGGCCAGGTGAAAGCCGTGAACGATGTTTCCTTCTCGGTTAAAAAAGGTGAGTTGTTTGGATTGATTGGGCCGGATGGTGCCGGCAAAACAAGCATCTTCCGAATACTCACCACGGTGTTGTTACCCGACAGTGGCACCGCCAGCGTAAATGGTTTGGATATTATAAAAGACTATAAAGAAATTCGGAAGCATGTTGGCTATATGCCGGGTAAATTTTCTTTGTACCAGGACTTAACCGTAAAAGAAAATCTCACCTTCTTCGCCACGATTTTCAATACCACCATTGAAGAAAATTATGATTTGATTAAAGACATCTACGATCAGATCAAAGCCTTCAATGATCGGCCAGCCGGGAAACTATCGGGTGGTATGAAACAAAAACTGGCGCTTTGTTGCGCGCTCATTCATAAACCAAAAGTACTGTTACTCGATGAGCCAACAACCGGTGTTGATGTCGTGTCGAGAAAAGAATTTTGGGAGATGCTCAAACGCCTGAAAGCTAAAAATATCAGTATTCTGGTTTCCACGCCTTACATGGATGAAGCGTCTATGTGTGATCGCATCGCACTGATTCAAAACGGAAATATCATGTCGGTAGATACGCCACAAAATATTATTGAAAGTTTTCCTGCTGAATTATTTGCCGCCAAAGCAAAAGACATTTACAAGTTGTTGAAAGACTTCCGTGCAGATCCTGTTGTAGACAGTTGTTATGCATTCGGAGAATACTTGCATATCACACTCCGCGATGACAAGAACAGTGACATGGCATTTAAGGAATTAGAAAATAAATATCAGCCGCAGGACTTTGAAGTAAAGCGCATAACTCCAACCATCGAAGATAGTTTCATTCAGCTAATGGAATTAAGCAGTGGACAGTGGACAATGGAAAATAAATAAAACATTCGTGATGAAAGTAGATAAAGAACCAATCAAAACAATTATCAAATACCCATTGTCAACTGTCAATTATCAATTGTCAATTAAATGAAAGCTATTGTCTGTAAAAATCTATCCAAAACGTTTGGCGACTTCAAAGCCGTTGATCAGATCACCTTTGATGTGGACCGAGGAGAAATTTTTGGTTTCCTCGGTGCCAATGGCGCGGGTAAGACCACGGCCATGCGCATCCTCTGTGGCCTTTCGCATCCAACTTCCGGTGAGGCTACCGTTGCCGGCTTTGATGTGTACAAACAGACGGAAAAAATCAAAGCCAATATTGGTTACATGAGTCAAAAGTTTTCGTTATATGAAAACCTTACCGTGTTGGAGAATATTGAGTTTTATGGTGGCGTATATGGTTTGTCGCGAGCAGAAATAAAAACAAGGAGTGAAAAGTTGATCACCACACTGGGCCTGAGCAATGAAGCCAAGAAGCTTGTGGGCGAATTACCACTCGGCTGGAAACAAAAGCTAGCATTTTCAGTGGCTATTTTTCATCGACCTAAAATTGTTTTTCTGGATGAGCCAACCGGTGGTGTCGATCCGGTTACAAGACGTCAGTTCTGGGATCTTATTTATGAGGCCGCTGCTGACGGAATCACCGTTTTTGTTACCACACATTATATGGATGAAGCCGAGTATTGCAACCGTATTTCGGTAATGGTGGATGGACGTGTTGAAGCGTTGGATTCACCTACCAATCTCAAGAGAGAGTTTAACACAGATTCGATGGATGAGGTATTTTATCAACTGGCAAGAAGAGCAAAGCGGTCCTGAGAAATATGAAGCAATTACTAGCCTTTATCCGAAAAGAATTTTACCACGTCTTCCGCGACAAGAGGACACTTCTCATTTTGTTTGGGCTGCCGGTTACACAGATTGTTTTGTTCGGTTTTGCGTTGAGCAGTGAAGTTAAAAATATAGGCATTGCGGTATTTGACAATGCAAAGGATGCCACCTCAGAGCAAATTGTAGACAGGATTAAAACCAGTTCGTACTTTCTGGTTAAAGATCCGCTGCTGAATTACGATGAGATAGAGCAAAAATTTAAAGGAGGAACGATCAAGTGTGCATTAGTTTTTCCAGCCAATTTTGGAAATGAACTTGGCCATTCTGGAAAAGCGCAGGTTCAGATCATAACCGATGGTTCGGATCCCAACACGGCTACCATTGTAGTCCATTACCTCACCGCAATCCTAACTAATTATCAACAGGAATTAAAGGCTACTGCGGGCATGCCCTATCAAATCATTCCCCAGCTCAGACAATTATACAACGAGGAGCAAAATGGTTCACTCAATTTTATTCCGGGCGTGATCGCCCTGATCTTCATGATCGTTTGCACGGCACTGACATCCGTATCGATTGTAAGAGAAAAGGAATTAGGGACCATGGAAGTACTCTTGGTATCTCCTTTCAAGCCGCTCATGGTGCTGTTGGCAAAAGCTATACCCTACCTGGTACTTTCTATTGTAAATTTTATTATCATTTTGTTGCTTTCTGTATTTCTTCTCAACGTTCCGCTCAAAGGAAGCCTACTGCTCATCTTCGCTGAAAGTATTCTTTTCATCATTACCTGTTTGTCGCTGGGGTTGCTCATTTCAAACCTAACCAACTCGCAGCAAACGGCCATGCTCATTGCTATGATGGGTATGATGTTGCCAACTATAATATTTACAGGATTTATTTTTCCCGTGGAAAACATGCCCTGGATATTCCAAGTCATATCTCATATTCTTCCTTCCCGATATTATTATATCATCATCAAGGCTGTGATGTTAAAGGGTCTGGGGTTCAGTTATGTCTGGAAAGAGACGTTGATCTTACTGGGCATGACTTTATTTCTTTTGACTGTTGCTTTTAAAAATTTTAAGATCAGATTATAATGATTATTAAACAATGGACAGTTGACAGTGGAAAATGGACAATGAAAAAATGCTATAGAAACAATACAGATAAAGGAAACAAATCAAATAACTGTCAATTGTCAACTATCAATTGTCCATTAAGATGAAGGTTCTAAGGTTCATATTACAGAAAGAATTTCGTCAGATCATTCGTGACAAGACGATTATTGCCATGATGTTTGCTGTACCCATTGTGCAGTTGGTCATTCTGCCGCTGGCTGCAGACTTTGAAGTAAAAAATATCAATGTTGCTTTTGTTGATCATGACCACAGCAGCTATTCTCAAAAACTCATAAACAAAATTGCTTCATCGGGTTATTTCCGAATTGTTGACTATTCAAATTCCTATAATGAAGGTTTGAAAATGATTGAAAAGAGTGAGGCCGATGTGGTGTTGGAGATACCTGCAGAATTTGAACGCAACCTGGTACGTGAAGGACGACAGCAGGTGAATGTATCAGTCGATGCCATCAATGGAACAAAGTCAGCCTTAGGAGCAGGATACCTTACGGTCGTATTAGCGGATTTCAACCGCTCGTTAGATGTGAACACAAAAGTATCCCGCAGCAGTGTCGCAACACCAACCGGCATAATTGATATAACCTATTCCGATTGGTTCAATCCACGCAGAGAATACAAATACTATATGGTACCCGCCATTTTGGTGTTACTCCTCACCTTGATTGGTGGATTTGTTACGGCACTCAATATTGTACGTGAGAAAGAAATTGGCACGATTGAGCAGATCAACGTTACGCCAATAAAGAAATGGCAATTTATTCTTGGCAAACTAATCCCCTTCTGGATTGTAGGCATGATTGTCTTCACGGTTGGACTGATCGTTATGTATGTGGTATACAGTATTTTTCCTAAAGGAAGCATGCTAGTCCTTTATCTTTTCGCGGCTGTGTACCTGATTGCACTTCTGGGATTTGGTCTGTTAATCTCTACGTTCAGTAACAGCCAGTTGCAAGCTATGTTCGTTGCCCTTTTCTTCATGATGATTTTTATTCTCATGAGTGGCTTTTTCACCAGTATTGACAGCATGCCTGACTGGGCAATATATATGGCCAAGGCTACACCAGTCCCACATTTTATGAAGGTCGTTCGACTTATTGTGCTAAAAGGGAGTGGCCTTTCGGAGGTGAAAATGGAATTGTTTTATCTGATCGGCTTTGCCATTGCGCTTAATTCAGCAGCGATTTACAATTACAAGAAGACGAGTTAAGTTGAATCCTTCTGGCTAAATTCAATTTCAGAAATGCCCAAAGGCACTTCTTGACGTAAGGAAATGCTTGCCGATGTTCGCACGCCTTTAAATCTCCCCTTGTAATCTGTCCGCCAGTATCTAGATTTGACTTGCAATGACTGAAAATTCAAAATCCTTTGAAGAGTTGCTCATGGGGCTTCCGCCTACAGAGCAAGTACTTGTGAAACGTCTCCGTATTTTGATAACAGCGTGTATTCCCAAAGCAACCGAGCACGTATACGATGATGTGGATATTCCATTTTACAGGCACCATAAACTGATATGTTTTATCTGGCCAGCATCCGTACTCTGGGAATCGAAGCGCAAATCGGAAACTCAAAATGAAAAGGGAACAGCGCTTGGGTTCAACCAGGGATACCTCATGTCGAGTGAAGATGGTGTGTTGCTTGCCGAAGGTCGTAAGCAAGTCTACATGATGTATTTTAAGTCGCTGAAAGACATTGATGAAAATCTAGTACGGGCACTATTATTTGAAGCGGCCATAATCGATGAGCAGTTTGGAAAGAAGAAGAGAAAGGAAAAATGACTGTTGGTGACCCAAAGAGAGGGAACATTAATAATAGACAGTGTAGGTACAAAATAAAAAATGGACAGATAAAAAAATCATCTGTCCGTTTAAGTGATCCCGGCAGGAATCGAACCTGCATCTTCAGAATCGGAATCTGAAATACTATCCATTGTACTACGGAACCATAAAATATTTATCGATTCTCCATCCGAGAATCCTTTTCCTTTTCAATCACGGCAGGAATCAAACCTGCATCTTCTCCCGATAGAGCTATCTGGACGGAATCTGAAATAATATCCCCGCCCGAACGATCCGCATTACTCCATATTCGAAAAGGTTCACCCTTGTTCGGATCGGGCGGGCCTGCCCGAATGATCATTTCGGATCGGGCGGGCATTGTACTACGAAGCCCTATCCACCTCAACTATCCTATATATAATAGAGTCAGAATCTGGGCAAAGGTAATGAATGGCTCACAATCCGCGAAAGCCATTTTAATCCCACAAACGGGATAATAGCGGAACCCGTGCCAAAAATTCGGTTTCACAACTACTGCCAGACAAACGTACAAACTGTCCCTGCGTCCAGGCTGGTGCGGGCCGCCTGCCCCTTATATATAATAGAGTAGGACTTCGGCACATCATTATCGTTTACAACAATCAACACCTTTTTACCCGCTGGCGTGAGAAAAGCCACATTGTATAGATTATCCGTGATGGTAGAGGCAATTCGTACAGAGCCGGGTGGCACAAATTTAGAAGCATGCGCAATGATATAATAAGAAACATTTCTCTTCACCGAATCTCCGAGGGTTAAAGCTCCCTGACACAAATCACAACCTCCATCTTTCGTATGAGGCTCAAAATTTTCATCCGCAGCCAGGTTCCATTCTAATACAGTACGACTCCAGTTTCGGGTAGCGCCTACAATCAGATTTTTAACGTGCCAACGCAAATCGCCACCAAACTCTCCGTTACCGGATGTCCACTGTTCGGTAAAATATACATTCTTGTCAGGATGGGATTCGTGTACCGCACTAAGAGTTTCAATCTCGCCCAGATACATATGAAAGGCGGTTCCATCAACATATTGCTTCGTATCCGGATCGTTGAGTATAGAAATAGGATATTCGGGATGATCGCAATTGTGATCGAACAGAATAATTTTCGTCTTGCTGTTTGCTAGCTTAAAAGAGGGGCCTAAATGATTTTTAATAAACTCGTTTTGCTCTGCTGCCGTCATGACCAGACTTGGTGTATTGTTAGGGTTTTCAGGCTCGTTTTGAATTGTTATCGCATCGATCATAATTCCCTCGGTTGCCATCGCGTTGAGATATTTTACAAAATAGTTGGCGTATGAACCATAGTATCTGGGATTGAGGCTCCCTCCTTTTACATGATGATTCGTTTTCATCCACGTGGGTGGCGACCAGGGGCTACCCAAAATTTTAATACCGGGATTAATCGAGATTATTTCTTTTAATATCGGAATGAGATAAAGCGTGTCATACGATAAATTGAATTTAGTAAGCAATGAATCGGTTTTTCCGGTTGGCAGATCATCATAAGAAAAAACAGATTCGTCCAGATCGGAGGCGCCAATACTCACACGCAAATAACTCACCCCTATCCCCTTTTCATCATTCAAAAAAAGCTCACGCAGGAAGGCTGTGCGTTCATTATCGTTCAGTTTAGTGGATAAAAGCATAGCACTACCTCCCGTTAAGGTGTATCCAAAACCATCGATGGTTTGGTATATAATCGTACTATCGATGTTAATGGAGGAATCTTTAGCGTCAATGTTGCCAAAAATCAAATCACTGGATGGCGCAAGTAATTGCGATTGATCCGCTGTTGTGGTCCACGAATAGATGGTGGTTGTATTTGTGGTAGACTTGCTCTTGGGTACACACTGACTGAATAAAAACGAAAAAATTGTCAGTACAAAAGCAAATTGAATGATGTTACTTCCTTTCATCGCTACCAAAGATAAAGAAAACAGGTTGATGAATTAATGCGATTTCCCTAGAGCCGTGGATATTATTTTCATTGATACATGATAAACTGAACAAGCAAAATTTTATTCATGCATGATAAAAATTATGCTTTAATCATTTTATAAATCCTATTTCATGCTTCATCGTATATACATCACTAAATTGATCATCGCAACTCTTTTGTCATAAAATTTGCATCTAATGAAGTTAACACTTACATTTATCCCATGTTTCACTTAAACAATTAAATGCTATGGCAAAAAAAGCAAAGAAAGCCGCTAAGAAAAAGGTTGCTAAAAAAGCAGCTAAGAAAAAAGTAGCTAAGAAAGCAAAGAAGGCTGCTAAGAAGAAGAAGTAATGAACTTTATGTTCAGAGAAAGGTTGACAGCAATGTCAACCTTTTTTATTTTATAGATATCTGTATGGTGTTCCTACCCAACAGAAGTTATGGCATTCATTAATAATGAGCCGATCTCTGCGTATTTTTGAACTGTAACATGCACCCGCGGACGATTTCTTTACGAGCTGTCAAATTTCTGGGGAAAATAATACTTGGATTTCTCCTGGTTATTGTACTCGCTTTGGCTGTCATTCACCTACCTCCCGTACAAAGAAGAATAACCGCTGCATTGGCCAACTACTTATCTTCCAAAATGGAGACCCGCGTAGAAATCCAAAGCATTGAGTTTTCCCTACTGGGCAAAGTGACCATTGAAGATATAACCATATGGAGTCCGGATCACACAAAGATTTTTTCTTCAGAACAAATTGAGGTTGCATCCGCAATATCCAATCTGGTTAGGGGCAATCTCATTTTTGATAAGGTGCATATCGCAGGTGTGGATTTTCACCTGATTCAAGATAAGGGCCAATTAAATATTCAATTTATATTCGATGCCTTCCAATCGGGTGAGGCTTCCTCTGCAAAATCAAATGCGGTAACTCTTCTTTTCAAAAGCATTCAATTGGATAGCATCCATTTTAAGTTTACATCCATAAAAAATGGAACAGTCGTTGACGTTAATATAGGAAGGTTAGACGGTAAAGAAGCTGAATTTATTACCAGTCCGAATAAGATTAGAGCTAACAGTATTTACCTCAACAAGGCACTAGTAAATGTATTTCAATCTGAAAATCCGGAAAATAACCCAAGTATTCCAGATTCAACGAAAGCCAGCGTGTTTAACCTATTTAGTATTGATTCTGATTTAGGTATTGATTTTGAGGTTACGAACCTAAACGTAGAGAATAGCAATTTTTCTCTTCACAACAACCGGATAACAACCACTCCAAAATTCGATCCTACGCACATTCAACTTCAGGATATTCAAATCAACCTCACAGATATTCTGGTTAATGAAGACACCCTTAACGGAGATTTACTTTCACTCTCGGCACAGATGCCCAGCTTTAAATTGAATGAGGGTCGATTTGCGTTGCAATGGAACCGACAGCAATTCGCACTTACCAACCTTCATCTGGCCTCCAACACCAACCAACTCGATGCAAACCTCAAGGCCTCTGCATTGAATTCGAATGAAAATACTGATTTGGACAATCTGGAACTTACTGTTCTTGGCAAAATTAATCCAGAAGCACTTGCCTACTTTCTTAGTGATTCTTTACTTAATCCATTCATCAACTGGAAATCAACGGAAGTAAAGCTGGAGGGCAACTACAACCAGAAACAAGGGTTGATAAAAACGTTGAATTTGAAAACAGCGAATAGCTATTTACAGGTTGATGGAAAAATAGCGGATGTATTGGATCTCGAAAAGCTTAGCTGGAAGGACCTCAGGATCAATAGCACGATTGGCTCCGACTTTAAAGAAATAATAACTCCATTTGTCAGCGGTTTTAATATTCCTGACGAGTTAACCATACAGGCGCTCAGTTCAGGAACTCTCAAAAATATAATGGCCAATGGAAAGATCAATACAAATTGGGGTAATGTACAATTTGATGGCCTTACTACACTACATGCCGGTAATGCTGGGCTCGATGTAACCCTAAGTGGTGAAAAAGTTGACCTTGGAAAATGGGTAAATGTGTCCGCGTTGGGGTCTGCCGGATTTTCTTTAGTAGCAAAAGGAAATATAGGGACTGAACAGAATCTCGAAATCAAAGGCTCGATTCCTCATTTGGAAATTCTTGACCAATCCATTTCTAACATTACCATTGAAAGCCTGACGACAAAAACTAACTCCATCATCAAAGCGTCCATCAAAGATCCGACCTATCAATCCGAAATTCACTCAGAAGTTTCATTTTCTGAACCCCTGACGATAACAACCACAATGAAACTAGATGATTTTAAGCCAGGCACCTTATTCAACTGGGACAGCACGTTATCCATTTCAGGCGACTTTACATCTAAATTAATATTAAATCATCCTTCTCTGGAAGGATCAGTTGAAGGGAAAAGTATTTTACTTCAAAATCAATCAACTAAATATTTACTCGATACCATGGCCTTCCGCGCGTTGATGTCGCCCGCAGGCAGTGAGCTTGACTATTATTCTGATAATGAAAAGGGTAAGCTGGTTTCAAACTTCGACATCCGTGATTCGCAAGATATAATCCAAAAATGGATCAATACTGTTTTTAATACCCCTGATACGATTACACACCTCGCAGCAGGCAGAACTATTAATTTCAACCTCGAAGCGGAAAATGCCAACCTTTTTCAATTATTGGGAATCGATGTTGATAATGTCTCGAACTTGCAATTAACCGGGGGATTCAATGAGCAAAACAAAAGATCATCTCTTCAGGCTACCTCAGGAAAATTTAAAGGATATGGTATTTCTTTAGATACACTGTATGCCATTCAGGATATCCTAAGTGCTCGCATGATGGTTACCAACTTATATTATGATTCTATTGCGCTGGGTAACGTGAATCTTGATATGGTGCCAAAAGATGAAATTATACAAGTTAACCTGATGTTAGCGAATGATTCACTTACGCTATTGGGTTTAAAAACACGGATTCTCCCAACAGACAGCAGTACTTTGATTTATCCTGATAAACTGCTCTTTCTCGATAAAGAATACTTGGTTGATTCAACTAATCCGGTATCACTAAGAACCAATAATTTGGCGTTCAATCATTTTCTGATTTCCCGGGCTGACATGGAAATTAAAATGAATGGAGATTTGAATACTTTCGATATCTCTCTTAAAAATGTAAATCTTACTCCGTTAAACTATTTGCTTGCCGCGGATACAACGATCATTAACAAAGGGCTACTTACCGGTACCATTTCTTACGCGGGCAATCAGGAACTTAATTTAAAGGCCACTGTCGATAGTCTTATTCTTTATAATTCAGAACCGGTAACCATTACGGCTTCTGCGAGAAGCAATGACAGTCTCATTCCGTTTGAGTTTCTGCTTACGAATGAATCAAATGAGATTAACCTGAATGGGCAATACTCGTCAGCAAAGGATGAAGTAGATGCCTCGTTGAAACTAGATGTTAACAATCTGGAGTTATTTTCATTTCTGGTTTCTGAAATCGTAAGTGAAATGAATGGAACTCTTCGGGGGGAAACAACGATTCGTGGGCCACTAAAAAAACCAACCTTAAAAGGATACTTACAATTTCTTAATGTAGGTGTAACAACGGTTAATCCCACAGTTACCTTTAAAATACCAGATGATCGGATCTTGATCGATGATTCAATTATACACTTTGATAATTTTACGCTCTTTGACCAAGCCAATAATCCACTCCATGTTAATGGGAGTCTGGACTACCAAACTCTTTCTTATAACCTGCAACTAAATGCGAAAGATTATGCACTCTTAAACACGCCCGATTCTGCCTCGGGTAACTTCAAAGGCCAACTGGTTATTGATAGCAAAACAAAAATAAAAGGTCGGAAAAAAGATGCCACCGTTGAAGCAAACCTTACCATTAAAGATGCCACAAAGCTTACTTACGTGACTCCTCAAGAAGACATTGAACTTCTTAAGGCTGAAGGAATTGTTGAATTTGTTGATCCCACATTATTGCTGGATTCTGTAGCCCATAAACAATCTATTTCGCTTTACGATTCATTACTGGCTGGTCTGCCGAACTTCAATCTAAATTCCTCTGTGCAGATAGAGAAAAATGCTGTGATTAAAATTATTCTTGACGAAGAGTCGGGAGATTATTTAGAAACCTCGGGCGAAGCCGCCTTGGAATTGGGCTACGACCGAACGGGAAATCTTAAGCTTGCTGGAAATTATACGGTTAGCAAAGGAATTTATAGTTTGTCTTTCTATAATCTCGTAAAAAAGAATTTTACGCTTGTCAATGGCTCGTCTATTAACTGGAATGGTTCTCCAAAAAACGGAGACCTCAGCATAAAAGCGGTGCATACGGTTGAGTCCAATTCCATCGGGTTGATTGGCAATGAAATTGGTGAAAATGAAAAGTCCGTTTATGAACGAGCGCTTGATTACGAAGTTGGAATCAACATTGACGGAACGATTGAGAAACCGATCGTATCATTTTCATTAGATCTTCCGCAAAAGGAGAAGGCAAACTATCCAGTACTGGCTAATAAATTAGATCGGCTGCGACAGCCCGAGTATACCGCTGAATTAAATAAGCAAGTTTTCGGGCTCTTAGTACTGGGCGGGTTCTTGCCAGAATCCAGCAGCGCGGATATCAATTCCAGTACGATTGCAGCCACCGCCCTATCCAATAGTGTTAATAGTTTGTTGGCCAGTCAACTTAATCGATTTGCCAGTCAGTATATTAAAAATGTAAATATTGATGTAGGAATACAATCTTACAGTGATTACACCACACCAGGTGGCAAGACTCAAACGGCCATGGATTTCCGGGTCTCTAAGTCGATCATGGATGATCGGTTGTCTTTTGAAGTGGGTGGCGATTTTAATCTCAATCAAGATCAATCGGGGAGCAACACAGGAAAAAATTACCGAGGCGATTTCGCTATCATTTATGACCTGACCGGCAAAGGAGATAAGCAACTAAAATTATTTAATAATCAAACGTATGATATCATCTACCAGGAAATTAGAAATACGGGTATCTCGTTAATCTTCATTCGTGAATTTGCTAGTAAAGGGCAAAATAAGAACAATCGAAAATGAAGCCATCAGCCCTACATACTGTTTTTTTGATTTTTGCAATTGCCTTAACCGGTTGCACCGGCATGAAGAATATTTCTACCGACAATCCCCTTTACACCGGAAATAAAATAAAAATAATTGGGAAGGGAGATGAAAAAATAAAATTAATGTCTACCATCAACGATGTACTAAAACCAGCTCCCAATAATAAATTTTTGTGGATGCGGCCTGGTTTGGCTCTTAACAATACAATTTCTGAATCTGCTAAAAAGAAAAAGTTCTGGAAGAATAAAATTTCCGATCCGGTTTTGCTCTCTCAAACTCATCCTCTTCAGGTTAGTGCCGCTATCCAGAACCGGGTTTTTCATAACGGCTATTTTCACAATGCCGTAACGTTCGATACGATTTTTAGTGGGCAGCGCAAGATAAAATATAAGTACACGATCTCCCTGGGTGAACCCTATCGGTTTGAAACCATTACCTTTCCTAAACCTCAAAATGATCTCACACAAAAAATAAATGACACCCAGCCAGAATCGCTGTTGAAGAAGGGTGATATCTATACCCTAGAAGCCATAAAGAACGAGCGAAGCAGGATTGATCTAAACCTGAAAGAGCACGGGTACATCTATTTTAATCCTGAATTTATTACGCTAAAGGCCGACACGACTACGGACGACCATCGGGTAAATGCACAAATAACTATTAAACCCGAAACGCCACTGGAATCCAGAAAGGCTTATACCATACGAAAGGTTTTTATTCATGACGATTTTATACTTGATGATGTACCCACCGACACGCTTCATTTCGATAATTACTATCTGATTTCACAAAATAAGAATCTTCGATTTGATGTTCTTCAACGAGGAATTTTTCTAAAGCCCGGTGAAACTTTTGCGCAATCCAATTACATGCATACGATTCGGTATATGAATTCGCTCCCCATCGTAAGAAATGTCAACATAAAATTTTCACCACAGGAAAATACCAATGAACTTGATGCAACCCTCTATCTGGCTCAGCGAAAGCGTTACGCGTATTCAGCCGAATTCAATGCCATCTATCGGTCAACAAATTATTTTGGCCCGGGTGTAATATTCAGTTACACCGATCGAAACCGAAATAAAGCAGCAGAAATGTTCAAAATAAATCTACGAGGAAGAGTGGAGGCACAAATTGTAGATGGAAAAGTTAATCCAGCTTATGAATTAGGTTTAGAGGTTAACTACGCATTGCCCAAACTTTATCCTGGATTTCTATTTAATGCAGACAAAAAAAATCTGCTTAAAACAAATATCTCTGCCGGTTACAATTTGTTTAATCGACTGGATCTTTATCGGTTAAATTCTACCTATACAAACTTTGGGTACCGATGGAGCAAAAAGGACCGCATCAGCCATTCCTTTAATCCCGTTGAAATTGTTTTTACCAAAATTCCTGAAGATTCTCAGTCGGATGAATTCAAGAAATATTTACAGGAGAACCCGGGTGTGCAGCGAAGCTTCGATGAGCAATTCATTGTAGGCATGGGCTATGAATATACTTTTCATTCTAAACCAAGTCGTCCGAACGATTTTTTCTTCAGAGGTGGAATTGACATGGCCGGAAATCTTCTAAATGGCTTGTACTCGGCAACAAACGCATCCAAAGATTCATTGGGAAGATATACGTTGTTAGGCGTTCCCTATTCGCAATATCTACGACCCCGGGTTGACCTTACTTACAACTTCAAATTAAATCAACAATCAAAATTGGTTACACGGTTTAGTGCTGGAGTTGGGTTGCCGATCGGTAATTCAGATGTTATACCCTACATAAAACAATTTTATGTAGGGGGCACCAATAGTTTACGATCCTTTATTGCAAGATCGGTAGGGCCTGGTAGTGAAATACCGCCTGAAGGGTACAATGACTTAACAGGTGATATTCGATTAGAAGGTAACCTGGAATACCGGTTTGATGTGTATGGCAATCTGAAAGGTGCTTTGTTTATGGATGCAGGAAATATCTGGCTAACCAAAGAAGATTCGTCAAGACCCAATGGAACATTTCACTTAAATACATTTCTTAACCAGATAGCGATTAGCTCCGGCTGGGGCTTGCGCTGGGACTTTAGTTTTATTGTTGCCCGGCTTGACTTTGCGTACACGTTGCGCACACCATACCTGCCTACCGGAGAAAGATGGACAACCCATATTAATTTCTGGAAGCCCGCTATTAATATAGCTATAGGTTATCCATTCTAATATTTCAAATACATTTCACCCTCAAAATACTTTCAGGAATTTGATTTCGGCACAAAAAACAAATCCTGATTACATTAAGACATTTGACATACCCCACAACAAGTTCAAAAATATAGCGAAAGAAGTCTGTAAATTGCACCCGAACTATTTTATGTATTCTCTCGCATCACTTCTTAAAACATGGCATCAAGAAAATTAAGCTTTCTCAATAGAAATCTAACGCTATGGATTTTTGCCGCAATGGCCATTGGTGTTGGCATTGGGCATTTCATTCCGACCTTTCCCAATATCATTAATTCGTTCAATAGCGGGACAACAAATATTCCCATTGCCATTGGATTAATTTTAATGATGTATCCACCTCTAGCAAAGGTCAATTATTCGCTCTTGCCAAAAGTTTTCCGGAACACAAAAATCCTTTTAATATCATTAATTCTCAATTGGATAATTGGTCCTATTCTAATGTTTGTTTTGGCAATCACTTTTTTACGAGATTACCCCGAATATATGGTTGGCCTTATTCTAATAGGTTTAGCTCGCTGTATCGCCATGGTGTTGGTTTGGAATGATCTTGCCGAAGGCAGTAGCGAATATGGTGCAGGTTTGGTGGCGTTAAACAGTATCTTCCAAGTTTTTGCATATAGTTTTTACGCTTGGATCTTTATAACTGTTCTTCCGCCCTATTTTGGATTTGAAGGAGCAATCGTTGATATTTCCATTGGAACGATTGCAAAAAGTGTAGCGATTTATTTGGGCATTCCGTTTGTAATGGGAATTTTGAGCCGACTGATTTTAGTAAAACTCAAAGGTGAAGAATGGTACACGAAAAAATTTATTCCAACTATTTCTCCAATAACCTTGATCGCACTTTTGTTTACAATTGTGATAATGTTCTCGTTAAAAGGCGAATTGATTGTGGAGATCCCCATGGACGTGCTAATTATTGCAGTCCCGCTACTTATCTATTTTAGTATAATGTTTATCATCGGCTTTTTCTTTACCAAAGCCATGGGTGCTGAATATGACAAAACAGCCGCGGTAGCATTTACGGCAGCCGGAAATAATTTTGAATTAGCGATTGCCGTTGCCATAGCCGTTTTCGGACTTAATTCGAGACAAGCCTTTGCGGGAGTGATTGGCCCTTTAATAGAAGTTCCGGCATTGATTTTATTGGTTCGGGTTTCTTTTTGGTTGAGGGAAAAGTATTATGTAAAAGCCAACGCGTAAAGCCATCAATAGGAAGGAAAATAAAGTGCAGAAACACTAAAGTCACAGCACCATAAAGCAATTTGATCAACAATAAAAAGATATTAATTACAATGAATTGGATTTTATTAGTTGTAGCAGGATTATTTGAAGTCGCTTTTGCCGCCTGTCTTGGAAAAGCCAAAGAAACCACAGGACTTGAAGCAACCTATTGGTACATCGGCTTTTTAATTTGTTTAGTGATAAGCATGCTCCTCCTGGTAAAAGTCACTCAAGAATTACCAATAGGAACAGCGTACGCAGTGTGGACAGGCATTGGTGCCGTGGGAACCGTGTTGGTTGGGATTCTGATCTTCAAAGAACCAGCAACATTTTGGCGACTACTTTTTCTAACGACTTTAATTGCTTCAATTGTCGGGTTGAAAATCGTTTCCCATTAAATTAACTCGAAAAAAAATCCTGTACAGCCAACAACATGGTATAGTACTTTGCAGATTTTTTTAGGCCTAGCCATATTTTGAGATGACGAAGGGCAATGCACTACCAACAATTTCATTTCGACTTGTTTTTTTTCTGAATGTCCTCAATCTGCCAAACAAAGTGCGAAATATTTGCATCAGCGGTCGAGCCGTAGGAGTCAATCAACGTTCCCTTCTTGCCGTCATGCGTTTCTATTAAATAAAGAATAGAATTGTCGTCCGGATTGCTATAGCCTTCAAAGCGATAAAAATTCGCAATCACTAGTTGATCGGCCTTGTAGGGGTGCGAAGCCTTTGCGCTCGTTAAGGCTCCGCTCACCACTCTAAAGTTTTCTTTATATCCCATACTAACTGCTTTATCCACTTGTTCGGAAAGTGTGGTCATCTTTTCGGTTGCATCTAACTCTTTCATAACCTATTTAATTTTAAAGTTCGCCTTTATCGGCCATCTTCTTCATTTTCTTGTTTGCGTATATCGCCACTTCTACCCTGCGGTTTTTATGTCTATCGGCATCTGTTTCATTGGATGCGATGGGCTGTTCTTCGCCATACCCTTTGGTCGTAAGGCGGTTGCCAGCTACACCTTGTGTTTTCAGATATTGTGATACGCTGCGCGCTCGTCTTTCTGACAAATCCTGATTGTACTTAGCTTCGCCTGTATTATCCGTATGGCCTTCAATTAAAATTGACGTGTCGTCATACTTATTAAGAGTAACTGCAAGTTTATCAAGATTAGCTTTGGTATCACCGGCTAACGAAGTCGAGTTAACATCAAACTGCAATCCGGAATTAAACGTGATGAGAATTCCCTCACCAACCCGTTGCACATCGGCTCCTTCAAGATCTTTCTTTAACTCTTCTGCCTGTTTATCCATATGGTTGCCAATATGTGCGCCTACGGTGCCGCCAACGGTAGCACCAATAATGGCACCCACAGCAGTATTATCAGAACTATGGCCAATCACTGCACCAATGGCACCCCCTGTGCCGGCACCAATAGCACCGCCCTTCGTGGCGTTAGTTGCATTACAACCGACCAAAACCTGGATCAATACTACAATGGCCATCATGAGTAGGGCCATGGGGAATGTGGTAATCTTTCTTTTCGTTTTCATAACTGAATTATTTATCGGAATTTTTCAATGCGACATCAAGCTTTTCATTCAGGCGCTCGCATTCCACCTTTATTTCACTCCAGGTATTTTTTGCACCTTGTTGAATATCATCCCAGGCTTGATCGCTTGAGCGGTCAATATCGTCTAACGCAGTTTGTACCTTTTGCCGATGATCGATCAACTTTGCCTTAAGATCTTCCAGTTCCTTATTCGAGGAATCTTTGCTGTTCTCAAGTCTTTTTGAGATTTTATCCAGCTTCGTGTTGATGTCGTCACGCAGTGATCTTAAATCTTTAGCAACTTCTTGCTTTTCATTTTTAATATCGCGTTCAATTTCTTTCTGCGTTTTTTCTGCTTTACTATCCCCGGAAGGGGAACAGTTAAATAAGAGGGTTGCACTCATCAACATAGAAAGTGCTATAATTAAATTTTTCATGATTATTTAGTTTGTGTACGTGAGAAATTAGTTTTTACCTGATTACATTTTTTCAATTTCTTCTCTCAACTCAGCTTTGGTTTTACCCAACTTAGTCTGCAAGCGCCCTAACAATTCGTCATCTTTACCCTCAGCAAATGTCAGATCATCATCTGTTAGTACTCCGTACTTCTGCTTTAGTTTCCCTTTGACTTCGTTCCAGGCACCTTTCATTAGTAGCTTATTCATACTATGTCTATTTAAAATTTGAATTGATTAATTAAATTTTTACACGATCGCTGGCATGGGCAATAGCACCTTTACTGCGTTTTGCAAGTTCATCGATGCCCTGATTGTATTTCACCTTTAAGTCACCCACTGAATCTTCAACAGAATGCTTTAGGCCGCCCAATAAATGTTTTGATTCGCGCATTAGTTTCTTTCTTGTTTGCACACCACTGCGTGGGGCAAGCAGAATTCCAACAGCTACTCCAATTGTTGCACCGGCTAATAATCCGCCTATTAAGTTTTTCGCTTCCATAACTTGTATTGATTTAGTTTATATTCTCACACCCTGTAAGAACTTCAGGTACTCTAAAGAAAAATAGATGCCAAGTGCCTATAAGCGGCTTAAAGTGAAGAATAAACCCCGTGAAGTATCGATTCCGTGTAATAAAGTCCACACACTCAGAATAAAATACCACAATCGTTACTCCAGATAGACACAGCACATCAAAATGGAGTTTGATTTTTAGCTTGGTTAACGGTTTTTAATTACATGGCATAGATTTGAAGCATCTCAGGAAAACAAACTGTTATGAACATGCAGAAATTGCCAGGCTACGAAAAGCACGAAGTACAATTCTTTAGAGCAATCAAAAGGGAGTTGAATTTTAGTTCTACCAACCAATTGATAAAAACTGTCAGATTAGTAGGAACTGCTATTCGCAAAAGCACAGACCCATCGAGACTTGCTCTTATTATTAATTATTTGCCCGATACCGTGCGGTGGATTTTAGTCGGTAATGAGCAAAAAATGGAGTCTCATAAAATCATTCGCCATTTAGACGAGTTAGTAGAAACTGTTTATGCAGAAGATTATCACTCAGAAAAAAGATTATTTACAAATGAAATTGAAGCCTTGAAATCAACACTGGTTATAGTAAAATATTTTACAGATTTATTCAAAAAACTTAATGTGAATATTTTCCCGTACCCCTTGTGTTACGAATGTCAACAAGCAGTAGTGGGAGGCACTGCATAAAGATCTCCCTTAATTTAATTTACAAAACTTTAACCCCCTCTATTATGTTACGTTATGCTGTTATTTTCTTTGTGATTGCAATTGTAGCCGCCATTTTTGGATTTGGTGGCATAGCCGCTGGTGCTGCTTCCATTGCAAAATTTCTTTTCTTCCTTTTTGTAGCCCTTGCTGTATTGACTCTCCTGTTTGGAGCATCCCTATTTAAAAAGTGATGTTAAAAGGGGCTGTATTTAAAAGTATTTAATACAGCCTCTCTTTTTATTTACACCCATTTACTCCTGATATATTGTTGAAAACATTAGTCCCTGGTGAATTCATCCATCCACATAGCCATTGAAACAAGTAAGGTACTTTTAAAGCACTGGTGAAAATAACCTGGCTATTCTTTCCGGCAGCTGTTGAAAGAAGGATCGTTTAATCCATTTTTCCGAATCGAGTTTATCCGCATGTTTGAGGTCTTCAAAAAATTGTGTGCGCATAGTGGCGGCAATTTTTTGATCATAGATAAGTGCATTAACTTCAAAGTTCAAATCGAAACTTCGCACATCCATGTTAGCCGTGCCTACTATAGAAAGAAGTTCATCAGCCACCATGGTTTTGGCATGAACAAATCCTTTTTGGTACGTATAAATTTCAACGCCTGATAATAACAAGGAACTGTAATTAGATCGTGCGGCTGCATTGACCAATTTAGAATCACTGAGACCCGGCACCAAAAGTTTTACTGACAAGCCGCTTAATGCGGCAACACTGAGGGCATCCACAATACTATCACCCGGAATAAAGTAGGGTGTAGTAATG
>JAGPBO010000171.1 GCA_018063305.1 Cyclobacteriaceae bacterium
ATACCCACATTAAAGATTACAGGTTCTCTTTCTGTACCAAAAGGCTTAAAGAATTTCACTTGATCCAACACAAACCGATTACCGGCTTCACGCCCCGGATCGATCACTTTCATACCCACATCCAGGCGAAGCAACAAAAAAGAAAAATCGAAACGCAAACCAAACCCCGTGCCTACAGCCAGATCTCGATAGAAAGTTTTACTAAATTTTGAACTTCCTTTCCAGGAGGGTTTGTCATCGCCAACTTCTGAAGTCTGAATATCCGTAAAGGACCAAACGTTTCCGACATCCAGAAAGACGGCACCGTTGACAAAGCCGAATAATTTTTTTCTTAGTTCAACACTTCCCTCCAGTAATATATCACCGGGCTTCTCAAAACTATAATCGAAGAATCCATTCTTCTTCGGATCTTCACTAAGATTCGGGGGTACACTGCCAAGGCCTAACCTGCGGGGCAACCAGGCCCGGATGCTGTTGCTACCACCAGCAAAAAAATATTTTTCATAAGGTAAAACTTCATTAGCGCTATAGGCATACCCGATGCCTCCATTAAAGCGATAAGAAAGCATCGTGTTTTTATCTATGATCTGATTTCGCCTGCCGTCTAAACTCAATCGTACGTATTGGTATAATTCAAGTCCCCGATCTAGGATATAACCGGGTTCCGCAAAGTTGAATAACGTGCCACCCGACTCGGCCTGTAATCTGAATAAGTAAGAGTTCCGTTCTGTATTCCCGTAATTGACCGGGTTCCAGGTTACTCCAAAAATCATACTACTTACAAAGGATGGTTTAAATGAATTTTTTAAGTTGTTACCATCGTTTTCCTGAAGATCAGTAAGAAGAGCATTGAAGGCACTATCCAAGGTAGATTGAATAACGTTAAGGTTGATAAGCGTAAATGAATATTGGGTACGTTTTTCATTCTGCCAGGTATAGGTATCCGATACTGTGTTGATCGATCGGGTATACTCCGGACGCTTGGTGTACGTGAACCCGGCCAACAGCCGGGTTCGCGGATTGTATTGCGCGAAACGAAATTGAGCTTTCTCGGTCAGGGGTAAAAGAAACTGCGGAAACGTAATACTACCATTAACACTCGCTTCGGTACTGGCATAAACATTATTGGGATCGGTGGCTGACGCAACACCCTCAAAACCGAATCGCCCACCTAGCTCCATGACTTCCATGCCGCCAAATACATTTCTCTTTTTTAAGTTAGTGCTGATGTACGGACCCGGGTATCCCTGGGTCATGGTTAATCCCGCCTCATTCGACCAAGAATACTTGTTGAGGGGACTGCAAAAAACATTGGCAATAAATTTACCATCCGAAGAATCGTAGTTCATGTTGATAAATTTGAAAATGTCCAGATTGGCCAGTTGCCGTTGGGTATCAAAAGAATCCGTTCGGCTGTATAAGCTGTCGCGCTTAATGAAAACACGTTGGGCTAATAATTTTTTACTGTATTCACTTTTGAAATAATTAAAGGTGATATTATATTTTTCAACGGATTGACGCTTCAGGGTATCGGTAGAATTTACCCCGGCATCGGTGGTGAATGAAATAGAATCAATATGAAATATCTTATGAGAATCTCTGCGCGATGGATTCTTTATTTCAACCTGCAAGGCAATCCGGTAACTTCCCCCATAGGCGGTGTCAATAGAAAACTCAACGTATTGACGGGTAAAATCAAAATAGCCCAGGTTTTTCATTTGCAGATCAAGGCGCTCGCGTTCCTTATTCAGTTTATCCTGGTCGTACCGGTCATTTATTTTAATAAGGCTGGCCGATCGGGTACTTTGTACAATGGAATCAATTTTTTTGTCAGCGATCTGGTAAAAAATCGTGTCATAGAAGGAAGGCCGGCCTGGCTCTATGTGGTAAACAACGGCCACGCGTTTTTTAAATTCTTTGGTACGATAGCTAATAGAGTTCTCAAAGTATCCACGATTGAAGAGGTGGTCAGACAATTTTTCAACGGTAGCATCCAGACTGGTACTATCAAAAATGGTAGCGGGTTCACCCCATTGCATAAAGAGATTTCCATTTTCAATTTTGCCATCCAGCGTAGCCACCTTCTCTTGCTTTCTATACTGCAGGGATGTTAATTTCTTTTGGTTTTTTGTTCCCGCGATTTTTCGATCGAATTTCTCAACCAGCTTTACCTTTTTATCAATAAATTTTTGTTGATTATAGTTCCTTTTTCCTTCCTGATACATCCAGACCAGCGAATTGATGGGCAGCCCAAAAAGTTTTCGGTTTACCTTTTTTACATATAAATCCGAAAGTCCCTCTTTATTAAAGCCTTTGGGCGCTTCAATAGTTTGGTGGTATAACAACTTTTGATTTTCTTGGAGATAGCGGGTACCCAGACAACCACTGACGAGCCACGCCAGACACAGGAATGAAAAAAGTTTTATAGGTTTACCCACGTATGATCTCAAAAGCTAAAATTAAGCATCTCAAAGCTTTGCAAGTAAAGAAATACCGAAAAGAGGAGCAATGCTTTTTGGTGGAAGGCACAAAAAGTGTAATTGAATTGATGAAGGCAGACTACGAGGTGATTTGGTTGGCCGGCACCGAACACTTTTTGCATCAGAATGACGAGGCCATCCGTAACTTTAATGGTGAGGTGGTTTTAGCAACCGCACAGGAATTAGCTGCAGCCGGGAGTTTTAAAACCAATGAGGGAGCCCTCGCGGTTGCCCGGATGAAGCCCAATGCGGCTTTCACGCCCGATCAAAACGAAATAGTACTGGTGCTTGATGATATCCGGGACCCGGGCAATTTGGGAACCATGATCCGCACCGCAGATTGGTATGGAGTTAAACACATCATTGCTTCCGAGGAATCAGCCGACTTTTATAATCCCAAGGTATTGAGTGCTACGATGGGATCTTTTTGTCGGGTGCAGGTTTTCTATACCGATATTGAATCTTATCTACGGATGGTAAGAAGGCCGGTATATGGTACTTTTTTGGATGGCCTGGATGTTCACCAAGTAAATTTTAAAGAGGGCGGATTGATTGTAATTGGTAATGAGTCAAATGGAATCTCACAATCGATTGAAAAATTAGTAACGCAAAAAATTACTATTCCCCGGTATGGTAATGCCGAGTCCTTGAATGCGGCTATCGCCACGGGTGTAATTCTGGATTGGGTAATGAATCAAAAAAAGGATTGACTTCCTTGAGCCGCTTCTTCAGAAATTTTTTGGGCATGTTCTTTTCCTAAATACCGATCGATGAAGTAGTGCCCCAAATAAATTAGCGGAGTTAAGAGGATGGCAACCGTGAACTTGTAAATATAATTAGTGATGCCAATGGCCAGAATTTGCTGCCCCGAGAATATCCCGATGAAAGCAATGTATAATACAACGAAACTATCAATAAACTGAGAGACCAGCGTAGAGCCGGTGGCCCGGAGCCAAAGCATTTTATGTCCGGTTATTTTGCGCAACTTTTGGAATACAAACACATCCACCAGCTGGCTAATTAAAAAAGCCGAGAGCGAGCCAATAATGATTCGCTGCCCCTGCCCAAAAATTTTGTTGAAGGCAAAATCTATATTAAAAAAATTGCCTTGCAGATCCTGATTGTTTGCTTCAAGCCACCAGGCTGCTGGGGGTAGTCTCATCGTGAAGAAAACAACAAGGAAGCAGTAGGCAATAAAAAAAGCAGCTAAATAGCTGATTCGTTTTACACCGGGCTTTCCAAAATATTCATTAATTAAATCGGAGGTTATAAAAACAACAGGCCAGATAACCGCCCCTGCGGTAAGATTAAAATCCATGGTAAAGCCCAGAATAGACAACTCTGCTGGAGGCAGTCCAAGCGTGCCTTCTCCAGAGAAAATCTTTACACCAATCATCTCAGCGAGAATCGCGTTGGTCAGAAAAATCCCTGACAACACGACAAATAATCTATTTTTCTTCTGTTCCAGATTTTCTGTCATAGGGTAATTCAAAGGTAGTTCCTTCTATCGCTAATTCGGTATTGGAAAATACCACCTTGGCTTCTTGTAACAACGGTTCAAGATTTTGGTAGCGGGCAGAAAAATGACCAATCAAAAGTTTTCCAACACCGGCACGTTTTGCCATAGTAGCGGCTTCGTGGGCGGTGCTGTGCTTTGTTTCATGCGCTTTATCCTTCTCGCCCTCCATAAAGGTGGCTTCATGATATAAAACCGTTACGCCTTCAATTTGTTTAAGCATCGGTTCGTTCCACGCGGTATCCGAACAAAAGGCAAACGAGTAGGAGGGCAGCGGGGGAAGCGTGTAATCCGCGTTGCGATACAGCATCTTTCCATTTTCATCAACTACATCGGAACCTTTCTTTAACTGGGCGATATGGTGTAACAGCATGCCGGGCTTTAGTTTTTCTTTGTTCAGTTTAACCGGCTTGCGCTTTTCCCTAAATAAAAATCCGGCACACGGTAATTTATGAATCAGGGGTATGGTTTCTACCGTAAGAACCTCATCGTGATGTAAAAGGGTTGATGCTTGCGGATCGAACGAATGAAACTTAATCTCGTAGTTTAAAACTGATTTGGAATATTTGAGTTGAAGTAGAATTATTTCGTCTAATCCCCGCGGACTATGGAGATGAAGTTCGTTGGTTCGCCTTTGCAGGTGCATGGAAAAGAGCAGCCCCATCAGGCCCAGGTAATGATCGCCATGCAAATGGCTGATAAAGATTCGTTCGATCTTGTGAACCGGAATCTGATAGCGGAGTAATTGCATTTGCGTTCCTTCCCCACAATCAATTAAAAAGTGACGATTTTGGATAACTAAATACTGCGAGGTAGGAAACCGGCCATGGGCTGGTAAGGCTCCGCTCGATCCAAGAATGGTTAATGAGAAACTCAAGGATTAATTGGGAAATTAACTGATGGGAAGATTTGAAAATGAAAGGAACTAACCCTAAAAGATGAAGGATGAATTTTCAAACTATGACATTTTCAGATTTTCAAATCAATCACCGTCTTTCATATCTTTTTCGATTTCGTGCATAAACACGGCATCAATTCCTTCTTCTACACTAGGCAGAATATTGAGTACACTATCCAATTGTGAAATCTTAATCAATTTCATGGTATGATCGGAAAGCTTGGTGAGAATAAAAATCCCATTGTCTTCCTGCAACACGCGGTTGCCCACCAGAAGAGCACTAAGGCCAGACGAATCGGTATATTTTACTTCAGAGAGATCCAGGATAATATTGCGTACGCCTTCGGCATGTAATGTCACCATTTCCGATTTTAATTGAGGTGCAATGCTCGAATCAAGCTTTTCTTCGTTTAGCCGAAACAGGGTGTACTTTTCTTGTTTATCAATCGAATACTTCATAGGAACTTTTTAATACCTAAAATTAAGTTAATTTATGTAACTGGAGTTACGCAAACCTTTAAATCTTTACCTGCCTGCCGAAAGCCATTCAATATTCAGGCGTTTTACTTAGCGGCTTTGCATCTTTGCGCCTTTGCGTGAAATTTTTATGGAACAGGTGTAATTCAGGTAACATAACTAACGATACTTCGCTCAATTCGTTCGAGTAGAGAATCATAATTCACGAGGTCCAGCGATTCTCCGGTCATTTGCCGATATAATTCCTGATAGCGATCGGAGATAGATTGAACAATCTCCTCTGTCATCTCTGGAACGGATTGCCCCTCCTTGCCCTGAAATCCGTTTTCGATTAACCATTGCCGTACAAACTCTTTGGATAATTGTTTTTGAATTTCCCCTTTTCGCTGACGTTCTTCATACCCTTCTTTATAAAAATAGCGACTCGAATCCGGAGTATGCACCTCATCAATCAAATAGATTTTTCCATCATGCTTACCAAACTCATACTTGGTGTCCACCAGGATTAAGCCACGTTCGGCAGCCATCTCCGTTCCCTTTTGATAGAGTGCATAGGTGTATGCCTCGAGTTGTTCGTACTCTTTTTCATCTACGATACCACGCGCCAAAATATCTTCTCTCGAAATATCTTCGTCATGGCCTACTTTCGCTTTGGTGGTGGGTGTGATGATGGGAGTAGGTAATTGGTCATTCTCCTTAAGGCCTTCAGGAAGAGCAACGCCACAAATTTTTCTTTTGCCTGCTTTGTATTCACGAGCCGCATGGCCAGCCAGATATCCTCGCACTACCATTTCAACGGCATAGGGTTCACACGTAAAGCCAATCGTTACGTTAGGATCGGGAGTACTGATCACCCAATTGGGCACCACCATTTTGGTGGCTTGCAGGTTATAAGCAGCGATTTGATTCAGCACCCGCCCCTTATCGGGAATAGCTTTCGGAAGCACAACGTCAAAGGCCGAAATGCGATCGGTGGCAACCATAACCAGGGTATCACCAAAATAGTAAACATCACGCACCTTGCCTCGGTAAAAACCGGTTTGACCGGGAAATGTAAAATGGGTCTCTTTTATTGCATTCATCGGTGAATAATCTATTGAAGAAAGTTACAAAATGTTCATTAACCGTAAATTAAACTCTGAAGATTAAGAAATCACTCTCTTCATTTCTTAATGATCTTAATGGTAAAAAATAGTTAGCCACTACGAGCATAGGTCTTTCTTCTCCTGATATTCTTTCTGTCAAACTATTTCTCATCTATTAAAATCCCAGCCCTGAAAACGAGTATCTTCACTACCTTGCCCTGCTCATCATACTCTTTCCACTCGTTGTGTTTTTTATTGGCTACATAGGTGCCTTGTTCTTTTATTTGGCCAGTAGGATAATACGCGGTGTAAAGTCCATGCTGTCGGCTGGCGCGATACTCGCATACGGAAAATATCTGACCATCCTCATAATAATTCTTAACCGGTCCGGTAATCAGATTGTATTTCCACGTCTCTTCGGTTGACTTTTGGCCAGTAGGAAAATACAGCGTTCGGGTTCCCTGTAATTGGCCACCTTCATAATTCTCTTTCATGCTCGGTGTTTTACCATCGGCCGTATAAAATGTCCAGGTCCCGTTGGGTTTTCCTTCACGGAAAGATTTCTCAAAAACAAGTTGACCTTCGGCTGTATACTCGGTGAGCTTGCTATCCCGACCATTTATGGCGAATTGTTCTTTCGTTCTTATTTTTCCATTCGAATAATAATCTACATTAGTGCCCACCTTAGCACCCGATTTAAATTGATACGTATGGCGAAGGGTGCCATCCGCATAGTAGCCTATATTTTCTCCATGAAGACGGGCGTTCATAAAATGTCCTTCTAATAGTTTATGGCCTTGCTGATCGTAATGAATAAAGTCACCCATCTTTTCCCCGTTCTTAATGGTGTAAACCAATTCTAATTGGGTGTTGGGATAATAAAGTTTGTAGAACCCGGCTATAAATCCATCCTTATAATTGGCTTCACTTTCTAAGGAGCCATTTTCGTAAAATGTTTTTGTGATTCCATTCGGTTTTTGATTTTTGTAGGTGATCTCTTTTTGAAGTTGGCCCGAAGGATAATACTCTTTGATAAACCCATCCGGTTTTCCTTTTACAAACAAGCCTTCTTGTTTTAAAATCCCGGTAGGGAAATAAGACTTTACGCTATCCACCAATTTATTGTTCTGATAAAAGGCGCTTTGAATAGGATGGCCCTGCGGATCGTACACGGCTACGGAGCCATGTCGCAAACCATTTTCATAATCAATTTTCCGGATGAGCGTTCCGTTCTCGTGGTATTCGTAAAAGGTTCCCCATCGCACGCCTCCTTTAAAGGTGCCTTCAATAGCCAGTTTACCCGATTCAAAATATTTTCGATAAGCACCGTCCAGCGTTTGCCCATCGGCAGGCGATACCGCATATTCTTCCTCCATATGCTTATGCATGGGATCGTAATACGTCTTCACGATCTTTTGAGCACAAACAAAATAAGGACTCAACAAAAAGAATATCAGAATTAAACGCATGATTACCTGTATCTGCTTACAAGAGTTTAAA
>JAGPBO010000019.1 GCA_018063305.1 Cyclobacteriaceae bacterium
CCCCATATTGCCACCAGCAAAGCCAACGAGCGGGTGCGTGATTACATCGCTGATGTGATGCGCAAAGCGGGGTTTCAAGTCGAGATTTTTCCCTATGATATTTATTTACCGGTAATGCCCGGCACCTCCTCTGCAGAGTTAGTAGAGCCCATTCGGTTACCGCTCAACAACAAAGAATATATTCACAAAGAAGATCCATTTTCAAATGCCGCTGATTTATATCAGGGGTATAACGCCTACACCGGCACCGGTGATGTAACTGCTGAAGTGGTGTATGCCAACTTTGGTCGCAAAGAAGATTTTGAAAAATTAAAAGCACTGGGTGTTTCTGTTAAAGGTAAAATTGTATTGGCCCGCTATGGCGGAAACTTCCGCGGCTATAAAGCCAAGTATGCGGAAGAGAATGGTGCAGCTGGACTTATTATTTTCACCGATCCGGGAGATAGTGGTTATGCAAAAGGCCTTGTTTATCCGGAAGGCCCCTACTACGATGAGAGTAGTATTCAACGCGGCTCATTACTTACCATAGACTGGACCGGTGATCCGTTAACTCCCTTTGAACCTGCACTACCCCTTGATGGCAAAAAGAAAGTCACTCGCCTGAAACCAGAAGAGGTAAAAGGAATGCACACTATTCCCGTTTTGCCGTTGCCCTATGGAGCTGCAAAGGAAATTATTGGCCGAATGAAAGGTCAGGCCGTACCATCCGGTTGGCAGGGTGGCTTGCCTTACACCTATCGGTTAGAAGGTGGACCTGAATTAAAAGTGCGTGTTAACGTAGCCCAAAAAAGAGAAATACAACGCGTATATGATGTTGTTGGAACGTTGGTTGGTAGTGAAAATCCGGATCAATGGATTATTGCCGGGTCGCATTACGATGCCTGGGCATTTGGTGCTACCGATCCAAATAGCGGTACTGCTATGTTGCTTTCTTTAAGCGAATCGCTCGGAAAGCTTTCGCAAACTGGCCAAAAGCCAAAGCGCACCATTAAGATTGCACATTGGGATGCCGAAGAAGAAGGCGTACTTGGTTCCACCGAATGGGTAGAACAATTTCGCGATGAACTCAATGCGAAAGGCGTAGCATACTTTAATGCTGACGGTGCGGTTACCGGAAGAAATTTTGGTGCAGCATCCAGTCCATCCCTGAAGGGACTTGCAATTAATACAACCAAATCTATTTCCTTCCCGGATTCATCAAAATCAGTTTATGATGTTTGGCTCGGAACACGTAACACCCCAGAACCCCCGCTCGGTAATTTAGGTGGTGGATCGGATCATATTGCATTTTATACCCATGTGGGCATTCCTTCCTGGGGTGGCGGTGCAGGTGGTCATAGCATCTATCATTCAAACTTCGACAGTTTCGCGTACTACGAACGTTTTTGCGATCCTACCTTTAAGATGGGTCCTTTGGTAGAGCAGGTATTTGGTATTATGGCCTTACGTCTGGCTAATGCCGATGTGATTCCCTACGACATCAGTCGGTATGGAACTGATTTGCATACACACTTTGCAGACTTACAAAACCTTACGAAAGCGTACGATAAAACGCCTACTCCTTTTTCATTCGATGCGCTTATTAAAGCAGCCGATGATTTGAAAAAAACGGGGGAGACCTGTGAGGTCGCCTTAAAATCGGTGAACATGAAAAATACCAAAGCAATCAATCAGGAATTGTTAGCACTCGAACGCCAATGGATTGATAAAGATGGAATGCAATACGGAAGTTGGTATCGTTCCCTGTATGCATCGCCCGATCCTTACAGTGGCTATGCCTCATGGATGTTGCCTGCTTTTCAGTATGAAGCTTCTATTCGCGAAACAGCAAACCTGAAAAAGTGGGAACAAAAATATCTGGATGCAATGGCTCGTCTAAAAAGTCGAATAGAAAAAATTACAGCACTGGCGAAATAATAGTTACGGCTTAATTGTTAAGCCTGCCCTCTTCTGCCCAAAAGCGGCAGCTATCTATCTTCCAATGAAGAATGAATAGCTGCCGCTTTTGCGTGCTGGCATAATCCATCTGTATAGCTTCATCCCTGTGACCATTTCTTTAATGCTGGTCAAAGAGTTTATATTTATATTTTTAGACTAACCTAAATATTTGTTTAGTTAATTCTAATTATATAAGTTTGCTACTCTAAAATATGAAAGTATTACTATCCATATTCTGGTTTTTAGCATTTCACGCTGGTCTGACTCAAACAAGTAAGATTTTGGGCATGGTTACCAGTGATAAGCAGGCTGTGCCGTTTATTAATGTAGTGATTCAGGGGACTAACCGAGGTGCCAGTACGGATGAAGCAGGCCACTTTCTTATTGAAGCAATTCACGAAGGAAAGTATACACTAAAAGTTTCAGGTATCGGGTATAAACCCCATCTCGAAGAAGTAGAAGTCAAAGCGGGTACAACAACGGTTAATCTGGTTATTGAAGAAGATGTTTCGCAACTTGAGGCGGTAGTAGTTACCGGCACCATGAAAGAAGTGACCAAGATGAATTCATCCATACCTGTTGAAGTTTATTCGCCATCCTTCTTTTTGAAAAACCCAACACCCAATATTTTCGAATCTCTTTCTTTAGTAAATGGTGTTCAACCACAAATTAATTGCAACGTGTGTAACACAGGCGATATCCACATCAATGGTTTGGAAGGTCCTTACACTATGATATTGATCGATGGGATGCCGATTGTAAGTAGTCTGGCAACCGTTTATGGACTAGCTGGAATTCCCAATAGCCTGGTGAAGCGAATGGAAATTGTTAAAGGTCCTGCCTCCACGCTGTATGGATCAGAAGCAGTAGGCGGTGTTATTAATATCATTACGCAGGATCCTACCACTGTTCCCAAACTAAAAGTAGATGCTTTCGGTACAACGATGGGTGAATACAATCTTGATCTCTCGGCTGGCTTAAAAGTTAAAAAATCAGCCAGCGTAATCGGGATCAATTACTTTAACTACAATCAGAAAAAGGATATCAATAACGACAGTTTTACAGATGTTCCATTGCAAAACAGAATTTCACTTTTTAATAAATGGACATTCCATCGGCCATCGGGAAAAAACTTTTCCCTAGCCGGTCGGTATCTCCATGAGAATCGTTGGGGCGGAGAGTTGCAATGGACACCAGCATTCCGCGGAAGCGATCAGATTTATGCAGAATCAATCTATACCCAAAGAGCAGAAATAATCGGCAACTATCAGTTTATAAGTAAGTCACCCTTTTTTATTGATTACTCCTACAATTACCATAAACAAGATTCTTATTATGGAACCGTAAAATATTTGGCCCATCAACAAGTTGGCTTTGTCCAACTTCGGTGGAATAAAAAATTGGGAGAACATGATCTGCTGGCTGGCATACCCTTTCGATATATTTTTTATGATGATAATACCGTGGGAACATCAACAAGCGAAGGGGTTAATAAACCCGATGTAACCTATCTGCCCGGAGTATTTGTACAGGACGAAATTCAATTATCCAATACGTTTACCACCTTAGCGGGATTGCGTTATGACCGACACAATGTGCATGGTAACATTTTTACCCCGCGGCTTAGTTTTAAATATTCACCCAACAAGAACAGTACGATCCGGCTTACCGGAGGTAGTGGCTATCGGGTAGTTAATCTCTTTACAGAGGATCACGCAGCGCTTACTGGATCGCGCGAAGTGGAAATAGAAAATGATTTGAAACCAGAACAATCGTGGAATGTAAATCTCAACTATGCACGAAACATTATTCTTGCCAAAGGATTTGTAAATCTGGATGGCAGCCTTTTTTATACCTATTTCACAAATAAAATTGTTGCCGATTTTAAAACTGATCCTAACAAAATTATTTACAATAACCTGGATGGCTATGCGGTATCGCGCGGTCTTACGCTTAATGCGGATATAGCCTTTGCCAATTCTCTAAATATTATCTCTGGTTTCACGTTAATGGATGTTTATCAAATAAATAATTTGCAAGAGACAGAAACTAAAATACAACAACTGCAGGCACCCGGGTTTTCGGGTACCTTTACGGTTAGTTACACCATTGGCAACTCCGTTACTTTAGATCTAACGGGTCGCGTTACCGGCCCCATGTTGCTGCCCGTGGTGCCCAATGATTATCGCCCTGCCGAATCGCCTTGGTTTGGATTGATCAATCTGCAGGTAAGCAAAGTGATTAACAAGAACCTGGAGATTTATGGTGGCCTAAAGAATCTACTCAACTTTATTCCTAAAGATCCTTTACTGCATCCTGATGATCCGTTTGATAAAAAGGGCGGTAAGTATTTTGATGATAACGGTCAACCCAGGCCGGATACCAATCCCTACGGATATACTTTTGATACAACCTATAATTATGCACCCATGCAGGGAATCAGAGGGCTTGTTGGTTTTAGATGGACGATTAATTAAAAACTCAATTTTAGCTCCAAAACGAAGTTATGCGGAGATTAGGGTGTCTATTCTCCGCATAATGTGCGGAGAATAATTTAAAAATAAGGAGAATAATGGCTTTATTTACCGCATAATATGCGGAGAAAAGCAATCTATATTCATCAATTATCGGGGTGGCCAGCATTTGTTTGGGATCATGAAAAAATGGTTCAGCCATTATCTAAAGTTCGCCATCGTCAGGGAAAACTATTAGGGCGAATGGAGGCGTTAGGTTTTCGGCTTCGCGAAGACGCATCCTTGCAAACACTCACCACAGAAATAGTAAAGTCAAGTGAAATTGAAGGTGAGATACTTGCTACAGATCAGGTTCGCTCTTCGCTTGCGCGGAAATTAGGGCTTGATGTTGTTGGCTTAGTTCCATCCGGAAGGCATGTAGATGGTATTGTTGAATTAATGCTGGATGCAACACTTCATTTTGATCAGCCACTTACTAAAGAGCGTTTGTTCTCATGGCATTCCTTGCTCTTTCCTACCGGAAGAAGCGGGATGTATAAAATTACGGTAGGAAACTGGCGCACCGATGAGCAAGGTCCCATGCAAGTAGTTTCAGGAGCTATGGGGCGCGATCGCATACATTATCAAGCACCAGCTGCAGCCAAAGTAGCTGATGAGATGACTACATTTTTAAATTGGTTTAATGCCAATCAGAAAATTGATCCGGTACTGAAAGCAGCACTTGCTCATTTTTGGTTTGTAACCATCCATCCTTTCGATGATGGCAATGGTCGCATTGCCCGTGCGATTTCTGACATGCAGTTGGCACGATCGGATGGCAGCGCGCAACGGTTTTATAGTATGTCGTCACAAATCCGGAAAGAGCGCACAGCGTATTATGATTGCTTAGAGAAAACTCAGAGTGCTACACTCGATGTAACGGAGTGGATAATGTGGTTCATAGAAAATCTGGATCGCTCGATAAAAGAAACCGAAGAAACCCTAGGCGAACTATTAAGAAAAACTAAGTTTTGGGAAAAGCACACCGCAAAAATGCTTAATGAGCGACAACGTTTGATGCTCAATAAACTGTTCGACAATTTTGAAGGTAAACTAACAACAGGTAAATGGAGTAAAATGGCAAAGTGTTCATCCGACACAGCCTTGCGCGACATTCAATTTTTGATTGATCAGGAAATATTAGAGAAAGAACCCGGTGGTGGCCGTAGTACGAGTTATAGAATAAAACCTGTCTAACTAATTTAGTACGCTAATAGTTTATTTTGAGGATGTTCCCTTGAACAAATCAAATAAAAATTGAATGATGATTGAAATAAATAAAAGAGCTAAAAAAATTGCAATATAAAATGGCACATACCACTTAATAGGCAAATCAGTTGAAACAGCCAATCCAATAGTGGGAATTAGTGCCACTATTGAATAAGATTTGAGCGCATATAGTATGTATTTTTTCATCGAAGAGCGCAATAATAAAAATGCGTAATTCAATCAGATTCTACAAGATGTTTGTCATTTACAATGGTTCTTCACCAACACCCCTCCTCAAAAATAAAATTGCCATGTTCCAGATTGGCATCGTTGAGTTTTAGTTTGCCTTTAATCCGTAAGCCAGGGATTTAGTCTTGATCATGAAAGGTCGCAAATAAAAAGTCGCCTTAAAGTTAAGGCGACTTTTGGGGTTTAGTTTTACTTAATTAAGCTTTAACGGATCGTAGCTTTTGAATGGGGAGATACTCACTTTTTCCATAACACTCCGATAATCAGGCCATGTTCGTTCATAAAAATTATTGACGCGTTTCACCACTTCAGCCATAGCATCCTGGGCCTGCTTATAAACACGTTGATCAGTACCCGAAACTGGATCCTTAGAATTAGCGATGTACTCTTGGGCAACAAAAATATAACTTATCGGTGTAGGGTTGGGCTGGCTAACAATACCTTGCCGTTTATCTTCTTTACCAACAATGTAATCCATAATAGCGGCAATACTATCCTTAACAATTTTTGTTTTTTCAATTGCCTCTTTAAGATCATCGCGCGTTTCACCCTTCATTTTCTTTTCATACTCATCCGCTATTCCCTTCGATTCGCGTAACCGATCCATAGCTTGTGCTGCCGTACTGGTGAGCGTTTCCAAATTTTTAATCATGGTATACCGCGTTGTGATAGTTGACTCGGGTGTATTAAAGCGTGGATCCGACTTCACTTGAATAGTTGTTGAATCTTTTTTATCACCAAACGTCAGGCGCACTTTATAGGTGCCTGGCAAAACCTGAGAGCCGCGTGGTTCCGGTGCATTGGCACGTGGCTTTTCGCGCGTTGGGCGAGCCGGGCCCTTTTCGTTCATGGACCAAAACATTCTGCTTATTCCATTTTCCTCGGGTGCTTTCTGTTTTACGGTGCGAATCTTATCGCCCTTCGAATTGAAAATCTCCAACGTAATGGAATCGTATTTTACTTTACTGGCAGGCTGCTCTTCTTTCTTAGCTTCTACCGGTTTTGCTTCTGATTTTTTATCACCCTTTTTTGAATCGGTTTTAACTGCTGAGGGCATTACTTCCTTCTTCTCTTCAGGTTTATTTAATACATAAGAGATCATTGCACCCGAACGTCTATTCTCGCCTTGAAACATAGCATTGCCCGGAAATAATATCCCAGCCGGATCTTGAAAAGTCACTTGATAAGCATCGGGTGGTGAAAAGACATGAAGTGGCTTGGTCAATATTTGTGTTCCCTCTTTAGCTAACTGACGCAGGGGTCGGATATCATCCAACACATAAATGGCGCGACCAAAAGTACCAATTACTAAATCTTGCTCTCGCGGATGGATCACTAAATCCATCGTTGGCACGCCAGCCGGAAATTCGTTAGTCCACTTTGTGTAGGTCTTGCCTTCATCCAAACTAACAAACAAACCATTTTCTGTACCCACAAAAATTAACTTAGGCTCCACAGCATCCTGTACAATGGCCAAGGTATAATTATTATCACCCAATTGGCTTGACGAAACAATACTTTCCCAAGTTTGACCATAATCGCGCGAGCGAAACAGATAAGGTTTGTAATCAAACATTCTGTAATTATTGACAACCACAAATACTTCGCCTGCTTTATAGGTGGATGCTTTTACCTGGGGTATCCAGGCTCCTTTAGGCATGCCGGTAATTTTAGCAGTCACGTCTGTCCAACTTTTACCTCCATCACGGGTCACCTGCACTTTCCCATCATCCGTTCCTACCCAAACCAATCCTTTCTCAATAGAACTTGGTGCAATCGCTAAAATTGTACAATGATTCTCGGCCCCAGTAGCATCCATCGTTATACCTCCACTCTCATCTTGCTTTTGCTTTTCCGGATCGTTGGTTGTTAAGTCGGGCGAAATAATTTCCCAGGTATCGCCTTTGTTGGCTGACTTGTGTACAAACTGACTACCATAGTAAATAGTGTTGTTATCAAACGGATCTAGAGCAAAGGCCGAGTTCCAGTTAAATCTAACTTTCATTTTCGCATCCGGATGGGTGGGCCTGATTGTTTTCACATATCCCGTCTCAAGATCGTAACGCCCGAGGCTACCTTGCTGTGACATGGCATAGCCGAAGCGATTATTATCTGGGTCGGGGGTTACATCAAAGCCATCACCAAACATAACCGGTTGCCAATAATAATTTCTGATTCCATTATCCTTCCACATGTAGCTGGGGCCAGCCCACGAACCATTATCCTGCAAGCCACCATACACATTATAGGGATGGGCCATATCTACATTGATATGATAAAATTGCCCAACCGGAATATTATCAACAAAGCGCCAGTTCTTACCCATATCGCGTGAAATGTTTAACCCACCGTCATTTCCTTCAATGATCATCGAAGGATTTTCCGGATGAATCCACCAGGCATGATGATCGGGATGTACCCCTGAATAAGGTAATAACTTGCTAAAGGATTTACCGCCATCTTCGCTTTCATTCACTTCTGAATAGATTGTATACAAGCGATTCTCATTTTTGGGATCTGCATAAATTTCTGAGTAGTAAAATGGGCGATCTCCGATCTCATCCATATTATCATTCATCATTTTCCATTTTGCTCCACCATCGGTAGACCGGTATAAAGCATTCTTCTTACTCTCGATCAACGCATAAACAACATCGGGTTTATTGCGTGCAATGGCTAACCCAATTCTTCCTAATTCTCCTTCCGGTAATCCTTCTTTACTGGTAAGCTTCGTCCACGTTTCACCACCATCTATGGTTACGTGCAGCCCAGAGCCGGGACCTCCCGAGTTAAATGTCCATGGTTGTCTGCGATGCTGCCACATAGCGGCAAATAATTTATTTGGGTTGGTTGGATCCATCACTAATTCTGCACAACCTGTCTTTTCATCCACGAATAAAATCCGCTTCCACGTGGCTCCACCATCGGTGGTTTTGTAAACGCCCCGCTCTGGATGTTCGCCCCAGGGAGAACCGATAGCACCCACATAAACCGTGTTGGGATTTTTCGGATCAATTACAATTCTGTGGATGTGCCGAGTCTTTTCAAGACCCATCAGCTTCCACGTTTTACCAGCGTCCAAACTTTTATAAATACCATACCCTCCATCTAAACTATTGCGCGGGTTTCCCTCACCCGTACCTACCCACAGCACAGCCGGATTGTCTTGCTGAATAGCAAGGGCACCTATCGCTAAGGTAGCTTCCTTATCAAAAATGGGTTCCCAATTAATTCCACCGCTGGTTGTTTTCCATACCCCGCCCGAGGCTGCACCTACATAAATGATATCCGGATTAGAGACCACTGCATCGATGGATGTAATACGACCACTCATTCCTGCCGGCCCGATTGATCTGGGCTTCATACCTTTTACCTTTTCCATATCTAACTTTTGAGCTGATGCTGATAGGCTTAATAACAAAGCAAAAGCAAAGAGGAGTGTATGTCTTAATCTCATAATGAATTAGAAATTTAAGGTAGCAAGATAAGTGATGGAAGTACGACTGAAAGGAGGGTCTGTAAGTATTACCTCAATAATTAGATAAGTAGTAAGGAACTTATTTGAATGGTATCACAAATGATCAGCAAAGCGGATCTCTTTAAGATCATAAGCCTGGATTGCCTTATCCGTTTGTACAAGCAGTCGGCCCAGTAAATCAACACCCACAATAATGCCCTGTATCGACCCTGTTGATGTATTGAAACTTTGCGACTCACCCATTCGATAAAGGCTTTTTAAATAGTCGCCTTCCAATAAATCTCGCTTTCCTTCCCTAAGTTGTAGATATCGGATTTCAATAACCTGAAGCAAAGCATGGAGTTCATCCTGTAAAGAATAATCAAATCCAGTCTCCAGTTTTAAAGATGTGGCCTTTAGCTTATAAAAAGTCAATTGATTAATATTCAACCCAATACCCACCACAGAAAATTGCAGGGTGCTCCCCGAAATAGAATTTTCAATAAGAATTCCACACACTTTATTTCCTTCCACCAGTACATCATTGGGCCACTTTACTTTAACCGAACCCTTCACTTTACTTCTTACATAATCGGCTATCCCCAAAGCAATAACCCGAGTTAACCAAAATTGCTGATCAGGTTTTAAAAAAGTTGGTTTGAAAATTAATGAAAGTGTGAGGTTCTTACCCGGTTCGGAAATCCAGGAACTTCCGCGTTGCCCTCTCCCTGTCACCTGCCGATCCGTGATAACCAAGGTACCCTCAATGGCAGAATTATGCTGACCAAGCTCCATTGCAATTGTATTTGTTGAGTGACATTCTGGCACAAAAACAAGGTTCTTTCCTACGAAAAGGGTATTGGCAGGGATTTTATACAAGGTATTTTGGTTAGCTTTGTTGATTGTATCTATTCAAAAAAAATCCAAGATAGTTAATGGCGAAAAAAAAGAAGGGCGTTGATTCTGAAAAACTTAGTGACGCCATAGTAAAGGGAATGCAAGAAAAGAAGGCTTTCGACATTGTAGTCATGGATTTAAGGATGGTAAAGAATGCCGTGGCCGATTATTTTGTCATTTGTTCAGGAAATTCAGACAAGCAATTGGAGGCTATTAGCGACTCCATCGATGAGTTCGTATTCAAAAAAGTAAAAGAAAAACCCTGGCATATGGAGGGTAAAAGCAATAAAGAGTGGATGATTCTCGACTATATCTCTGTGGTGTCGCACATCTTTCGTAAAGACAAGAGGCAATTTTACTCGCTGGAAAAATTGTGGGGCGATGCCGAAATCACCGAAATAGAAGAAGATTAAAAGAACTTAAAGTATAATAAGACGTTATTCAATTTGTAATTTATAGCAATGGCAGATAAAGAAAGAGAAAAGAAGATTTTAACCCCCAAGGTACCCAAGCCCAATTATCAAATGTGGATTATACTGGCTTTGGTGGCCGTTATTTTGGGAATCAGCTACTTCAACCGATCAGGCGAATTAGTTGAGATACAAAACAACCGGTTCGAAGATATGGTGCAGGCGCGCGATATCAAGCGACTTATGCTTATCAAAAACGAAGAGTTAGTTGAAATCACCCTTAAACCTGAAGCACTTCAAAACGCTAAGTATAAGCAGGAGATTGAACGAAGCAGTCCTTTTGGTGTTAATGCCAATGGGCCGCACTATAAACTTAAAATCGGTTCGATCGATAAGTTTCAAGAGAACTATCAGCAACTCACCAAGAATATACCCCGCGAACAACAAGTTGACTTGCAATTTGAAGATCGACAGGATTACACCAACATGTTCTTCAACATTGGCTTTTTGTTTTTACTCGTATTCGGATTTTGGATGTTGATGCGGAGAATGACGGGCGGAGGTGGTGCGGGTGGTCAGATTTTTAATATCGGAAAATCAAAAGCTGCCCTCTTTGATGCAGAGAGCAAAGTAAAAATAACGTTTGCCGATGTTGCCGGTCTTGAAGAAGCAAAAGAAGAAGTAAAAGAAATTGTAGACTTTCTTAAAACACCAGAAAAATTCACCAAGCTAGGAGGAAAAATTCCTAAAGGCGCATTGTTGGTGGGCCCTCCTGGCACAGGAAAAACATTGTTGGCAAAAGCAGTAGCAGGCGAAGCCGGAGTTCCCTTCTTCTCCTTGTCAGGATCTGATTTTGTTGAAATGTTTGTGGGCGTTGGTGCTGCCCGTGTACGCGACTTGTTTAAACAAGCGAAAGAAAAGGCACCGTGCATTGTTTTTATAGACGAGATTGATGCCATCGGTCGCTCACGCGGAAGAGGTCAAATGCCTGGAGCGAATGACGAGCGTGAAAACACACTCAACTCTTTATTGGTTGAAATGGATGGTTTTGCTACGGATAGTGGAGTAATTATTCTGGCCGCAACCAATCGGCCTGATGTACTTGACTCCGCATTATTAAGACCAGGTCGTTTTGATCGCCAGATTAGTATTGACAAGCCAGACATTGCTGGTCGCGAGCAAATCTTCAAAGTACATTTGAAGCCAATCAAGATGTCAAAAAATGTAGACGTTAAAAAGTTAGCAGCACAGACACCCGGCTTTGCAGGTGCTGAGATTGCCAATGTATGTAATGAAGCTGCCTTGATCGCTGCCCGCAGAGATAAATCGGAAGTTGATATGCAGGATTTTCAGGATGCCATTGACCGTGTGATTGGTGGTCTTGAGAAGAAAACAAAAATTATTTCAGCCGATGAAAAACGAATTGTGGCTTATCATGAAGCGGGCCATGCCGTAGCTGGATGGTTTTTAGAACATGCTGACCCGCTCGTTAAGGTAAGCATCGTTCCGCGCGGTGTTGCCGCGTTAGGCTATGCGCAGTATCTTCCTAAAGAGCAGTTCCTGTATCAGACCGAGCAACTCATTGATGAGATGTGTATGACCTTCGGGGGGCGCGCTGCTGAAGAGATCGTTTTCAACAAGATTTCTACCGGAGCCCTGAGTGACCTGGAGCGGATAACCAAAATGGCTTACAGCATGGTAACCGTTTACGGAATGAATAAGGAGATTGGTAATATGTCTTTTTATGATTCCAAACAATCTGATTACACATTCAATAAACCATACTCAGAAGCAACAGCCGAGAAAATAGACAAAGAAGTAAAGAAGATTATTGATGAGGCTTTCGAACGCACTAAAAATCTCCTCGAACATCATCGCGATCATTTAGAAACTATAGCTAAAGAGTTATTGGAAAAGGAAATTCTATTCCAATCGGATTTGGAACGCCTGATTGGCAAGCGACCTTTTGCCAATCAAACAACCTATGAGAAATTCACAAACACAACGGTTCCTCCTTTGAAAGATGAAGAAACCGAAACTACACCGGTAAATGGTACGGAAGCCAAGCAACCCGAACCAGCACCAGAGGTAAGCGGAGACTCCTCAAAATAAAAATCTAGAAACTAAAAGCCTTTCGGTAAAAACTGAAAGGCTTTTTTCATTGCTTTACTTTTTACCGTTATTTGTATTGATGGCTCATGATCTTCAGTTACCAATTGGGAAAAAAATATACTTCGCCTCCGATTTTCATTTGGGTGTGCCCGATCATGCCACCAGCATCGCTCGTGAGAAAAGAATTATAGCCTGGCTCGACACGATCAAAGCCGATGCCCATGCCATTTATCTACTGGGCGATATTTTTGATTTCTGGTTCGAATATCGCTATGCCATCCCCAAAGGATTTATACGCCTTCAAGGCAAGTTAGCAGAACTCCGAGATCAAGGCATGCCCATTTATTTCTTCACAGGTAATCACGACATGTGGCTATTTGATTACTTTGAAAAAGAGCTAGGTATTATCATCTACCACGAACCACAGGAGTTGGTAATTAATAATCAAAAATTGCTTATTGGCCATGGTGATGGTTTAGGCCCAGGTGATTCAACCTATAAAATTCTAAAGAAGATATTTAAAAGCAGTTTCAGTCAATGGTTGTTTGCACGCATCCATCCTAACCTGGGTATCAGGCTCGCTAATCATTGGAGTCGGAAAAGCCGAATCAGCAACACAAAATTGGAAGAGAAGTTTTCGGGAGAGGAAAATGAATACCTGCTGGCCTATTGCCGAGAACTTGAAAAGACCCAACACCATGATTTTTATATTTTTGGTCATCGACACTTGCCGCTCGATCTATCGGTAGCGCCTAACAGCCGGTATATTAATTTGGGTGAATGGGTACACTTCGATACCTATGCAGAGTACGATGGCAAGAATGTATCATTGAAGAAATTTGAAATGCATGCGTAATCGTTTGTATTTATTCATTGGGGTACTGATGTGTCTTTTGCTACCTGCGCATACTGGCTATACACAAACTGATCTTAAAAGAATTAAAGGATGGAAAGAGAAAAATGTTTCATCCATTACGCTGGACCGGCTAGGTGATTTTTTTATAATTCATAAAAACGGTACAATCAAAAAATATGATCCTACCGGAAAACAAATAGCATCTCTTTCTAAAACATCACCAACATTGGTAGAGCCGTGGTATCATCCCAGCATCTTTATTTATTCAAGACAAAAGCAAACCTACTCGTTGTATGGAAGAAATTTTGAAAATAGAGTAGACTACACCATCGATCCAGCACTGGCTATTGAACCTTATCTCGTATGCCCAACGCATGACAATAAGCTTTGGATTCTTGATAAGGCGGATTGGTCTTTGAAAAAAGTAATTCCGGGTAGCAGCGAAGTTATTCAGGAGTTTACTATCAATCCCGAGAACATCAATGCCAATGCCGAGTTTACCTATCTGCGTGAATATCTGAATCTTATTTTTCTGGTGGACAAAAATTCTGGTATACTGGTTTTAAATCATTTAGGCCAAGAAATTGAAATCATTCCTGCAAAAAATCTACAGCAATTTTACTTTTTTGGAGAAGAGTTATATTATCTGGAAAACAATCAATTAAAATTTTTTAATCTGCGTACCGAAGAAACTTATCTGGTAAATCTTCCGGGTACTATTGTTCATGCTTTAATGACTGATGAGTACATTCTTACTATAAATTCAAAAAATCTGCTTACGCTTTATTCGTATACAATGGCCCCATAAGGCTTTCAACTCTGTTCATTTTTGAACATCTTTGTACGTATAAGCACAAGTTGTGGAGCAAAAACTGCGTTTTCGAACAGTTCATGTAATGGCACAATTTTTCCACTATACTAATTTGACTTAAACCTACTCCCTGTGAATGAAGGCGGCAAAATTCTGATGATTGATGACGATGAAGATGTGCTTTTAGCGGCTAAAATGTTGCTGAAAAAAACCGGGCATCAGGTGATCATCGAAAAAAATCCAAATAAGATTCCTTTTCTTCTTAATAACGACACCTACGATGTGATCCTGCTGGACATGAATTTCAGCAAAGATACCACCAGCGGTAAAGAAGGCTTTGAATGGTTAAAACAAATCAAAGAGCGAGATCCAAACGCAGTAGTTATTATGATAACTGCCTTTGGTGATGTGGAGATGGCCGTTCGTGCACTAAAAGAAGGTGCAACCGATTTTATTTTAAAACCGTGGCAAAATGAAAAATTGGTAGCTACGATCTCCACTGCGATTAAACTGAAAAAATCGTATAACGAGGTAGATAAATTGCGCAAAGCCAAGCAAATGCTTGAAGAACAAATCAGTCAACCCTTTCGGGATATTATTGGCCAGAGTGATGCGCTCAATCAAGTATTTGGATTAATTGACAAGGTGGCAAAAACCGATGCCAACATTTTGATATTAGGGGAAAATGGAACGGGTAAAGAGTTAGTGGCCCGGGCCATTCATCAGAAGTCAATGCGGAAAGATAATTCCTTTGTAGCGGTGGATATGGGCGCGATCACGGAAAGTCTTTTTGAAAGCGAATTATTTGGACATAAGAAAGGGTCGTTTACCGATGCACGCGAAGATCGCCCAGGACGTTTTGAACTTGCCCATGGCGGTACGTTGTTCCTCGATGAAATTGGAAATTTAAGTATGAGTTTGCAAAGTAAATTATTAAGCGCTTTGCAAAGTCGACAAGTTACCCGAGTGGGTGCCAATCAAGCTATGGAAGTTGATATCCGTTTAATCTGTGCTACCAATATGCCCTTGCATCAAATGGTTAACGAAGGAAGGTTTCGACAAGATTTATTGTATCGGATAAATACCGTGGAACTTACCCTACCCCCATTAAGTGATCGTATTGACGACATCCCTATGCTGGCCAATCATTTTTTAAATTACTATTCAAAAAAATACAGGAAAGAAGTGCTCAGTATTTCGCCTGAGGCAATGAATAAATTAAAAAAATATCCTTGGCCCGGGAACGTACGCGAACTACAACATGCCATCGAGCGTGGTGTAATCATGGCCGACTCACCTACGCTTCAGGAAAGCGATTTCCTTTTCAGCAGAAAACGCACGGATGAAATTGCCAGCGATACGTTAAATCTTGATGAGGTTGAAAAAGCGGCCGTGGTAAAAGCTATTCAATTGCACAGCGGCAACATTTCGAAAGCCTCTGAAGAACTTGGCCTAACGCGTGCTTCTCTTTATCGGAGGATGGAAAAATACGGGATTTAATGGATATTAACTGGCGATCGCCATTAGTAACGCGGGTAGGCATTCTACTGGCCACGATGGTGGTGTTTGCCTTTGTTTTTTCTTCTGCAAACCGTAGTTATATCCTTATTCTGGCTTTGCTTGGTGCCATTCTTTTTCAGGTAACCAAATTGATGAAGGAGTTAGAATCATCAAACGAGAATATCACTTCTTTTTTAGATTCCATCCGATTTGATGACCTCTCACAAAGTTTTAAAACAGAAAGTGATGATCCGACCATTCAAAATTTACATAGGGAACTTAACGAAGCCATAGCCAAACTTCGGATGTCACGTAAAGAGAAGGACTCCGAATATCAGTTTTTCAAAAATATTGTTCAGCATGTAGCCATCGGTTTACTGACTTTTAAGCGTGATGGCTCCATTCAGATTATGAACACAGCCGCGAAACGATTGTTGCGCATTACAAAAGCCGATCATATTGATGACCTGAAAGAAGTAAGTGAAACACTGGTCGATACCTTTCTAAAATTAAAAACCGGAGGTCGCGAGTTATTACAACTTAAGTTTGGAGACGAAACCATTCAACTTTCAGTATTCGCCATAGAACTTACTTTGCGTGATGAAGAAGTCAAGCTTATTTCCATGAATAATATTCAGAGCGAACTAGAAGAAAAAGAAATGGAGGCCTGGCAAAATCTGGTTCGGGTACTCACACACGAAATTATGAATTCGGTAACACCAATTTCTTCGTTGGCTGGTATTGTTGAAGAGGACCTGAAAAGCAGAATAGATGAACAAACGGAAAGGCCCTTAACAAAAGTGGAACTGGAGGATATGTACTTATCGTTGCAAACAATTAACAGACGAAGTGGTGGACTTATTCGTTTTGTAAAAGAATTCAAAAACCTCACTCATATTCCTAAACCTAAGTTAGCAGAAATAGCTGTAAAAGAATTATTGGAAGAACTTGCCCATCTCCACAAAAAAGAATTGGCCGATCATGCCATTACTATTACCCTAAAGATTAACCCCGAAAACCTATATATATCGGCTGATAAAACTATGATCGAACAAGTGTTGATTAATCTTCTGAAGAATGCCATTCAGGCGTTTGATGAACAGTCTGATAGAGAAATATGGTTGACAGCCTACTCAAATGAAAAAGGCCGGGCTGTTATTTCCGTGAAAGACAATGGGGCCGGCATTGATGCCGATGCACTTGAAAAGATTTTTATTCCTTTCTTTTCAACAAAGAAATCGGGTTCTGGTATTGGATTAAGTTTGTCTAAACAGATTATGAGGCAACATGAAGGTAGTATTACGGTGAAGTCTACCTTAGGCGAAGGCACGGAATTTTTACTTAGGTTTTAAACTTACCCAGCGCCCAATAAAAATTCCCGAAAGATTCTTAGCTTTGAACAACTTACAATCCTATGCAGGACGTTCAAAAGAAAGTACATGACATCCTTATTGACAAATTAGGGATTCCCGACTCTGAAATCACTCCCGATGCAAGCTTCGTAAAAGATCTTGGTATTGATTCGCTGGATTATGCCGAATTGGTGATGGAGTTTGAGCAAACCTTTGATATCAAAATTCCGGATGATGATGCGGAAAAGATGCAAACCATTGGTCAGGCCATTAGTTATATTGAAGGGAAGCTAGCCTAGCGAGCAGGTAGGAGTTCAAAATAGCTGCAAAACCTTTTCATTCGCTCTGCTTCTTGCATAAGAAACGGGCTACCTTGCGAAAGATCATTTATGGGATAGTAATACCAGCCATTCGCGTTGTCATTCCAATAGACAACGAATTTTTCTAACGAGATCATCAATACATCTAATTCATAGACCTCCTCGCCTTCTCTATCAAGCAATCCGGTAAACTGAAGTAGTATATGATCTTTCTTGAAAAGTTCGCCTTTATTGCAATCAATAGAATTTAACCGCATTAATAAACGACTTTCAACATCCCAGGCTTTAAATTTTATTTTACGCTTTTTAAATTCCATAATGAAGTATCGTACCTTTAACAAGGCATGTAATCGATGAGCGAAAATAAGAAGGTATTATTTATAATCAATAAATACTCGGGCACCGGGTATCAATCCAGGATTGAAGGGGCTATTATTTCGCAATGCGATCAACTCGGCCTAAAGGCTACCCTAGAGTTTACCAAAGGGCGTGGACATGCCACCGAGCTAGCTCACGCGGGCATAGTAGATAAGGAATATGAAACGATTTTTGCCGTGGGGGGCGATGGAACTGTAAATGAAGTGGCGAAGGCAATTGTTCACACTAACCAGGTTATGGGTATCCTGCCTTGTGGTTCCGGCAATGGACTTGCCAGGCATCTCCGCATACCCATGAAGATTAACGATGCGTTGTCCCTGATTGGATCTTCATCAATCATTGCCATGGATTCCTTTCAGGTAAATGATCAGCTGTCCATCAATGTTTCTGGCATTGGGTTTGACGGGCATATAGCCGGTATGTTTGGTAAAGATGGAAAACGCGGCCTAATCAGTTATAGCAAGTTAGTACTGGGCGAGTTTCTGCGTTACAAAGAGTTTGAAGTCAATATTCAAATTGATGATTTATCCTTCCATCAAAATGCTTTCATGGTTGCCTTCGCAAATTCATCGCAATTTGGAAACAACGCGAATATTGCACCCAGCGCATCTGTGTGCGATGGCTTATTGGATATAAGTATGATTCGGAAAATACCGCTGCACCAGGCCGTTGGCTTTGCCACAAAAATGTTTTCTGGCCAACTTCATAAATCTGCCTTTGCGGATATTAAAAAAGGTAAAAAAATTGCTTTACAGTTTGAAAAACCCATGCCTTACCACATCGATGGGGAAAGTCAGAACCCGCAACATGTTTTTAAAATTCAAATGCAACCGGGTTCCATTCGCATGCTGGTACCAATTCATTCAATGTCAAAGGTGTAGCCTTAAATAAAGATTAGCCGGATAACCGAAAGTCTTTAAATCCCGTTTAACCAATGATTTCTATTTGGTAACCAAAAAACAAAGAATCATGAAAAAAATCTACACGCTCTTTTTTCTATTTTCCATTACAACCCTGGGTTGGTCGCAAGGGGTAACCACACCACCCAGTGGCGATAATCAAAAATCGAAAGTAACTCAATTCATTGGCCCGGTAGAAGTGTCAATTACGTATAGTAGTCCTGATGTCCATTCACCAAGCGGAGAAGATAGAAGTGGCAAGATTTGGGGCGGTGCCGCACATTTTGGTTTTATTGATCAAGGCTTTGGAACTTCTAAGTCTGCTCCGTGGCGAGCAGGCGCCAATGAAAACACAATCTTTACAGTTTCGCACGATGTAACCATTGAGGGCAAACCTTTAAAGGCCGGTACCTATGGTTTGTTTCTTGCTGTGTCAAAAGAAGGACCCTATACGTGGGTATTCTCAAAAAACAGCACCAGTTGGGGAAGTTTCTTTTATGATGCCAAAGAAGATGCACTACGTGTGGATGTAACACCCCAAGATGCACCTTATACGGAATGGCTTACTTACGCATTTGATGATAGGCAACCTGCATCAGCAAAAGCATCTTTGACATGGGATAAAAAAAGAGTTCCATTCAGCATTGAGGTGCCAAACATGAATACCCTATACATATCTAAAATGCGGGATGAGTTGCGATCAGCTCCTGGTTTTGATTATCAAAACTGGATGACGGCTGCTATGTTTTGCGTACAGAACAAAACCAACCTTGAGGAAGCATTGACCTGGGCCGAAACTGCAATTAGTGGACAATTTGTTGGTCAAGAAAATTTCAATTCACTACGAACAAAAGCGGCTGTGCTAAATGCCTTGGATCGGGATGCCGAAGCAAATGCAATAATGGATAAGGCTATTAAAGAACCGGACGCAACCGCGCAATCAATCCATCAATATGGCCGATCGTTGTTACAAGCTGGAAAAAATGATATGGCCCTTGAGGTTTTTAAATACAACGCGCAAAAGCATCCGGAAGATAAGTTTACGCCAAACGTAGGCTTAGCAAGAGGTTATGCTGCGGTTGGTGATAAGAAAAATGCCATTAAATATTGGGATACAGCTATCAAAAATTTACCTGCAGAACAAAAGCAATTTCTACCCCAATACCAGGCCGAAATTGACAAGTTAAAATCCGGAAAATAATAAAACGGGTGACTGGTAAAGTGACAACCGGTCATCCGTTATCCCGGCAAGGCCGTTTTGTTTTCGTAATTCATCTATAAAAAATTGTCTTTGGTCGATATGATTAGATGAGCGGGTAAGTTTATTCAATAAGATGTATTTATTTTGCGGTATGAAACGGCTTTGGGCATTCACCATCAGCGCATTTTTAGTAGGAATCATTGCCATTCCGGCAGTGGCTCAGGAGGGTGAGTCGGATGAGCCCGTAATTGTTTATGATCCCCTTTTCTGGAAATCTGAATTAAAACTAAAGAATAGCCAGTGCCAATCCATTCAAGAGATCAATTCAGAATATTATCAGTTAATAGAATCCACTGTAAGAAATTCGGATGTGCCACCACCCGAGTTAAAAGAGATTGCAAAGGAAGGACTTGTTGAGCGTAGTCAAAAAATCTGGGACACCCTTCACCCAATTCAAAAAAGAAAATGGGTGAAGCTGTGGCAAAACCAATACACTGCCCCCTGATTACTTCCTCATCAGCTCCCCAAGTGTATTTAAATCTTTCTCTAAGTTATCATTCTATGGTTGGCCATAACTCAATTTGAAAATAATTTTGAAATTGACCCTGCGAAGAGAAACCCTTCCATGCTCTGCGCTTTTCAATGTGCTCAGCCTCCGAATACTTAAACTCAGGTTTGAAGTTTGCCTTCATAATGATAGTCCTTAACTGATTTGTTAAACCCAAATTATTCAATAGAAATTTCTATTGAATAATTGACGAATGAAAATCAACGACTTATAGAACAAAATTAAAACCAAGCTAGCGATTTTTATTGTCAGAGCTAACCTTGACATCTTGCGGTAAACGTCAGGATGTCAACCCTTCGAACAGATTTTGCATACCTAACGCATAATCTGGGTTAAAATTATTAAAACTGAAACCGTTCTATTGTCGTTGAATCAGGATAATTTGCATGATGAATTCAACCTCTGGTAAAGCTCCAATGTTGGGGTACCTCGCTTTAGCATTTGTATGCGTTGTTTGGGGCACAACCTACCTGGCATTACGAATTGGGGTTATGCAATTTCCACCGTTTCTTTTTTCGATGCTTCGGTTTCTTACTGCCGGTCCAATCCTTATTGGTTTAATGTTAACCATCGGCAAAGTAAAATTACCCGGCAAGGAAGTGTTGATTCATCAAGCCATCAGCGGATTTTTTATGATCACGGTAGGCATTAGTATAGTAGGATGGGCTGAAGTATATATTTCAAGCGGCATGGCTGCCATTATTTGCTCGATCATGCCCGTGTGGGTAATACTAATCAATCTGCTTGTTAATAAGGATGATAAACCCTCCTTCCTTATCCTTGTTGGATTAGCAATTGGATTTAGCGGCATCGTTATGATCTTTAGCGAACACTTAGCCGACTTTGCTAATTCAAATTATCAGTTAGGTATTCTAATGACTTTTCTTGGTAACCTCGGTTGGGCTTTTGGAAGTGTTTGGATTAAAAAAAGAAATAATCATTCGAATCCGTTTCTTAACGCTGGGTTGCAGATGTTATTTGGTGGACTTTTTCTTATCCCGATTAGTCTGGTACTGGATGACTACTCAAAAATTCAGTGGACAAATGAGGTAATCTATTCTTTAACCTACCTAAGTTTAATTGGCTCCGTAGCAGGCTACGCTTGTTATTCATACGCTATAAAACACCTGCCCATGACGTTAGTGTCACTTTATGCTTATGTCAATCCCATAGTGGCCATATTATTAGGTTGGCTAATACTAAGTGAAAAACTAACACTTAAAATTATTTTATCGATGTTCTTAACGGTAGCTGGTATATACATTGTAAATAAAGGGTATCAACTTCGCACAAAATGGAGAACGCAGCTATCTAAGTAATCGAGCATCAAACTGAATGTCAGATAGAAAAATGAAATTATCTGTTATCCGTAATATTCAAAATCATTTATAAATTTGGATTAAACAAAACAAGAAAATGATAAACGCTGTACTTGTTACTCTTTTCTGTCGCGATCTTGCCAAACTTAAAGTTGAGTTAGAATCCTATAAAAGTGAAACTCAAATCTGGAAGGTTGTTGGAGGCATCGCCAACTCTGCTGGCAACTTGTGTTTGCACTTAGTAGGTAATCTCGACACCTACATTGGAGCTACATTAGGCAATACCGGATATGTGAGAGATCGCGATGCAGAATTTGCATTGAAAGATATTCCAAGATCAGAATTGATTAAACGAATTGATTCTACGATTCAAACTATTCAAACAGTTGTGCCCGCTATTCCTGAAGAGCAATTGAAATCAGAATATCCCTTGCTCGTTCTAAAAGAAAAAACAACGACTGAATATTTTCTGATTCATCTGGCTATGCACTTAAGCTACCACCTGGGTCAGATTAATTATCATCGCAGATTGACTGCCTAAAAAAGAAATAATACCCTCTTTCAAACTTTACTATAATGAACATACCTGTAGAACGTACCAACCACTCAAAAATCTCTTCTGTTGATTTCAATAACCTTGGTTTTGGAAATTATATTTCCGATCACATGCTGATTGCCAATTATAAAAATGGTCAATGGCAACAGCCACAAATTATGCCTTTCGGAGAAATTCCAATGACACCTGCTATTCTTTCTCTTCATTATGGTCAGTCTGTTTTTGAAGGAATGAAAGCATTCAAAAACAAAAAGGGTGAGATTTCAATTTTCCGTCCGCATCGCCATCATCAGCGTTTGTTACGCTCATTAGATCGCATGTGTATGCCAGCCATTAGTGAAGAAATGTTCATTGAGAGCTTATGCGCTATTGTTGCTACCGATGCTAACTGGGTCCCTGATTCGGAAGGCTCGGCTCTTTATTTGCGTCCGGTAATTTTTGCAACGGAATCGCGACTTGGAGTAAAAATTTCTGACGAATATAAGTTTGTGGTTCTTACAAGTCCTGTTGGCCCTTATTTCGCAAAACCGGTTCGGGTAAAAGTTGAAGAAACTTATGTGCGCGCAGCCGAAGGAAGTACAGGCTTTGCGAAATGTGCCGGTAATTATGGTGGCGCGTTCTACCCAACCCAATTGGCAAAAGAGCAAGGCTTTGATCAGGTACTTTGGACTGACGCGAAAGAGCATAAGTACATCGATGAATCGGGCGCTATGAATGTAATGTTCGTGCTCGATGGAAAACTAATCACTCCGCAACTCACCTCTTCCATTTTAGATGGCGTAACCCGCAATTCAATTTTAACATTAGCCGATAATATGGGTATACCAAAAGAAGAACGAAAAGTAAGTGTTACCGAATTGAAAGCGGGTTTTGAAAACGGAAAACTTACAGAAGCATTTGGTGTTGGCACCGCTGCAATTGTATCCACCATTGCAATCATTAATATTGAAGGAAAAGATTATACGCTTCCGGCCGACAGCAGTTCAAGTTTTCAGCAACGCGTAAAGAAAAAACTTCATGACATCCGTATGGGTAACGAACACGATACTCACAACTGGAATCATAATGTTCCTTTGAAGTAGTAAATAAAATTATTTCTTCATGAAAGCTTCCTTCTTTACACGACCGGGTGCACCCCTCGAGATTCGTGAGATAAAAAAACCTAAACCCATAAAAGATCAAGTGTTGGTGCGTTTACATAATGCGGCACTTAACCATCGTGATCTATGGATTCAAAAGGAACAACGTTTTCCGGATGGTATCGTGTTGGGTTCGGATGGAAGTGGAGTGATTGAAGATGTTGGTGAAGATGCTGATCCATTATTAATTGGAATGGAAGTTATCATTAATCCAAGTCTCAACTGGGGCGATAATCCAATTGTGCAAGGCAACTCATTTAAGATTTTAGGTGTGCCCGATGCCGGAACTTTCAGCGACTATGTCGTTGTTTCCAAGAAGCAAGTTTTTGAAAAGCCCGAACATCTCTCCTTTGCAGAAGCGGCTGCTGTTCCCCTGTCGGCATTAACTGCCTACCGTGCCTTATTTTCGAAAGCCCGCTTACGCACGAAAGAAAAGGTTTTGATCACCGGCATTGGCGGTGGCGCAGCCTTGTGGGTATTTCAATTTGCTGTTGCTTACCAGGCAAGAGTCTATGTTACTTCAGGATCAGATGAAAAATTGAGTAAGGCAAAAGAACTTGGAGCCGCTGGTGGGTTCAACTACAAAGATCCAGAGTGGACAAAGCAAGCACTAAAAGAATCCGGTGGATTTGATATTGTCATTGATAGTGCGGGTGGAGCGCAGTTTTCGGACCTCTTAGAACTTATGGTGCCCGGTGGGCGCATTGCCATATTTGGTCGCACAGCCGGAGACATTACCAACCTCCCCACACGACTACTTTATTGGAAGCAAATCTCCATACATGGCACTACCATGGGCACGCGCGATGAGTTTCTTTCGATGATTGATTTTGTAGAAAGTCGCAACATCAAACCCATCATTGATACGATCTATCCATTCGACCAAATCAATGAAGCCATGCAACGCATGGAACAAAGTGACCGGTTTGGAAAAATTGTTTTGAACATCAAATAACATGGACATAAACTATCGCAGTGATATTAAAATTTCGGTCGATCAATTCATTGATGTATTGAAGCGATCAACGTTAGCGGAAAGAAGGCCGGTTGATGATCGCGATCGCATGGAAAAAATGCTTCAGCATGGCAACGTTCTCATTACCGCCTGGCAAAATGATTTATTGATTGGTGTATCACGGGCACTCACCGACTTTTCTTTTTGCTGCTATCTTTCTGATTTGGCTGTGGATGAAGCCTTTCAAAAACAAGGCATCGGCAAAGAGTTGATTCGTTTAACACATGAAGTAGCTGGTGAAAACGCCACACTCATTTTATTAGCCGCACCCAAAGCAGTTAAGTATTATCCAAAAATTGGGATGGAGCAATTTAAAGATTGCTTTATCATCAAAAGAAAAAGTAATTGACTTAAAAGTTAAAAATATCAGTATGGAAAAATTCCCCATCACCGACAAAACCAAAATCACTCGCTTACCCAAGCGTGGTGTGTACAACAAAGAAACTATTTACTCCATATTGGACGAAGCACTCTTTTGTACAATTGCATACGTTAAAGACAATCAACCCTTTCAAATACCAACCGGGTTTTGCCGTATTGAAAATAAATTATACCTACACGGTTCGGTGGGTAGCTTCTACATGCGCGAGCTCCAATCAAAAAAAAATCCAGTGTGCATAAGTGTAACATTAATTGATGGGCTTGTATTAGCACGCTCTGCCTTTAATCATTCTGTTAATTACCGATCTGTTATCCTATTTAGTGAACCCGAACATGTTACTGATAAAGATGAACTCTATACGGCAATGGAAATATTCACTAATAAAATGTGTCCGGGTCGCTGGGATGATGTTCGTAAACCCAATGACAACGAATGGAAAAAAACCCTGGTTTTGTCTTTTGAAATCAATGAAGTCTCAGCAAAAGTAAGAGAGGGCGCCCCGATAGATGAGGCGGAGGATTATGAATTAAACGTGTGGGCGGGCGTGCAGCCTATAAGGTTAGAGCGTAAAGCGGCTATTCCGGATCCTGTGCTTAAGGCAGGCATATCGGCACCTGGCTACCTTTCCATTGATGCTTGAAATCTGGCCAAAAATGGCTACCTTCGCGCCACTTGAACCAAAACAGCGGTTCGGTGGTTTTACGAATAGGCTATAAAAGCCAAATAAACGCTAAAAAACACTATATCATGGGAAGACCTCCTGTACTACCAAAAAAGAAAAAAGACGGATTTTGGCTTGAAGTCCGCAACAAAGGCGCCCGCACAGGTACAATTTTAATTCGCGATAGCCATCAGGCAATGATGCAAGCCGCCAAACAATATGAAATGACGAAAGATGTCATTCTTTTAGGCGAGCACAAAAACGGCAAAAAAGTAGATTCTGAAAAAGCGAAAGCAAAGAAGGCCAAAGAAGCCTGACCTGTAGAAGCATTTAATAAGAGCTATTCTCTTAGTTTTTTAAAGAACTGATTGAGTAGCTCTTTACTTTCCACCTCACCCACGCCCTTCTTAACAACCGTGCGCGGATGTAACAACGACTGCTGAATTAACGAGTAACCACGTTGCACATCACTCGCACCAAAAACAAGTTGCTGCAACTGCACCCAATGTAATGCTCCGGCACACATCACGCAGGGTTCCAGCGTAACATACAACGTACATTCGTCTAAATATTTTGATCCCAAAAAATTAGCCGCAGCGGTAACAGCCAGCATTTCGGCATGCGCTGTGGCATCTGTTAATTGCTCGGTTTGGTTATGCGCCCGGCCAATAATCTTATTCTGGCAAACCACCACTGCTCCTACCGGCACCTCCCCCAGTTCAAAAGCTTTACGGGCTTCTTTCAAAGCCTCTTTCATAAAGAAATCGTCAGAGTACAAATCCATGAAATCCGGTGATTACTTAATTTTAATCGTCTTCATCATGGTGCGTACAGTCTCCTGCCAGTCTTCCTTCGATGCTTTAGGAGAGGTAAAGGTAAATACCAAAGTGCGCTTAGGCTCCACCAGATACTGGATATAGGTGTAGCGAAATACAGGCTGCTGTTCACCCAGTGCCATACGGTTTCCGTTTACACGGGATTCAAATTCAAAGTAGATCAATTTCTTTTTATGAACTTCATGAATTCCTTCCTGAAGCATATCCACACGATCATAAAAACTATAAATACTCGACTTGAAGAATTTCTGAGCCATCTCCAAATCAGCATCCGGCCATTGCGTGGCCGAAATATTAACGCTAAAATCCAGAGTTCGATTAAGGTCCGTATACGCGGCTAAGGGAGCCCGAACGGATGGATATCGTTGTATAATATCATCATCCGTCATGGGCAAAAGTTCGGCAGGGAGTGATATGGTGATGCCATCCGTAACTTTGGTTTTAATCAACTTATCAGGTGCAAAACCAAACAAACTAACAAACGACAGGAAAAACAGAATTCTCTTCATAGTTATTGTATAACGAAATTGGGGCGAGACGAAGGTATAACGTGCAACCTTTATTAATTTGCGCCCCTCAAATTTAAGGATTTTACCATGCTAAGAACTCATACCTGCGGTGAACTGCGGCTAAACGATGTAAATAAACAAGTTACCTTGACCGGC
>JAGPBO010000172.1 GCA_018063305.1 Cyclobacteriaceae bacterium
ATAAGCTATATTGACTTATTTAAGTGAAGATATGGAAGTAGCAACTCGGGTGGTGGAAGCAAGCCTACCGCTAAGCACGAGGATAATTAAAAGACTGATTTTCTATTATGTATCTGCGCTGAACTTTCAGGTGAGCATTTTTTATTAGCTTTAAGCCAGAACTCTAATAACACAATTATGAACACGAAATGGATTATGATAGCAACCTCACTCCTACTTGGAGTATCTGGAATCGTATTAACATTTGCACCCGATCTAATAATTGGAAGTCTGGGAGTTAATCCATCACAAGCATCCATACTCCTCGGACAAATTTTGGGTGCCCTTTATTTTGGATTTGCCATGCTTAATTGGATGACGAAAGAAAGTTTAATCGGTGGAATTTATAATCGCCCGGTTGCCGTTGCCAATCTCACGCACTTTATGATTGCCGGATTAGCCTTAGTAAAAGCTTCTATTTCAAATCCACAACTTCCACTATTGCTAATACTTGTCAGCGGTGTTTATACTGTGCTGGCTATACTTTTTGGAATCATTCTTTTCAGGCACCCAATACCGGAGAAATAGCAGCTAATCCCATTCGTTCAGACCACCTACCACCAATAAAAAATCAATCTGGGATAAACATGAATTTGCTATCTTGAACTTAATAACTGAGGTTTAACCTGACAAGTGAAACAATAAAAACAAGCACTATGAAAGAGCTCAAGAAAGAAGATATCAAGCAAGAAGTATTTGATTTGTATGATGCCTATGCGCATAACCGAATTGAAAGACGGCTATTTTTAGATAAGCTTTCCACCTATGCCGTGGGCGGAATTACCGTTGCTTCCCTGCTTAGTTTTATCAGCCCCGATTATCACATCATTCAGGTTCAGCCTAATGACCCAAGACTAAAATCGGATTATATCAATTATGATTCACCCAAAGGAGGCGGAAGCATTAAAGGACTTCTTTCTAAGAAAGCTGATGTAAAGCGTAAACAACCTGGTGTGATTGTCGTGCATGAAAACCGAGGACTAAATCCATACATTGAAGACGTAGGTAGAAGGACGGCACTGGCTGGATTTATTTCTTTGGCTCCGGATGCACTCACACCTCTTGGTGGCTATCCCGGTAATGATGATGATGGTCGGGCTATGCAAAGCAAGCGCGACAGAAATGAAATGCTTGAAGATTTTATTGCCGCTTACGATCATTTGAAAGCACACCCAGAGTGTAACGGAAAAGTGGGCGTTGTTGGTTTTTGTTTTGGTGGATGGATTTCAAACATGATGGCTGTTCGCATTCCTACGTTATCAGCTGCGGTTCCCTTCTATGGCGGGCAACCGGTTGCCGAAGATGTGCCTAAAATTCAATCTCCCTTACTTCTGCATTATGCCGGTTTAGATACACGCGTAAATGAGGGTTGGCCTGCGTATGAAGCACTCTTAAAAGAAAATAAGAAAAAATACACCGCTTATATTTATCCAGACGTGAATCATGGTTTTCACAACGACACCACTCCCCGCTATGATAAACCGGCCGCTGAACTTGCCTGGCAGCGGACTATAGATTTCTTTAATAAGAATTTGTAGAAGTCAACATATATAAATTTTTGGAGAACGCAGGTTTAATTAATCTCAAAGTTCTTTATTAGCGTAAAGGATTTCCCATTCGCCATGCCGTCAATGCGAATAACCATCCGACCCACGTCATCGGTGCAGCTGAATTTAAATGTGGCTTTGCCATTTGAATCTGTACTGATTGTTGGGTTCCAATAGATAGTTGATCTGAAAACGGGAGCATATAAATTCTCACTCGTTTCCCAAGGTGTATTAAAAGATAAGGTCTTATTTAGCCCTACAATCTTCTTTGCCGGATCATCCAAAGGTTCTCTTAGATCTCCGGTTTTAGTTTGAACCAGCACGACACCATTTCTACCTAAAAGCCCCAGTGGTAATAATTTCTTTGGATTATTAATAACCTTTATTGAGATGACATTGGCCGGATTTAGGTTAAGGAAAAAATTTGTGTTCTTAGTAGCCATTCCGTCAATGATGTAAAGAGGATCATTGGTTTCCATCATAGGGGGTATCAAAGTAACACGTACAATTTCTCTATTCTTTGTTTTACGATGATAGAGTGAGGGAATAATTTCTTTTACCAATTCGGCCATAGTAGGAAAGATCAGGTAGTCCTGAACCATGACCACTACATCTGCGCTGGCTACCTTCTCTTCAAAAGTAGACCCCTTCACTGTTTCAGATAATTCAGGTATATAAACGCTAAAGGATTGATCAATTAATTTACGCTTGGATGCGAAGGCTGCATAAGAATCAATACCTTGAGATTCTTTCCAAACCGGAGCGTGCGGTAATTGGATTTGATCGCCTTCCCAATCCATCCGTAAATTCAGGATCTCTTTTCCTGTGGGAGCTTGGGCCAGATAAAAAAACTCATCATTCCCATAAATTTCAGGAATCACAAGTCCAACGCTTCCTTTCATAATAAAGGTTTGATGGAGAATGCTACTTTTTTGAAGATAGAACATGACTTGTGTTTGTTCAGGAGCAACCTCGGTCGTATTCCCTATATAAGCGTGGCCGTTTTTTTCAATCATCCCCGTTTGGGGATATCTTGGTTTTGCTCCATTATTGGAAATTATTTCCTTCCAGGGCAGCGCCTTTGTCGTGGTAACCAGCCAATCATTAACTACTGTAAGCCACGAAGAGTCAGTTCGACTAAGATTTAAATTTCCAAAATTGGAGAAATCAGTTATTTCATTAGAGAAAGAATTTTTTGCGAGATCTTCAAAAAGATATGCATTAAGTACCCGTACAGAAAACTCTCCCACCAGGGGATTCCCTTCCGCATCTGTCAAGGATACTAGGGCATTAACTTTTTCTCGTGTTTGATAACTGGGTATGTTTAATTCTACTGTCCCCTGTATTGAATCCTTAGCGGAACAATAAAAATCACGACTCGCTAAAAGATTGCCGTTGCGTGCCAGCACCGATATGTGCGCAATGCCTTCAGGTAGTTTATCAATAGGTATTTGTAGTGATGCACTATTTTCTGTTCCGATAGTTACCGTAAAACTATCGTGGATTTTACCTTGTGAAACGATAAAGACAAATAACGCATCATGATAGTTGGATGCAGAGGGAACTTCAATCTTTATAGTAGGGTTTATACTACCCACAGTGTAAAGTAATCGTACACTACAACCATCTATTTCAGTTGGTGGTAACGAAATTTTGTGATCATCGTTAATCAAATGAGCAAAGTAGGATGCCCCCACTTCAGGAATAAATTCAAAAGCAGCTATTCCATATGGGTTACTCTGGGTCGTTCCTACTTCCTGATTTTGATTGTTAACTATCTTTATGGATATATTCGATTTGTCCGTTCGGAAAATAACCCGATTCGTAACATGATTAATTAAATGGCCACCCTCTGCTTTTACATCATAAATCGGGTCTCTTTCTTCAAGAATTGAATTTCCTTCAACAATAGATATTTTCTTTTTATATATAAGTTCATCACCAAAATTCTTTATCCAATTCGTATAAGCGGTTACCAGATAAATTCCGACCGAAAGCGAATCAGGGATGACAAACTGATTATATCCCATACCATTGTTAACTCTAAATAGAATGTGAATTCTTTCTGCACCACTGGAATCAACCAGATTGACATTCACAAGTTGCCTTCCAGGAATTACTTTCTGATCCTCGCCCAGCAAATAGGCTTTGAACCAAACCGTATCGCCAGGTGAAAATTTGGTTTGGTTTAGTACAAGATGTAATCTGTTTTTTGTCCAAAGAGATTGATACCTATCAAACTTTTTTGATAATTCTTCCCTTGCTATTTGTGCCTGCGTATTGATCACACAAATCAGAAAACCAATAATAAAAAGAAACTTGCCTCTCACCATCCATTCGGTTTTTGCGTTGTTGAATAGGGAAAGTTGGTGCAGGCATGCTTTATTATGTCCATGGGTGTAATCAAATAAGGAACATCACTTCGTTCAATGAAAATGAATTTTTTATTAACCGATGTCGCCCAAAAGAATCCCAACACCGATGCTGAATTATTAACTGGATTCAGGTTGCCTTTTATTTTACCGGAAGGTGGCTGAAATAAGCTGGACGCGCCTTCCTTCTGTGCTCGAATGAGTTTGAAAAATTCAAAGGCGTCTTTCGATAGACTCATTTGCTCTACGTTCACCTGATATCTCTTATTAAAATTAGTAGGTGTAATAGGAACCTCTCCCACTTTAATATTTTTAAATTGGTTATTACTGACTAATTGCGTGTCGGAAAGCTGTGGCATTACTTCAAAGGTATTTACCCAACAGATGCAACATGTACATTCACCAACTTGCTCCAACTTTCCACCCCCCGGTGCAGGCAATAGTACCCAACCACTGCATGGTTCGGGTGTACTATAGGGCGTGTACGGAGGAGTCCAGGTAGTGTGATATTGTGGATACGTGAATACTTCATACGTTCCCGTAAACCGCCAACGTACATACGTGTTATCCGCAGCTCCTGCATCCGAGTCAACATAGATATTAAAAACATCAGCTACTACTTCTCCATAAGGTTTAATGGAAGTTCGAGCCTCGAATTCATATCGGATATCTTCAATTTCACCCACAGGGTTAATCTTCTCTGGTGTAGATTCAAAGATCTTTCCATCCGAAGTTTCAATTCTTATATAATAGGTATGACCTACCTCACCTTGAATGATATTATTGGTTGAATACATTCCGGCACTGACCTCCGTAAATACTTCTGAGTTTCCTCCATCATCGAACAAGGTAACTTTTGCATTTTGTACAGGCTCCGGTGTAGCTGATTCCGAATCGAGGTTAAGGCCCTTTGAAAGAGTAACGATATAGGGACCAGGATTATCTGTTATTGATCCCTCTACAACTAATTGAAGCTCAGCCGGAGGAACTTCAAAATAAATCGGTTCCACGCAAGAACTCATGATTAGGAAAAGCATCAACCCTTTTAATTTCCAACTGCTCATATTTATTTTTCTGTTCATTAAAACTTGAGATTATAACTGATGGAGGGGAATATTGTTCCAATAATTGATAACTGATATGGCTTAGGAATACCTGCTCCGGTATTCTTAAAGAAAACTGTATATGGATTTTTACGGGCATAAACATTGTATACAGAAATGACCCACGTACCGGAAGCAATTTTCTTTCGTTTGTGATTCCCCTCAATAACAAGGGCCAAATCTAACCGGTGATAGTCTGGTATCCGGTACTTATTACGTTCGGAAAAATAAGCTACCGTAGTATTCTCGAACCCAAAAGCAGAAAGCGGAACGGTAACTGGTCTGCCCGTATGGTAGGTGAAATTTCCGGTGAAGAAAAATCTTCTGGATAGATTATATTTCCATGAAAGATTAGCGATGTGCGGCTGGTCGTAATTAGCTGGATATTGCTTACCATTGTTAATTGATTCGCTGCTGGTGGGGCCGGAAATTAATCGAAGAGCTCTGGAATAGGTATAGTTCATTGACCAGGTGAACCGACCCATGTTTTTTGATATAAGTGTTTCTATTCCATAAGCCTCTCCTTTTCCTTGAAGTAAATCTGTTTCCAAATGCGGGTTTAACACCAGTTGAGCACCATCTTTAAAATCAAGTATATTTTCAATTGTTTTATAGAAACCCTCTACGGATGCATCAAACATTTTATTTTTTGAATTAATGAAATAACCCAAAGAGATTTGATCAGCACGTTGAGGTTTAAAATAATACCCACTGGGCTGCCAAATATCTACCGGAGTAACTGCCGTTGAATTTGTCACCAGGTTTAAAAATTGATAAACTCTGCTATATCCCAATTTAACAGAAGAGTTTGGCCCAGCCATCCATCGAAGAGTTAGCCGGGGTTCTAGTCCAAAATACATTTTACTAATCTGACCCCTGCCATAATTTAGGGTATCAATTACATTTGAAATCTCAAGAGGCTCGCCTGGCTTGTAAACATTTATGGAAGAGGGCCCGAAGGAAGCAAACATAGGAAACCGAATGCCGCCTTCTACAAAAAATCTATTTCGATAAGCCCAGTTATCTGATACATAGAGTGCGTTCTCTACAGAATGCTGTTTTGTCAAAGAAAAATTTTTAGCACTGGAAAAAGATGAGGTGGGTTTAAGGGAACCCGGTTTAAATTGATAATAGGTTAACTGCCATCCATAATTTAATTGGTGGTTGCCATACTGATAATTAAAATTTGCTTTAAAAACGGATGAAGTAAGTCGAAAGGAAAGTTCTGAGCCATTTAATGAATCCTTGTTTATTACATTATACGCATAGGAACTTACCCCCGCACTGAATTCAGCGATATGCGCTGATGAAATCTGATAGTCTAACTTAACACCGCCTAATAGATTTTTCCATTGATAGGTTGTATCTCCGTCCAGCGTAAAGGAATCCTTACTTGAATACCCGGTTGCCGAAATTTTAGTTCGATCATTAATTTTATGAGCCACCTTTATAGTGCCATCATAAAAGAAAACGGAACTATTTTCCAGATCGACATAATCAGTTCGAACGGCACGCATCAGCCAATCGGAATACGTTGATCGAAAGGATGCGGCCAGCGAAGTTTTCCCTTTTTGCAGAGGACCATTGATCATAAAATTACTAGTGATAAGTCCAACCCCCACATTGCCATTCCATTTCTCATAGCTTCCTTCTCTTGATTTAATATCAAGAATGGATGATGCACGGCCACCATATTCCGCTGGAATGCCCCCGCGATACAAAGAAGCAGTGCGAACCGCTTCCGGATTAAAAGAAGAAAAAAAGCCAAACACGTGAGAACTGTTACCCACGGGCAATCCATCGTAAAGAATCAAATTTTGATCTACACTGCCCCCGCGCACATTAAAACCGGTAGCTGCTTCGCCCACGGTGGTTACCCCGGGTAGATTTTGAATCTGTTTTATGATATCTACTTCACCCATTAATGCAGGAGCTAGCTTTAACGTGCTCATGGTTAATTGTGTCTCGCCTATTCGGCTTGTTGCCTGATCCAACGTACTGCCATCCCGAACAACAACTTCATCAAGAAGCCGGGCGCTCTTTTCTAATTCAAGATTAATCAGTCCATCTTTGTAGATGGCTAAATCAATTACCTTAGGTTCGTAATCGATACTGCTAACATTTAATACATGAACCCCGGGGGCTACCCGAAGGGTATAATTTCCCATTTGATCCGTGGCTGCACCAACCTTTAGATCCACGATGTAGATGTTGACTTGCGATAAGGGATCGCCCGACTTTGAATCTATTATTTTTCCCTTGAGGATAGCTGTTCCCTTTGTTGAAGTACCCTGATCTCCAAGAACATATTGTTCAATTGTTTTCTTCTCGCGGATAGCATCTTGTATTGCTTCTTTTCTTTGAATAGACTGCTTGGCATCTTTTACTATGACCACCGTTCCAGGATACATGGCAAAAAAATTCAACTCGGTTCCTAAAAAAAGATTCACTAGGGCTTGCTCCAGGGTTTGTCCCTGCTGACTTTCGGTAAAGGATAGGGAAGAAATCCATTCGGGACGGAAAAAAAACTTTGCCTTGTTCTTAATCGCAATTTCAGACAGGACTTCCGCAAGTGGTTTCCCGCGTTCAGAGCCATCCATTTTCAGGGAAAGAATATCCTGGGCATTTGTTGCCAGAGAATAAATCAATAAAAGAATGGTTATCGGTGCTTTCAAAACAACTTAGATTTTATTAACCACACGTCACCAATTCATTAAGATGCAACTATAAGATTACTGCAATTTGGTAAAAATACAGTACAGCGTTCTATTAGCCAATTTTGATTACAAAGGAGAGGGTGAATCAATCTTACCTATTTTAAAATATTGAAAATGTATTAATTTTAC
>JAGPBO010000173.1:0-2500 GCA_018063305.1 Cyclobacteriaceae bacterium
GTATGGTGTATTTACCGTTCAGGAAGAAGTAGGCATTCGTGGTGCAAATGTGGCTGCTCACAATATCAATCCGTCGTTTGGTTTTGGCTTAGATACTACTATCGCATACGACTTACCAGATTCAAAACCGGAAGAACAAGTGACACAATTAGGTGGCGGTGTTGCCATTAAGATTATGGATGCTTCTACAATTTGTGATTACAGAATGGTAAAATATCAGAAAGAAATTGCAACTAAATTTAAAATAAAATGGCAGCCAGAAGTTTTACCTATGGGTGGCACGGACACTGCAGGCATTCAACGTATGGGAAAAACCGGTGCTATTGCCGGAGCTGTTTCTATACCAACCAGACATTTACATCAGGTAATAGAAATGGCACACAAATCTGATATTGAAGATGCTGTTTTATTGCTTAAACATTGCGTAGAAAACTTACATAAATTTGACTGGAGTTTGAAATAAATTCCAACAACTTATCAAAAAAAAGGACATCATTTAGATGTCCTTTTTCATAGTATGAAAGGGAAAACTGCTTTTCTGTCTTTCGGATAATCAGTAAAATGTTGAAGATACCATTTATGATGATGCAAAGCACGAGGCAATAAATTAGAAACCGTCCATATAAAAAAAGAAACACCGGCTAAATTCCAAATCATCAGCATAAAACCAAACCATTCCAGCATTTCTCCAAAATGATTTGGACATGAAATATACCTGAATAAAAATCCTTTGGGAATTTTATAACCTGTTTCACCAGGTTTTCTCAGATTAATTAAAATACCATCAGATATGTAATTAATAATAAAACCAATTACAAACAAAACAAACCCTACTATAAAATTCCATTGAATAAAATATCCGGCATTGTAAACAGAAACATTACTCAGGTAATAACCAATTGAGCTGGCATTTATGGAGTTGAAAAACATGGCAGACAATGCAATCATAAGAGGCATCTGCTTTCCCTTTGTATTGGTTCGCAAAGGAAAAATAAAACTTCTGTTGATATAATGAAACGTATAAAGTGCGGCAAAAATCAATGAGTATACATTGGAATTAAAAAAAATAAGATACACCACCCAAAATGCTATTAATGCCCATCCTTCCATAAGAACCCATCCTAATTGATTGGACAACATTGGTCCCCAGGTAGTTTTGGTATGTCTTCCGTATGGTGCGGAAATAAATAATTGAACAGGAAATAATACGATGGCAATAGCAATCCAGAAATAAATAAAATACCTTATAGTGATTTGTTCAAACATGTGCTAAAAATAAGCAACAGTTATTTGGTTTTTGTAATTGGAAATGATGATTTTATAAATAAAAAAAGCCGCAACATTTCTGTTGCGGCTTGTATGGGTTGGCGACGACCTACTCTCCCAGGTTTGACCTAGTACCATTGGCGCTGTAGGGCTTAACTTCTCTGTTCGGGATGGGAAGAGGTGATCACCTACGCTATAATCGCCATTAAATCTTTGGCATTTAGTCCTGTTAAGGATGCCTTACATTTTCATGACTTGTGTGTCAGTAAATTATAACATATTGGGAAATCATTATACAAATTTTAAAAAGTTGATGGGTTATTAGTATCACTCGGCTTTGATGTTACCACCTTTACACCTATGACCTATCAACGTCGTAGTCTTCGACGACCCTATGAGATCTCATCTTGAAGTGGGTTTCGTGCTTAGATGCTTTCAGCGCTTATCCCTTCCCAACGTAGCTACCCGGCGGTACATCTGGCGACATAACCGGTACACTAGAGGTCAGTCCATTCCGGTCCTCTCGTACTAGAAACAGATCTTCTCAAATCTCAAACGCCCATAACAGATAGGGACCGAACTGTCTTGCGACGTTCTGAACCCAGCTCGCGTGCCACTTTAATGAGCGAACAGCTCAACCCTTGGGACCTTCTCCAGCCCCAGGATGTGACGAGCCGACATCGAGGTGCCAAACCTCCCCGTCGATATGAGCTCTTGGGGGAGATCAGCCTGTTATCCCCGGAGTACCTTTTATCCTTTGAGCGATGGCCCTTCCATGCAGAACCACCGGATCACTTTACCCTACTTTCGTACCTGCTCGACCCGTCGGTCTCACAGTCAAGCACCCTTATGCTAATACACTCTGCGCACGGTTACCAAGCGTGCTGAGGGTACCTTTGGAAGCCTCCGTTACTCTTTTGGAGGCGACCACCCCAGTCAAACTACCCACCATGCACTTTCTCCGCTTAGCGGATTAGGCTCTAAGTAAACAAAGGGTGGTATTTCAACGTTGACTCCACGAACACTAGCGTGCCCGCTTCAAAGTCTCCCACCTATGCTACACATCGTTTACTCAAAGTCAATGCAAAGTTGTAGTGAAGGTTCACGGGGTCTTTCCGTCCCGTTACGGGTACCCGGCATCTTCACCGGGACTACAATTTCACCGAGCTCACGGCTGAGACAGTTATCAGATCGTTACACCATTCGTGCAGGTCGGAACTTACCCGACAAGGAA
>JAGPBO010000020.1 GCA_018063305.1 Cyclobacteriaceae bacterium
ATCGAACTAATTTAGCGGCATGAATCTGATTTTATTCGATAACCCAACCATTCGCCAAAACCTGCTGCCCTTTACCTTCACCCGGCCGGTTGCAGGTATTCGGGTAGGTATTCTAACGATAGCCGAAAAGTGGGAGAAGGTTCTTGGGGTAAAAGCCTACTATTCGACCGAAGCATACTTATCAAAAAAATTTCCACTACATCATCAGGCAGATAATCTCTGGATCAATGGAGCGGTATGCCCCAACAATTCATTAGTTAAAGCTATCAAAGAATTAAAGTTGGGTGATGCGCTAAGCCAAGACCAGGTGGTTCTTGCTGTACGCACATCTGAGAATGATCCCGATAGCTATCGGGACGAAATAATTAAAGGTGCGATCCATGAGTTTGCACAACCGGTTACTATCATCGATCAGGTTTGGAAGATTTATCAAAAAAACGGAGCCGAGATTCGTGAAGATTTTACCTTACTAACCCAGGGTCGAAAATCCGCAACGATACAAGATCCTTTCACCCGGATTTATAATTCTGATCAGGTATTTCTTGAAGAAGGTGTTCAAATAAAAGCGGCTTTGCTGAATGCGGAAAATGGTCCTATCTATTTAGGAAAAAATTCTGTTGTAAACGAAGGTGCCTTAATCCGCGGCCCGTTCGCTTTGTGCGAGGGCTCGCACGTTAACATGGGCGCTAAAGTTCGGGGTGACACAACGGTTGGGCCGCATTCCAAAATTGGTGGCGAAGTAAGTAACTCCGTTATTTTCGCTTATAGCAATAAGTCCCACGATGGCTTTCTGGGTAATTCCGTAATTGGTGAATGGTGCAATATTGGCGCGGACTCCAACACTTCGAATCTGAAAAATAATTACGAGAATATTAAGTTGTGGAGTTACGCCAAAGGTGGTTTCAAAGACACTGGCCTCATGTTTTGCGGATTGATGTTTGGGGATCATAGCAAGTGTGGTATCAATACCATGTTTAACTCCGGTTCGGTGGTAGGCGTAAACGCCAGTATTTTTGGCGCTGGCTACCCACGCAATTTTGTTCCCTCGTATGCCTGGGGCGGGGCCGCAGGATTTATTACTTATAAACTTGATAAGGCGTTGGATACAGCCAGCAAAGCGATGGCGCGCAGAAATGTTGAGTTAACAGAAACCGATAGAGAGATTTTTAAAACTATTTTTGATGAGTCTGCAAACTATCGGGTTTGGGAAAAGAAATAAATGACTATGAAAAAAAATCTCCCCGGCTTAAAAATAATGACCCTTCTTTCCTTTATTGTTTGGATCAGCAATTTCAATATAGGTGGGTGGCCATTACTTCTTTCAACACTGGGCTTCGTAGGATTTTTGATTATGCTCATTGTGCTTCAATTCAAAAAATCTAAAACAAAAGATCAATCCTTGTGAGATTCGTTGATATTCCCGGACTTTCAGATACAAAAGCAAAATTAATTGATGCCGTTAAGCATAACCATGTTGCCCATGCGCAACTCTTTATGGGTAAACAAGGCGCACTTAATTTGCCTTTAGCACTCGCCTATTCCAACTACCTTCATTGCCAGAACAAAAACAATGATGATGCGTGTGGCACGTGTGCCGCTTGCAGCAAAAGTTTAAAGTACATTCATCCCGATACCAATTTTGTGTTTCCAATAGGCAATATAAAAGGCGATAAAGATCCCGATCGCTTTAAGGCGGAAATATTGAAATCGTGGCGGGCCTTTTTAACAGAACAACCTTTTGGGGATCTAAATGACTGGACAGCCTATTATGGAGGTGAGGACAAACAAGCGCTTATCTCCCGGGAGGAAAGCCGGGAGATTATAAAAACACTTTCGTTGAAACCGTTTGAAAGTCCGTACAAAGTGATGATCATCTGGCGACCCGAACTGATGCATCCCTCAGCAGCCAATGGAATTTTAAAAATTCTGGAAGAACCCCCCGCCAATACCTTTTTTATATTGGTAAGTAATGCAGCTGAACAACTGTTAGCCACCATCCTTTCGCGCACGCAACTTATTCAGGTACCCTTGCTTGCCGATGAAGATTTACAAGCGTATGTAAAAGCAAATCATAAAGTAGAGGCTTCCCGACTTCAGGAAATTACTCAACTGGCAGAAGGTGATCTGAATCTGGCCATTAAATTAATAGACCGCGAAGAAGATCATTTTCAAGATCGCTTTGCCGATTGGATGCGCTCTTGTTACAAAAGAGATTATCCAAAACTGGTCAGCTTCTCCGAAGACTTTCATGATCTGGATCGACTCAGTCAGCGCAATCTTTTTCAATACAGTTTGAGTATGATGCGCGAAACCCTGCTTCATGCTGCCGGAGCAGATAGCATCAGTCGGATGAAAACAGGTGAAGTGAAGTTTGTAAAAGACTTTAGTAAAATTATGGATGTTGAAAAAGTGGAAACCGTAAATCACTTAGTTACTCAGGCACTTTATCACTTAGAACGAAACGGAAGTGCCAAAATGATTTTTCTTGATCTTTCTCTACACCTTGCCAAGACCATCAAACCTTAAAAAAAAATTATAATACCTACTTTGAAATTCCGATCCTTATGAAAAAAAGTTTTCTTTTCCTTTTACTAATTACGTTGCTAATTGTAAGCCGCTGTTCACAAGACAATAGCACTGATTATCTGATCACCATAAAAACAAACCAGGGTGATATGGTCGCGGTCTTATATGATGAAACGCCCAAGCACAAAGCCAACTTCATTAAATTGGCCAAAGAGCATTACTTTGACAGTCTGCTTTTTCATCGGGTAATTGAAGGGTTTATGATTCAAGGTGGTGATCCGGATTCAAAAAATGCAGTACCCGGCCAATCCTTAGGTATGGGTGGCCCTGGTTACACCGTGGACGCTGAATTCAATCCAAAATTCTTTCATGAAAAAGGTGCGCTATCGGCAGCACGTTTGGGCGATCAACAGAATCCAACGAAAGCTTCTAGTGGAAGTCAGTTTTATGTTGTGCAAGGTCAAGTTACTCCTGCTGCTGAATTAGATGCGCTCAAAATTGATCAGGCTGCGCTGAATGCTGCTTTTCAACAGATGTTGCAAAACCCGGCCAGCCAATCTCTGGTTGATTCGCTCAATCAAATTTATATGTCGGGCGATATGCAAGGGTATCAGCGAAAAATATATAGCCTCGTGCCACGATTGGAAAAACAAACGGGTATGAAGATCTATAAAGACGTATCGGAAGAAAAAATAAAAGCGTATACCACGGTAGGTGGAGCTCCCCATTTAGATGGCGATTACACCGTGTTTGGGAAAGTAATTAGTGGATTAGATGTGATCGATAAAATTGCGCGCGTACAAAAAGGAAGCAACGATCGGCCGATAGAAGATATTCGCATGGTAATTACCGTTGAAGAAATGCCCCGCAAAGAAATTGAATCAAAGTATGGGTATAAATTTCCGGCCAAACAATGAAAGTACTAGTAACCGGTGCCAATGGTTTATTAGGCTATAAATTAATTCAGCTACTCAGCACAAAAGCCGACATCACCCTGGTTGCTACGGCAAGAAAAAAAGTTAATGATCTCCCGCAAGGCGTTGATTTTTTTGAATTAGATATTACTAACCACGATCAAACCCTAGCCGTTTTAACTGCTACTAAACCCGATGTGGTCATTAGTGCTGCTGCTATGACGCAGGTAGATCAATGCGAAACGGAACGGGAACTGTGCTGGATGACAAACGTAGTGGGTATTGAAAATTTAGTAGAAGGTTGCGAAAAAATTAATTCCCATTTAGTGCACGTCTCCACCGATTTTATTTTCGATGGGTCGCACGGGCCTTTAGATGAAACGGCCATTCCTAAACCAGTAAATTTTTATGGCGAAAGTAAATTAGCTGGCGAACAAGTTATTCAAAAAAGTAAACTTACCTGGGCCATCTTACGAACCGTGTTGGTGTATGGGGTTACCCCCGATTTAAGCAGAAGCAATATTGTATTGTGGGTAAAGAAAAGTTTGGAGGAAGGAAAAACAATTAATGTTGTTAACGATCAATGGCGTACCCCAACGCTGGCCGAAGATCTGGCTATGGGTTGTTACCTGGCCGCTTCAAAAAAAGCAAGCGGCATTTATCACATCTCTGGAGAGGAAATGCTGACTCCATTTGATATTGCTATTCAAACTGCAGAACATTTTAAATTAGATAAATCACTTATTAAACCTGCCAACTCAAACACCTTTAAACAAGTTGCAGCCAGACCGCTCAAAACCGGATTCATTATCAATAAAGCAAAAAGAGCGCTGGGCTACCAACCACATACCTTTAAAGAGGGTCTCACCCTGCTGGCTTCTCAGTTGATCAGGTAATTATGCCATTACTACCATTGCCCATTTAGAAATCAGATTTATTTGTTAAACTTCGAACTCTTAACAATAACCTAAATCATTTACCATGTCTGAAAGCAGAGGTCAATTCGGTTCAAAGTTTGGTTTTATTATGGCCGCTGCCGGCTCGGCCGTGGGGCTGGGTAATATCTGGCGTTTTCCCTACGTGGTAGGTCAAAACGGTGGAGGTGCTTTCGTGTTTGTCTATGTTTTGTGTGTAATCCTTATTGGTTTACCGCTCATCTACAATGAAGTTGCGCTCGGTCGCCTTACGGGAAAAAATACTATTGGTGCCTTTAAAGAGACCGGTGGTAATAAGTTTTGGGTATTCATGGGTGCCGTACTCGCGCTTTGCGTAAGTTTTTTTGTGTTGAGTTATTATGGCGTAATCGCTGGCTGGACGATCGGTTATATTGTTAGTGAGTTCACCGATTTCATCCACGACTTTGAAACATTTAGAAGTGCTCCGGCTTATGTAATTCCATTCTTCGGTGTGTTTATGGTTGCTACCATTGCCATTGTTTTGGGAGGTGTTGCCGGTGGTATCGAAAAGGCATCAAAAATTCTTATGCCTGTTTTATTCCTGTTGGTATTCCTGGTGATGATAAGAAGCTTAACCTTAGATGGTGCGATGGAAGGAGTAAAATATTACTTGACTCCCGACTTCAGTAAAATCAATGGAGGTGTAATTCTGTCGGCCTTGGGTCAGGCCTTTTTCTCGCTCTCGGTAGGTTGGGGTATTTTGATAACCTATGGATCGTACTTACCGAAAGATCAAAACATTGTAAGCAGTGGTGCGTGGATTGGTTTTATGGACACTGCCGTGGCGCTCTTAGCCGGGCTTATGATATTCCCAGCTGTATTTTCATTTGGAAAAAATCCTGCAGAAGGAACTGCACTTGTATTTAACGTACTCCCTGATATTTTTAATTCCATGCCTACAGGCGGACGGATAGTAGGCGCTTCATTCTTTTTGTTGTTATGTATCGCTGCGCTTACCTCTTCTATCTCTATGATTGAGGTGCCGGCTTCATATCTGATTGATGAGAAAAAATGGAGTCGCAAAAAGTCTGCATGGACAGTAGGTATTCTTGCTTTCCTTGTCGGGATACCTTCTGCGTTATCGGGTGGGGCTTCCGTATTATTCAGCGGCATGACGCTTAACCTATTTGGCACCGTAAAAACAGGTTTTCTTGATATTATGGACGCGCTCTTTGGTGGCTTGTTTATTGTCATTGTTGCCTTGATGACTTGTATTTACACAGGCTGGATTATGGATATTAATAAAGTAGCGAATGAAATAAGTGACGGAGCTCCAGGTTTTCAAAAACCACTTATAGGAAGCCTTACGCCTGTCATGCTATGGAAATTCTTTATCCGCTTTGTTTGCCCGCTTGTAATTGGCCTGGTGTTATTAAGTACCGTGGGAATTATATAAGACTGCTTTACTAGCATAAACTAAAAATCGCTGAACACCTGTTCAGCGATTTTTTTATTGCCAAATTATTCCGCCTGCGAAATCCAATCGGGGGCCCGACTAATATTTTGTCGTAGCAGAAGATTAAGCTGTGCCACATGATGTTGAACGTGTCTGAGATTATAAAACAAAATTTCCAGAACGGTATATTCCGTAACCAGCGAAGGACACAATCCATGCAAATCAATTTCTTCCGCGTTAATCCATCGGCCATTTAATCTCTTCTCGGTTGCTTCCGTAATTAACTTCTTGCCCTTCTGCCGAATGTCCGCCAGATAAGCAAGCATCTCCTGTCTACTATAAACCCTGTCTGGAATTACATCATCGATTGCTTCCGCTGGTAATTTATCTGTATTGGTAATCGTGTACGGCAATGCAGGTGCAAAACCAGCTACCGGAATAGTGAGATAGTAATCCAAAAAAATGAGGGTGTGATAAGCCATGTAAAAGAACTTCTTTTCCGAGTACCAGACTTCTACCGGACAAAGGGCAATGGCATCCCGTAACATGTCCATACTAGCCCCGAAGTTCTTCCAAAGGCATTGTTTGAATGTATCAACCATTTTGATGAAGGTGTTAATGTTAACTGATCAATCCTTTTAAGTTGATTTCATAAAATTAACCATCTGAGTTTCTATTTAATTTTTATGATGTTGTGGTGTCTCAAAATTACTTTCAATCAACTGACTCAAACCCCACGTTGATGATCAGTTTTGCTCTTAGTACTTTTATTTCTGTCGCTTTGCAAACCCTGCTTCCATTTCTGTTGTTGTCACATCTTTTAGATATTGCCCTATCCACCAGGTGTTGCCTTGTTGGTCTGTAAACCCCGCTTCCCGAATTCCATAAAATTTATTATCCGGCTTAGTAATTTCAGTCCCCCCATTTAAAATGGCGGCTTTAAAAATATCATCTGCATTATTCACAAATACATAGTTCGCTGACGGCTTTATTTTGCTTACCTCGCCAGATCTATTGACCATTAGAACTGTGTCGCCAATTTTTACCTCCGCAAATTGTGTTTTGCCGTCTGGTGTTCTCAATTGTTCTTTTATTGCGGCCTTGAATACGTTGACAAGAAAGGCAATTTGCATTTCTATATCTTGTACAGTTAGAAAAGGGCAAACTGTGCTGTAACCTGTTTGTGACATCTTTTATTTATTTATTCGATTTTACAATACTATTGTATGCCGATAGCAGAGCTTCAACAACTATTTCTCTTGGAATTTTGTCAAGTAAAAAGGTAGTCGCTCCCTTTTCTCCCCACTTATTTGGTATAGGAAAAATTTTTCTATTTATTTTACAAAAAATTTTCTGCTCTTCGGTCGTCAAAAAAATATTAGCCGAATTGTTTTTGTAAAGGTAAGTGGCGAACATTCTATAATTGATAATTTTAAAACCAATCCGCTCAAAGTGTGGGCTTGATTCTGTTCCTGGAAACGAAAGAGCCAACTCGATAAATTCATCTTTTGTCATGGTGATTGTCAATAAATCTATCATCAACACCCGAATATATATAATCGCTAATATTTCTTATATAGCATTCTCTCAATAAAAGTTAAAAAATAAAACTAATATTCAATATTAATTATTTACCTTAAGTGCGCATTTATTGACCTTTACAAATCATTACGAACAACTATAATTATGAGAAAAAAACTAATCGGGATAGCGGTGTCATCATGTTTGATAGCTATCCTAATAGCCTGCAGTCCTCAAAAAGAAGCAGCACCGGTAATTGATAAGGAACAAATTAAAAAGGAGATTCAGGACAAAGAAAATCGATTTGCTGAATTATATAACACCCGGGAATTGAAAAGCATCGGGTACTATGCCGATGATGCAATCTCGTTTTCTCAGAATAAAGGAGCTTTAGTGGGAAAACCAGCCATTGTCGAGTTTATGAAAACCGGCCTTGAGGATACCCCTATAGGTAATAAGATCACCTTTACGACCAAAGAAGTTTTTGTATCCAATGATGGGAATCAAGTTGTAGAGATTGGGTATTACACTTTCGCTGATTCTACCGATTTTTTAATTAATACTGGAAACTATATGGTTTTATTTGAAAAGCGAGATGGTAATTATGTTGTGGTAAGAGATATGAGTGCTTCTGACATGCCCATTGAGTAAAAAAACAGAGCGAGGCTTAGCCCGATTCAAAAATAACGCAACACATGATCCGCTCGGATAAAATTGTGTTGCGTTATTTTTTTGCTCTTACGTGGAAATAGAAAAGTGATCCCAAAATTGAAAATGAAAGGGAATCTTATCATTGATGGGAATGTGTAATCATTTCATCCTAACGTTTACTGTCAGGATCGTCAGCACATTGTGCAAAAAAGTCTAATGACTTTTTGGGGGTAATTTTGTTTAGCGTCTTCGACCGCCACCGCCACCTCCTCGGGAACCACCACCGCCACCTCGGGAAGCACCGCCACCGCCACTTCCTCTCGATCCTCCTCCACTATAACGGGAGGCCCCGTTTGAACTACGGTTTTGCTGAGTCGCGCTATTGCGTTGGCTGCTGTTATTAGAAGGTTTCATTCCGGCTGCCTCACGCGTTGGTCCTGCTCCTCCTGATTGACGTGTAGATGGCGTTGTTCCGGCTGATGGACGAGTTCCTGTTGAAGGACGAGTTCCTGTTGAAGGACGAGTTCCGGTCGAAGGGCGAGTTGATGGACTATTATTTCTGTTGTTATAATTACCGTTCGCCCCATTATTTCTGACCGTATTAGACGTGTTTCTTGTTCTATTATAGTTGTTAAAATTATTATTATTATTAATTATAGTCGTGTTGCCATGGTACCCACCACCATGGTATCCATGATGGTAATGGGCATGACTTCCCCAGTATATACCAATGGCCATAACTGAAAACGCAGCAAAGTAAGGTGGATAGTAACCATAATAGTATGGCGGTGCATATGGTACATAAGCCGGAGAGTACACATATTGCACAATGGGAGCTTGTTCAACCACTACCGTTGTGGTTGTGGCGGGAACACTGACAACTTTAACCGTATCCGGACCTTTATACCCTGGATTGGCCGTAACTGCCGGGGTGGAAGTCTCTTTTAGTTCAACAATATAATCCTTGCCGTACAGATCTTTATCACCAACAATCTGCATCGAAACTTTCTTCTTCTCATCCTTCGATACCAAAATAACAGCAACATCCTGGGTTTCCTTTTCACTTACGGCAATCTGAAGAACAAAGGTAAAATCATCTTTCTCCTTCTTTGTTACCACCTTTATGAAATCAACCTTTTTATCCAGATCCAAATCCATATTATTGATTCCGGTTTTTTCAAGATTCAATGATTTTTCAAATCCTTCAATGGTCTTTGATTTTTGAAAAAGATCGAGGACGGCATAAAGATCAAGGTTATCTCCAGGCAAGCCTAACAAGGTCGAATCAGCCTCTGACTGAGAAAAAGCAGGGAGGCTAAGCAAACTGATTGCTCCCGCAACAAAAGGTAAAATATATTTTTTCATAACAGGTTCGATTTATACAAAACTCGTATGCAAGTTATTAAATAATATATCACTAAATAGATTTTTTTACTGTGTAACAACAACGTTTGAGTTTATGACGGCTGCGGTTTTCGAAGCGCGTCTTTGTCACGTGGCTAACAAAATTTAAGAGCACACAAGTTAAGAACCTACAATACAGCATATGTTTTATAGCTTTTGTTAGCGGTTCGTTGTTTACCCTCGTGTCGGCTCATAATAAAATACTGACGCACCAGAGTTTAGTAATTTTGTCTTAGTGAGTTTCAACATAATCCTGTCCTTGATTTGGTCGAATAGTCGTAGCCCTTGTCCTTCAATGATAGGGTGAATACAAATTTGAAATTCGTCAATAAGATTACTGTTTAACAGTTGAATAATCAAACTGCGACTTCCAACTAAAATGTCCCTTCCTGATTGTTTTTTTAGTTCTAAAACTTTTTCGTTAAGTGATCTGTCAGAAATTTTTGCACTGTCCCAGTCTGTGTTCTTTAGTGTGTTTGAGAAAACAAGTTTTGGAATGTTGTCTATTGAAATCGCAAAGTCGTCCATTGATTTTTTACCAGAAGGATTTTGCAATACTGTTTTCCAAAATTGCATAAGCTCGTAGGTCGTCCGTCCATATAAAACAACTCCTGCATTATTTAATAGGTCAGAATAATGTTGATGTAAGTCTTCACTAGGAATACCAGTTGTATGGTCACAAACACCGTCAAGTGTCATATTAAATGCAGCAATTACTTTTCTCATATTATTCTTTTCTCATTTTTTTTGTTTTACTCAGGTCTATTTTATTCGTCATTTAACGAGTTAATTCCTTTTTCTTTTAGTTTTTGTAATGCGTCCTTCATTGCTTGAACTTGTTCAATTGGATGTCCCTGCCACACTGTTACTTCTCCTACAACTCTAAAAGGTTCTGTTGAACGATAAGACATTGTTGGATTTCCTGGAAATTTCTTATCAGTCAAATCAGGATCGTTTTCAATTTGTCCTGTTGGTTCAACTAAATAAATTCTTTCTCGTCCGTCACCTACAGCTAGTTCAGCTCCCCAAATTGCAGGATCCAATGTAGCGGAAAGAAAAATATACTTTGCATTTTTTCTTTTCCCAAAGTTTGAATTGTAACCAACTTCTATAAAGTCGCCAAGATTGAGGTCTGCTTTTGTCCCGTGAAAATAGGTCTGTACAAAGGGTGTAGGAGTTAAGTTTTTTGAATTGTCTTTTTCTTTGTTATTGTCCATAGTTAAATTACGGTCTGCTGTTTGATAGGTCGTCTCACAATTGACCGCTAACGTTTAGCTATGAAACGTGGCTGGTTTTCGAAGCGCTGTCCTGTCCCACGTGACCAAACGTAATTTGAAAACTAAACTACAAATTTACACTGAACCCCAGCCATGTTTTATACATTTTGTTGTGCGTTCGTGCTATTCTCCCCATGTTTTTTTCCATTCTATTTTGTCGGCTCCTATTGTTTATACTACCAAGGTCCATTCTGCTTAACTTGATAAAAACTTTTGCCATCAAATCGATAGAGTCCTTGTCCAGTGCCCCACCACATATTTCCTGATTTGTCTTGGTACATACTTTGAACGCAACAGTTAATCCCGTCATCTACTGTAAATACTTTAAAAGCTTTTGAATTTGAAACGGGAATAGAAGGGTCGTATCTCGTTGTGCTACCTCTGGCTGTAATCCAAATGATACCCGACTGTTCTATAATTACTCCCCAAAACTCAGTTCCGCCTAAGCCGTCTTTGGGAGTGTACTCTGTAAAAGTTTTGCCGTCAAATTTGCAAATGCCGTTTTTAATGATGAACCACATATTACCTATTTTGTCTTGTGCCATGCCACCTGCATAGTTCTCTCCCAAACCTTTTTTTTCACTGAAATTTACAATCGCTTTTCCATCATAGCGAAAGACACCTTTATCAGAAGAAGCAAACCAAATATTTGCATTTTTATCTTCCATAATCCCTGCAATATTTATCGGTGGGAGTAATGGAAATAACGAGAAGCTTTGACCACCTTTGCTATCTGCTGATGGGTCATATTGGTAAACGCCACCGTGTGTGCCTATCCAAATTGTACCCAAATTGTCAACGAGAATACTTTTCCGACTTATATCGATATGATTTAGTCCATCTTTTTGATTATAATTTCTAAATATTTTTCCATCATATTTATAAACGCCTTGGTCAGTCCCAAACCAAAGATTGCCAGTTTTATCTTCATTAATGGCAAATACACTTTTAGAATTAAAACCTTCAGGGTTAGAAAAGTAAGTCAATGTTTTCGCATTATATCTCACTACGCCTTCGCCTAACGTACCAAACCATAAATTCCCTTTCGAATCCTGAAAAATACTTCGGATATATTGACTGACCAGAGTAGTGTCAAAATCGGGGGCAAGACCAATTGCCTTAAAGTTTCTTATTACTGTTGGACTTGGTTTGGAAGTATTTGGGGCTTTATGTGTGTTTGTTTTTATTTGTCCGTTGGCTGCTGTGAAAATTGTCAAAAAGCTAAAAAGCAATATTTTGTCCAATGCCATAATTATAATTTTTGTCGTCTTGAGTTTTTTCATATGTCAAACTTTCTCCGTGTCGCCCAAGCATGACGCACAACACCCAAATATCTGCAATTGTTGATATTTCTTATATAGCAAGCAACTAAAGGTACACATAGCCGTCCAAAACAGCTGGCTTTACACACATAAATCCAGAGCAGTCTTTAGTAACTCCGTTAAGATCTATTTTATCAACAAGACTCTTTGGTTAATCGGATACAACCACTCAATGCCGCGCTCAGTTACCACGGCATCATCTTCCAGCGGTATACGCAACTTCTTTCCGCCCCATTCTGGCAAGGGGGTGTATGCGAATAGCTCAATGGATAATAAGTTGGTAGGCTTCACCACATATTTAAACCTTACTGGATTCCATTCGGCAATACTTGGGCCTATACCATGGCCCCAGTTACCCACCGAGTGGCAACCGATAATCACATTTGTTTTTCCATCCGCACTGGGTTTGTTAAATGCAATCTTTGAAAACCCAGCTTGCTCCAACGCCTTATAGATATTGCTCATATTTTGCTCTGCGGTAATCCCGGGCTTAATGGTTTGCTTGATCACGTCCCGTACTTTCACCCCTTGATTAAAGGCGTTCTTAATACTCTCGGGCACATCCGTTTCTCCTTCTTTTAATACATAGGCCACTCGCTTCATGTCGGTGTACATATTCATAAGACCAACACCCCAATCCAACATTAAAATATCACCGCGTTGTATGATACGATCACTCGAAGTAGCTACAATGCCATCCGGACCTGTAACATAGACAGAAGGCATACCAAAGGAAGTCTCGAGGTTGTTTTTAAATTGTTGTTCCCGCATCCACCAGGCTACATTTTCAAGGGTGGTAACACCGGGTGTAATCACTTCATTGGAAAAAGCTTTTTCTGCAATTGTATAAGACAGCATGCCGGCTTCGGCAAACGTGGCAATCTCGGTAGCTACTCGTCTTGATCTGAAATCAGACACCAATTTTTCGGAAGACACAAAACGATCTTCATATTTCTTGCCGAGGGTTTCAACCAGGTGGTGATACATCGTATAAGACAATCCATCGGCACCCCCAATCATTTTCGACATGTTGAGTCCAATTCTTTTCGGATCACGTTTGGTGACAAAGTCTTTCAGCTCACTTTCGCTGCCGAAATAATCATAGGACCCCCCACCTTCCAGAAATCCTCCATCAATACCCAAGGCGGCACGCTCTATTCTCGGTTTACCGATATTGGTGAAAATATAATATCCGTTTTGCGTGGTATATCCCTCGCCCATATCGTGATACAGCGGATCGAAGTTGCCTTCCTTATTGGTGATAATCCACATGTCAATGTTGTTTTCTTTCATCACTTCCGGAAGAATCAGATCAAACTTATCATTGCGTATTTGGTTCATTACCCGCCATCTTCGGTAAGCCTCTTGAGAAAAAGCAGATTGAACAATGACCAGTGTTATAAGGAGTAAGAATGTTTTTTTCATCATGTTATTTCTAAAATAGAGAATTGAAGTTTAGCTTATTGACTACTTTGACGCCAGGGTATTCGTGAATATATAAATTTACTATTCTCGTGTCAATTAATTATTTGCGGAAATAAAAAAGTCAGAAACGAAATGATTCGTATAGTCTTCTGCACCATCCTATAGTCATGGAGACTCCCTGCCAAGGGTTCCGCTGTCTGTCGTTTCGCACTAATTTTTGACTCTTACCGTAACGCTTTCAATATCTCCTCAATGGCGCGATCCAACTGTGGGTCGTTGCCTTCAACTCTGTCTTTGAAAGTCATGGGTACGAAGATATCGGGTTTTACCCCTTCCTTTTCTATATTCTTTCCATCCAGTGTATAACATCCCCACGCAGGCAGACGATAAAAAGAACCATCCACCAATCCTTTACCTGACGTGAAAATAATCCAACGATACGTTTCTGTTCCTATGATCTTCCCGAGGCCTAGTTGTTTGAATCCGGCTGCCGTCATTTCAGCATCGCTCAGTGACTGCTCATTGACGAGCAAAACAATGGGTTTACTCGCAGGAGTGAAGTTAGGCTGTTGAGTTAACTCCCCTTCGCGGTACCGCCATTGCAGGTACGGGCGCTGACTCAGAAATTGAATGACTTTATCGTGTACGTTTCCTCCTGTGTTATAACGCAGATCCAGTATAAGCGCATCCCGATGGTACGCCTCCGAAGACATATCGATAAGAAATTTTTCGAGCTCCTCATTACCCATGTTTTTCATATAAGCATACGCAATGCGCTGCTTCCCTTTTTCATCTACAACCTTTTGATTGTTGGCAATCCATTCATCGTAGGCTTGATCACTCATGTCGCGACTGGATTCGGGTGCAATCTTAACGGTAAAGTTAGAAGTACCTCTTTTGAAAGTCATGGACAACTCGGGATCAATGGTGGGCTTTGAAAAGTACGACTCACGGTTCAGCGTTGTATTTACATTCTCTCCATTCACAGCCACCAATAAGTCTCCCGGCTGGACAGAGATTCCTTTTCGGTCCATGGGCGTGCTGGGAATAATGTGAACCACCTGATAAGGATTCTCCTTATTGAACAGCATTCCAGTAGCCAAGGTCTTATAATCATAAAATGTTTTTTCTTCGTCACCTTGCGAGGTAAATCCGGTATGCGATGAATTGAGCTCGCCTAAAAGGTCTCTTAGTAATATCCGCAGATTGTCGCGGGATTGGATATAGGGAAGAAATGTTGCATAACTGTCCCTCATTTCTTCCCAGTTGATACCATGAAAGGTTTCGTTGTAGAAGTTCTCTTTCAAATTGGCCCAGGTTTCCATGAACATTTGATTGAATTCATCTCTCATGTTCCTGCGAAAATTAACGTTGATATCAATCTTCTCAGCCTTCTTTGTTTCCAGATTTAAGGTTGAAATGTTTCCATTGATCAGCGCATAATATTTGTCACTTACATTAACCATCAATGCGCCACCTGTAGCAGCACCTTCCATTTTTTCACTCTTGGCTTTTTCAAACGGCTCATAGGTAGTTAGCCAAAGATTAAACTTACCTTCTCCATGGTTGGAAGAATAGATCACCCAGGTCTTTTCATCTTTTTGAAATACAGCGGCATCGCGTTGTTGCCCGAAATCAGGGCTTACTAATTCCACCCTGTCCAGAATGTGATCGAGGTCAATGGTGTAGTTTTTAATGGGTGGTGTTTCTGTTTTAGGTTCAGCTTTTTTGTTCTTACTCTTTCCTTGATCTTCTTTTTTCTCCTCGGCTATCTTTTCAGTAAATAGCTTGGAGTAGTTGTCTGACTTAAAATCGTCATTGAATTTTTCCAAAGCCACCCGATACACATGCGCATCTTCGGGACCAAAAGGGTACATGGGTTTCAGACGGTCGGTAGTAAAGTAGATGTATTTCCCATCGGGCGACCAATACGGACTTGCTTCTGTAACGCCCGTGTGGGTAAGATTTGTGAGTTTTTCGTTTTGCAAATTGTAAAGGAAGATATCCTCTTCAAAATTTCGCTTGGCCGTAAAAAGAACGTACTCATTATTGGGCGAAATGTATGGGGTAGAATTTTGAAAACCCCAAAGTTCATCACGGACTACCGTTTTACTTTGCATTGTCTTCAGGTCCATCACCCGCACCTCGTTGCGACCACTGAGATATACACCTTTCGTTCTATCCGAATTCAACGTGAGCTCACGGTTATTTTGCGCATCGGTGGTTATTGGTTTCTCGGGTACAATGCCATCTGCAGCCACCGTATACCAGTTGGTAAATCCATTCAATGAGGTTTGAGAGAACAACAATATTTTGTTATCGGCCATCCACTTTACTTCCATTACACGACCCAATGAATTGGTTTGAATGTGTTGCACATATTTACCCTTGATATCAGAAGCAAATAATTCACCCCGTGACACGAATGCCATTTTTTTTCCATCCAGAGATACATCAAAGTAGCTGATCTCGTCTTTTACGTTAAAGTCTTTTTCTTTTTCGGTTACCCGATTAGACACCACGTGGATGGGTACCTTTGTCGTTGTTTTGGTGGTGACATCATATTTGTACACCTGATAATCTTTCTCAAAAACGATGATACCCCCTTCTGCATTCACTACTGGGTAGTGGATGGACACCGGAAAATTGGTGAGTGCCGTCTTTGCATTATCTGTAAACGTATAAAGGTTGTATTGACCATTGCCCTCATCCGATACGAAGTAAATGTTGCCTTGCTTATCAATAGTTGGCCACATGTCCTTGCCGTTGTAGTCGGTGTATTTTTTGAATTCTTTAGTGCTTGCATTCCACGATTGAATGTCGGGGTTGTAGGCCCCCTTATAACCTTTCCGGTAAGCCTGGTTTTTACTTTCAAAAGTTTCGTTGAAAAAAAGTTCGCCATTAGGTCTTTCAGTTACGTCATGCACGGTATTGAAATAGTTATCGAATAAGCGCACAGGTGAGCCGCCTTCGCGGTTGATTTTATAAGCAGAATATCGCCCCATGCGACCGGAAGTGAAGTAGATAGTTTTATTGTCCCAACTCCAATTGTCAACCTGATCGAAATTGTCATGAAAGGTAAGTTGTTTGATATCGCCACCCGATGAGGGCATAACGAATACATCATCGTTGCCAAACTGTGCGCCCGTAAAGGCGATCCAGTTTCCATCTGGGGAATACTTAGCACGTGTCTCCTCACCGGCCATGGCGGTAAGTCGCAACGCCTGTCCACCATTGGAACTCACTCTCCAAAGGTCCCCTTCATAAGAGAACACAATGGTTTTACCATCCGGACTAAGGCATGGGAAAGCTGAAAAGTAAGCTTCCTGCGATTGGGCTAGTGCAGCAAAGGGGATTAATAATGCGATGATTAAAAAACCTGGTTTCATAGAAGAAAGTTTGTATCTCAGATTGGTATTGGGGATGTACAAAAAAGTACACCTGTTTAAGCTAAACGAAAAGTAGCATTTTCTGCTTTTGTTAGCAACAGGGAGAAGAATACATTTCTTCTCTGGCAAGATTGGGTGATTGGATTTTTGAGATAAGTGAAGGCATCCATTCCCTGGTAAATTTTTACTCACTAAAATCTAATGCCCTTCTTGTAGTTGTCTTGAAAAGGTTGTTATAATTTTGATATGTTAAATACTACTTATATTTCGTTACTTTTTACTTGATCCATAACAAAATGAGAAGACAATTTATAACTATATCCGCCATTTTGATTTTAGGATTACTCGTTATCTCAATTTTCTGGACTCCCATACTGTGGGTGTTTATTTTAATAGGTCCTTTATTTCTTATAGGCGTGAGGGATATGCTTCAAAAAAAGCATACCATCAGGAAAAATTTTCCTGTTATCGGTAATCTCAGGTATTTGCTTGAAAGCATTAGGCCCGAGATAAGTCAGTACTTTATTGAGACAAACTCAAATGGAGTGCCCTTTAGCCGACAGCATCGTTCCCTCGTATATCAGCGGGCTAAAAATGAACTTTCTACTCAACCCTTTGGCACACAAAACAATATGTATGAAGTGGGATTTGAGTGGGTAAATCATTCGTTAAGTCCAACTATCGTAAATCCTGAAATACTACGAGTAACCATTGGTGGCCCTGATTGCCAACAGCCTTATAGTGCCAGCATCCTTAACATATCTGCTATGAGCTATGGTTCGTTAAGCAAGAATGCAGTACAAGCATTAAATAAGGGTTCTAAACTAGGAGGCTTTGCACACAATACCGGTGAGGGCGGGCTTACTGAATATCATTTAATGCATGGGGGCGATATTATCTGGCAATTAGGAACTGGGTATTTTGGTGCGCGCACCCATGATGGAGATTTTGATCCGAATCTCTTTAAAGAAAAAGCACATCATAAAAACGTGAAGATGATAGAAATCAAGCTATCTCAAGGAGCCAAGCCTGGTCACGGTGGCATACTCCCCGCTGCGAAAGTCAATGCGGAGATAGCTAAAATTCGTAACGTCCCCATAGGAAAATCTGTACTGTCTCCACCTGGTCATTCTGCGTTTACTACGCCCATGGAAATGATGCATTTTATTAAAAAACTGAGAGATCTTTCTGGAGGAAAACCTGTTGGTATCAAATTATGCATTGGAAAAAGAAGAGAGTTTATCTCGATATGCAAGGCCATGGTAGAGTCAGGCATACAACCGGATTATGTGGATATTGATGGCAGCGAAGGCGGTACCGGTGCAGCACCTATTGAGTTTTCGGATAGGATTGGCACGCCTCTGGTAGAAGCACTTTCATTTGCCCATAACGCACTTGTAGGATACGGCCTTCGAGATAAGGTAAAGGTGTTGTGCAGTGGAAAAATTATTAGCTCGTTTGATGTGATCAAGAATATAGCGATAGGTGCCGATGTGTGTTACTCGGCCAGGGGTATGATGATGGCGATTGGTTGCATTCAGGCATTGCTTTGCAATACAAATAAATGTCCTACAGGTGTTGCTACCCAAAACCCACAATTGGTTGCAGGACTTGATGTTGAAATTAAAGCCAAACGCACAGCCAATTTTCATAAAGAAACCCTTCATAGTGTGGCTGAAATGTTGGGGTCTATGGGATTACATTCTACTACAGAACTCAGGCCCTGGCATAGAATGCGCAGAACAAACTCCACTGAGGTAAAACATTATGGCGAAATTTACCCACAACTTAAGCCTGGAGATCTGTTAAAAAAAGAATTGCCCAAGGGCTGGGAACGAGCTGTTTTAGCGGCCTCATCATCCAGTTATAAAAATATTGATACGGGGTCGTAATCTAAAATTTATACTGACTTGAAATTATGAACGAGCTAAGCGCTTAAAACCATTTTCGTTTCATAAAAATGATAACGCCAATTGTAGCTAAGGTGAATGAAATCAATAATAATATCCAAAAGCCATAAAGATTATTCTCAAAAGAATTGGGCACATTCATTCCGTATAAACTTGCAATTAAAGTGGGTATCATTAAAATTATTGAAATTGATGTAAGCTGCTTCATAATCACGTTAAGATTATTAGAAATAACCGAAGCATACGCATCCATCATACCACTTAAAATATCACTATAAATATTAGTCATTTCAAGAGCCTGTCTTAATTCAATATCCACATCTTCAATCAAATCACTGTCAAATGTTTCTTTATGATTTTTAGTATTTTTTAGTCGGTGTCCCAATATGTCGTTGCCCTTTAAAGAAGTTGTAAAAAAGACTAAACATTTTTCTATTTGTAATAAAGTTTGTAAGTCTTCATTTCTAATTGATTTCTCAAGCTGATTTTCAGCAAACTTAATATTTTGATTTATCTGTTTTAGATACTTTAGAAACCAAACACTGCTGGATAATAGTAATCTAAAAACCAGATCGTAATTATCCGCAATCGTTATCTTTTTCCTTCTTGTATAAGCAATGAAATCTGGAATCATTTCAGATTTATGAAAACAGATAGAAACAAAAATATCGTCTTTAAAGATTAAACCAAGCGGTATGGTGGTAAAGGGCAATTTTACATCATCGCTTTTAAAAGGAAGTCTTAAAATGATTAATGTCCAGTCGTCTTCTATCTCAATGCGGGGTCTTTCATCCACATCTTCTATGTCGTTATAGAAGGCTTCAGGAATTTGAATTTCCTGAAGTAAATAGGCTTTATCTTGTTCTGTGGGCTGTTCAATATTTATCCAACATTTTGGTTCCCATTTTTCAATTGGAACCAACCCAATTTCACTTTTCAGAAAGGTCTTCATATTGTCCTCTATTAATTAGCGAATAGAGGTCATGCATTTATCCCCTATTCCAGTTCAACACTCCGGATGATAATCGTCCATAATTTTGGATAATTAGTCTTGTGATGCAAAAGTATTACTTTTTTGAGATGTCGGTTATCATTTTCAAAATAACTGCTAATCGCCCAGCTACTCAAAGAACAAACGAAGGCCATTTTCTTCTCGATATATGATGGGCTTAAGCCTGAAAGCTTCTTCAATATTACGCTCGTTGAGCACTTCCTCTTTAGATCCACTGGCTACCAGTTTCCCGTTCTGAATGAGATGGATCACATCACCAAAACGGGCAGCTAAATTCAAGTCGTGCACTACCCCTACCACCACCAAATCTTTTTGTTTTAGCAGTTCCATCACTTTGTACATAAATTGAAATTGATAATGGATATCCAAAAAGGTTAATGGTTCATCAAGTAGTAGATATCGTCCCTGACCGGGCACCGGATACCAAAGTTGTGTAAGCACCCGTGCAAAATGAACACGCTGACGTTCGCCTCCACTCAACGTCAAGTAGTTTCGCTCGGCCATTTCTTCTACTTCAAAAAATTTCAAGGCTGCTATACAGGCCTCTTCATCTATTCGTTTGGGTGCTCCGGCAAAATGAGGATAGCGCCCCATCATTACTATTTCCCATACTTTTAGCGGAAATGCCAAATCAATATTCTGTGAAAGTACCGCCCGCATTCTGGCCAGCATTTTATCCTTTAAAGTCTTACTATTCACAGATTGATACATTATGCTGCCCTCATAATTTGTCATCTGCCTGCTAAGCACTTTCATCAAAGTAGATTTGCCGGCACCATTTGGCCCAATAATCAGGTTGAGTTTACCGGGCAAGAATTGAGCAGACACGCTATCAAGAAGGACCTTATCTCCAATACGAACAGTGATATTTTCAGCCTCGAGCATAACTTAAAAGTAATATTGTTTTTTGCGCAGCAAGGTGATAAACACTGGAACCCCCACGAGAGCGGTAACAATTCCAATAGGAAGTTCGGCTGGAGCCAACAGCAATCGCGACACCAGATCGGCCATGCTTAACAGAATACCGCCTACTATCGCACTTCCGATGATGAGAAACCGATTGTCCGAGCCACCCATTAACCGCAATAGATGTGGTACCACAAGGCCCACAAAGCTAATCACACCCATAAATGCAGTAGACACGGCAACCAGTAGCACATTGAGTGTAATAACGATTACCTGCAACTGTTTTAAGTTAACCCCAAGAAAAATTGCCTCATCCTCTCCCATCATCAGCGCATTGAGTTGTTTGGCATAGCGCATGGAAATGATGATACATACTACCGTAACCACACCAATAATTATGATCGAAATCCAATTGGCCCCTGACAATGTTCCCAAATTCCAAAAGGTAATGGATCGCGCTTGCGGATCGCGTGCTAAGTAAGAAAGAAGTCCAACACCACTAAGAAATAGCGCATTGATGGCAAGACCCATCAGGAGTAAAGCCACTACAGAACTCTTTCCTGTCGCTCTGTTTTGCGATAATAAAAAAACACACACGGTGGAAAGCGCCCCGCCAATACAAGCTGCTAACGGCAACGTCCACTCACCTGCATGAAATTTAATAACAGAACCCAACACAAAGTAAAGTGAGGCCCCAAAGGCCGCGCCACTGGATGTGCCAATAAGACCAGGCTCTACAATAGGATTACGAAATAAGGCTTGCATCAGCACACCCCCCACAGCCAGGCTCGCACCCACCAACACTCCGGCAAAAGCGCGCGGCAATCTGATTTGTAAAAATATTCTTTCAGTCAAAGTGAGTTCACCACCACTTATCCACTTAGAGATAGAAGATTGGATCTCTGCCCATGAAATGGTAATGGCCCCAAATTTTAAAGACAGGAAAAAAGTAACTATCAGAAGAATAATGAGAACCGGGAATAACGCTTTATTTTTTTTATTGAGTCTTTCCATTCCTATGTATTAATTCCTGAAGCATGAGTATCACCTCGCCTGTTCTAGGGCCGAGATAAACCATGTCATGTTCTTCCACGCGATAAATTCTATTATTCGTTGCCGCACGAGTACCTGCTACTCCGGGCAATGATTTAATTTCTTCGGGTGACCCCAGTCTGTCGTATCCATAATCAGTTAAGAGAATCACATCTGGATCAGATTTAGCAACCACTTCCGAAGAAAGCTGCATCATACCTCGTTCGCCTGTTATGGGAATGGTACCACCAGCCATACGAATCAAGTCGGCCGTAGTGCTGTTTTCAGTCATGGTTAGATAAACGTTGTTTGCTCTGCCATAGTGAATAACCACCACTTTGGGTTTCTCCGTATATTTTGCAAGTGCCTCTTCCGCTAACTTGATATCTCCGTCCAGCTTTGCGTTTAACGAGTCTGCTGCTTTCTCTTTTCCAAAATATTTTCCCATTTCGGTTACCAGCGCTTTTGCGGATGCAATGTCATTTCCCTTTGTATTAAAAACCATCATAGGAATTTTCAACGCTTCCATTTGTTTCATCACTTGCTCTGGTCCTACATTATTATCGTGAATGATCAGGGTAGGCTTCATGGACAAGATCCCTTCCGTGCTTAACGCCCGATGGTAGCCCACGGTGGGTAACTCCTTTATCTCGGGTGGATAGGTGCTGGAAAGATCAACGGCAACAAGATTTTTCTGCGCGTTTAATTCATAAATAATTTCATTGTATTGTTTGGACAAACACACAATTCGTACTTCATTTTCTTTCTTTTGATCCTTGCTGGAGAACCGCCCGCAACCGATCAATAGGATAAGAAAAACATAAACAAGATTAGATATTCTCATGGATCTATTTTTTTAAAATCAGGGGACGATGAAAACACCATCCCCTGATTGGGTATTAAAATATGTATTTTAGATTTATCCCACCAAAGTAATTGATTTTGTTGGGTGCCGGGATGTATGCATCAGGCAACTGGTTAATGAAAGCCATGTAGTAATATTGCTCCCCGGTAATGTTGTTTGCTCCAAAATAAGTGTCCAGATCGAAATGCTTGGACAGCAAATGATGATAACCAATTTTTGCATTGACCAAACTGTAACTACTGGTTTCAAATTTACCATCCGAAGTAAGAGGCATAGCATCTTTATACGAGTAATTTACATTTCCATAAAAACCTGCGTTGGTAAAAAAGTCAACACCCGCATTGGCCACCACGGGTGATACCCCCGCTACGGCATTACCACTGTAGTCTTCCGTAACAGGCTGTCCGGCAACAATTCTATCATAACTAAAATCTTTATAATTAAAATCAGAATACGTGAAGTTTACAAACGGACGAACCGAACTAAAGAAACCGGTTGCTGATTGATACGCATTGTAATTTACAGATACTTCCAGCCCTTTATTATCTTGCTTACCGCCATTGGCAATGTAGGTATAAGCCGTTGTCGTGTTATTCAAAAGCACTGCCACCGAAGTCATTTTATCTGAGAACACGGCATCGAACAAGGCAACCTGATAATTCAACTTACTATCCATCAGCGAACCTTTCGTACCTATCTCAAACTGATTACCAATTTCTGGTTTCAATCCAGTATTCAATTCGCCCGTTGTAGAAATTACAATGTTTGAACCTACGGGCGCTTTGTATCCTTTGCTATACGAAGCATACGCAGAGAAAGAACTATTAAATACTTTGTTGATAGCAAAATGAGGAGACACCATGTTGTCGTAACGTATATCATAATTCGTAGGCTTTCCCCCACTCGGTTTGTTATTGGATGCTGCATACAGGCGGTTATCCAACTCAATATTCATGTTGCTAACGCCTATCCCTCCAGTTATTGAAATATCACTTGGCAAGGATAAGGACCACTCGGTAAATAAGGAAGTAGTTCCATTGATTGTTGCCTGATTGCTTTTCATGGCGCCAATGATGTTGTACCCACTTAAGTTAGTGCTATCAGCAACCATTCCATAACCAATAATCTGAGAATATTGACGTTGTGTTTCGATACCAGCAATACCACTAAGGCTGATCTCCTTTCCCAAAGAGAATTCCATATCCATGGTAGAACGCAAGCCATAGTTTACCGGGCTCTTGTCTGTCCACCCGCCTGCCGAGCTAGCGTTATTCGTTGATCCTGATCCAAAAAATGTTGTTGTATTGCTGATGCGATCCGTAAAATTGTATGTATGGCTAACCCCTGTTCTGAAACCTACTATCTCTGAGTGCGCATTGTTTTTAATATAGTTGGGATTTCCAGAGTAATCACCCGCCTCATACTGCGCAATGGTTAATTCGCCAGCACGTTGATCGTAACTATCGCTATACCCAAAATAGGCGTTTATCGTTTGCTTTGAATTGGGATTAAACTCACCAATGACGTTAACAAAATTCTTTTTGGATGCTTCGTGAGGCATATACCCATCTGACTTTTGGTTACCATAATTAATCATGAGGGAAGAACGTTCCGTGCCAATTTGAAGCTGCGTAGTGTATCGTTGAAGTCCGTAACTACCCACCATCGCCTGTTGACTAATAGAAGTATTTCCACGATCTGCCTTTTTTGTTTGAAGATTTACCGCACCGGCTATAGCCAAACCATACAGTGATCCTGCAGGACCTTTTATCACTTCCACATTGCCTACCGATCCAAAATCGATATCATCCATGATGGTCGTTCCTTCTGCATCGGTAATCGGAATACCATTCAAATACACCTTGTATCCTTGTCCATCAAAATTGTTGCTGGCTCCTCTAAACCCAACACCATTACCATACCCCCTGATATTAAATTGCTGCCCAGAAGAAACAGCACGCCTTGACATATAAACCCCAGGAACATTGGCGTTGATAGCATCGTCCAAATACAACCCATTACCTCTCTTTATCTCCGCTTCACTCATCTTTGAAATAGAGGCGGGTTGGTAAAGAATAGAACGGTTAACATTGGAAATGGCGGTGATCTCCACCTCATCCAGCACTTGATTGGCCATTGACATGGAAATAACTAATTCCTCATTGCAATTCTCCACTTTGTTTCGAACGGTACGATAGCCGACAAAGGAAACACTAATGCTCCCTGCACCAGTACAAGGTAATGCAAACTCGCCATTACTATCGGTAGTGGTAACAGCGCCACCAATAAATTGAACGTGCGCATTTACCAGGGGGCGCTTATCCACGCCATCAAATACCTTTCCACTAAGTTGACCCGATTGGGCCAGCGTTGAAAGGCTAATTAATAATCCTAGAAAGGATATGTATATTTTTTTCATAAGTATTTTATAAGTAAACAACCCAAGTGCACACGCATAAATAATTACACACGTATAAAATGAGTTTATTGAAAGTCTTTAAAAAATTTTAATGATAGCTAATGTGATGTCCTTCAACTTTGGTTACAGTAAATGAAGGATAAAAATTAATTGAACGTAGTTCTACACCACATTGTATCATCCACCATAAAATGGTTGGGCATTAGGAGAAAAGAAGTGATTTCGGTGGAGGTGATTTTACATCATTAAAAACTTTCTCAAGTTTTTGTAATGTCTCAAAGCGCCTCATTTTACAAAGAGCTTCCATAGGTGCGGTTCTTAAGATTTTTTGTGCAAAGTGCTTTGTAGAGAAATCTTTCCGGCTTCGTTTCTTTATCGGTAGATCCTTGGAAGTTCCCTTTTTAAGATCAGTTAATGAATTGACAACAAAACTTTCAACTTCATCATGCTTACAAGTCACCGCGTAATCCTTTCCAATCTTCTCAATGGAGGATACATCAAACATTTTCTCCTGCCACATAAACTCGCGTCCCTTTTCTGTCCAGTTTAGGTTAGCAAATTCCTCTTCAGAGAATTGGAGCACTGTAAGTTCATCGGTGTCAGCCAGCTTTACATAAGATTGATATACTGCCTGATGAAGAAGGGCCAAATTGGAATTCAATAATCCCAAAGAAGCTATCATGTAGATTGACAAAACAAGAAATAATGTAACCCTCCTAAGCAATGTCTTAATATTAGAATTTGTGCATGTTCAGTCTAAATTATTGATCAAACAACTAGAAATGCACATTTAAGTAAATTAACAGTGCCAAGCGGTTTTTTAGGGTGTTGAGGTTAAAAGTCAAGTTTGAATTAAAAAAATATTTTATAGGGATTAAGTCACGCACTACTATTACCAGAATTGAGGTCAACTTTTATTCAAAAATAAAGAAGACAAAAAGTGAATTTACTTTTGGCTACTCAGAGTCGAGTTCTCTGTACCGACAGAAATAATTCTGGTTTAAATGGAAAAATGACTATCGGAATAGAATACCGCTCAAACCGTGCCCTCATAGAGCCGTTGGTGTATAATTATGTTTATTAATTAATCTAATTGTACCACCTTAGTTTAGCTAATCGTTAAACTTAAAAAACTATGACCCTTAAAAGACGAGATTTTATAAAACTTTCCGCTGGAAGCACTGCAGGAGCTGCCTTTCTTGCCGCATGCAATTCATCCGCTGAAACAACTGCAAAATCAGAAACACCACTGGACAAATTGAAGCCCATGACGGGTGATGTAAAACCCATCACCTTGCAGGAAAGGGAGTCGCGAATCGAAAAGGCCCAGAAGCTGATGACGGATAATAATATTAAAGCTTTGTATCTCGATGGTGGTACCAGCATGCACTATTTTACGGGTATCCGGTGGGGAAACAGTGAAAGAATGATGGCCGCCATAATTCCTGCCAAAGGGGAAGTAAAATATATTAGCCCAGCCTTTGAAGCGGCACGCGTGGAAGAATTGATGACTATTGGTAAAGATATTCGCGTGTGGGAAGAACATGAAAGTCCTTACAAACAAGTAGCTCTTGCATTTAAAGACTTCGGAATAACTAGTGGTAACATTGCCATGGAAGAGCAAGTGCGTTTTTTCTTGTTTGATGGTATTCGTAAAGAAGCATCAAACCTAAATTATATCAGTGGCGATCCGGTTACTGCCGCCTGTCGCAAGTATAAAAGTGCCGCTGAAATTGCGTTACTGCAAATAGCCAATAACATTGCCATCGAGGCATACAAGACCAGTGTGGCTATGCTTGAAGAAGGAATGACGCCACAGCAATTCAGTGCAATCACAGCAGAAGCACACAAACGCCTTGGTGTGAGCGGTGGAATTGGTGCCAACTTTGGTGAACCTTCAGCTTATCCACACGGAAGCATTCAACAACAATATTTGAAAAAAGGAGATATTGTATTGATGGATGGCGTTTGTAAAGTGGAAGGATATAGTTCAGACATCAGCCGTACAATAGTATTTGGCGCTGAACCAACAGATCGCCAAAAAGAAGTATGGAATCTTCAGAGAAAGTCGCAAGACGCTGGCTTCGCTGCAGCTAAACTAGGAGACCCTTGCGAAAATGTAGATATCGCTGCACGCAAAGTACTTACCGATGCTGGGTATGGCCCTGGATATAAAGTGCC
>JAGPBO010000174.1 GCA_018063305.1 Cyclobacteriaceae bacterium
AGTTTTCCAGACTTTGGGGCTCATTCCAATGGCTAAGTGTTGTATAACAGCAATCGTCTTCAGTATCTTTTAACAATTGCAGATGTTCGCACCCCGGAAAATTCCGAATAGCTACTTTATTTTGATTGAAAATTTCAAGAAACTCCTCGACACCCGCTTCGGTAAAATGCATTCTTACTATCCGTATTATCATAGCGTAGTTTTTAGTATTGAGTCTTTAGTATTAAGTCTTGGGTTCAACTTTTCAAATTATTACTAATTACTCAGGACTCTTGACTCATTACTCACGACTTACTCTAGCCTTCCTCAAAAGTAACATTTACGGGGCTATCATATTGTAAGCCTAACAATTCACTGGCATTACCTTTATAGATCCCTATTTCCAATAAGTCCAGACTATTAAAAATCAAAAAGCAATCGCCTTGTTCGGTTTGAAAATAATTCGTGTGTATGCGCCTGAACTTTTCGCCACCAAACTGAATGGTATAAGCCCGATCTTTGGTAAGAATGTCAAAATCTTTTTTTGCGATGTTGGTGATTAGGTTTCCGTAATTATCAACGCGTAGCACATGCCCGGCAATAATTCGTTTAGTTGCTTTTACCTGGCGATTCATCATTTTACGATAGGAAGCTATGGAATTACCTAACGTGGTTATGGCCACACCGCTAGCGAGTCGTGCTGCAGCGGCAGCTAATATATCCTTTTCAGGAAAGGTGGTTTCTAACGTATTTACTGTATTAAGTTGCACTGCCTGCTGATGGTTCTGATCGCTGATCAGCCCGAACAAACCATTATCGACACCCACAAAGAAATGATCTTCCAGTTGTAGTGCAAGAAAGATATCATCTCGGTTGCCGGATGAATCTACACCCACCAGGTGAATGGTGCCTTTTGGAAAGTCACGAAATACAGATTTAAGGACATACGCGCCATGCGCAATATCGCAAGCGGCAATGGAATGGCTGATGTCTACCAGATTAAGCTCAGGATTGATACTTAAGATCTTGGCTTTCATGGCCCCCACATAGTGGTCGCTTTCTCCGCTGTCTGTAAGAAGGGTTATGATGGCCATTCGTGAACTTTATACCGGCCTCATGTTTTTGGCTTGGGCCGGATTTGATTACTTTTATGTTCAAAAATAATTTATTTCAACCACATTACTTCATTGATAGAAAAAACGATTACTCTCGAGAATATTCCACTCACCGATTTTCTGGGTGTGGAAAATAAAAATATCACTGAACTGGCTGCGGCTTTCCCAAAAAGTAAAATCATTTCCCGTGGCAACGAAATTCTGATTAAAGGCGAAGGTCCGGATATTATTCAGATCACCGATATTCTTAATTCGCTTATGGATCATTTCCAGCAGTTTGGTCGGGTGAATGAGGAAAATGTGCGGGGATATATCACGCAGGAACGCCAGGAATTCGTCCCTGAAGATTCACCGGATGGCATTATACTTTATGGAACCCGGGGTTCGGCTATAAAAGCCAAAACAGTCAACCAACAGAAACTGGTAAAAGCGATTAAAGATTTTGATTTGGTATTCGCATTGGGCCCGGCAGGAACCGGTAAAACATTTGTGTCGGTGGCCATGGCGATAAAGGCGTTAAAGAATAAGCAGGTTAAGAAAATTATTATTACGCGTCCGGCTGTGGAGGCAGGCGAGAATCTTGGCTTTCTTCCCGGTGATTTAAAAGATAAGATCGATCCGTATCTGCGGCCTATTTATGATGCGCTCAACGATATGGTACCTCATGAAAAGTTGAAGTATTATATGGAGCGCGAGATAATTGAAATCGCGCCTCTGGCTTATATGCGTGGCCGGACGCTTCATAACGCATTTATTCTTTTAGATGAAGCGCAGAATACAACGCCTATGCAAATGAAGATGTTTCTTACTCGCATGGGCCCCGATTCAAAAATGGTTGTTACGGGCGATACTTCGCAGATCGACTTGCCTTCCAATCAGCGTTCCGGACTTAAAGAAGCTGTTCGGATTTTAAATGAAGTAAAAGGAATTGGAATTGTTGAACTTAATGAACGCGATGTGGTACGCCACAAATTAGTGCGCGATATAATTGAGGCTTACGGAAAAGTAAATCCCTCGGGTCAAACCTAACTATATTTTATGCCAGCCTACATTATTGTTGAAGTAACGGTTCATAATCCTACCGAGTATGAAGATTACAAAAAGCTTACTCCCGGTTCACTAAAGAATTATCAGGGAAAATTTATTGTACGCGGTGGTAAAACCGAATCGCTGGAAGGTGAGTGGAATCCACAGCGCATTGTTGTCTTGGAGTTCCCAACCCCAGAGCAAGCCAAAAGCTGGTGGGCCTCGGAAGAATATGCGCCTGGAAAAGCGCTGCGCCAGCGAACAGCCCACACCAAAATGATTATGGTGGAAGGACTTGATGTATAGAAAGAATATTTACTTTTAGAGGGAGTGAATGGCGAATTATAGTCTAGTGTTTAAGCCCGCACCTTGTCAAGATCCCTCGCCCCGTCCTCGTTCCTCGTACACCCCTCTCCTTGGGGAGAGGGGAAGGGGTGAGGGATTTTAGGTTGAATGATCTGATTGCTTTCCAATGTATATCTGGGTAAATTCACTCATGCTAAGTTGGGTGCCGTTTGCTATGGTGCGTATCGTGCTGTTTCTCGCAGCTGGGATTTTATTAGGCATTTATTACCCTGAGGGTATCGATAACCAAACGCTGGTATTGTTGGAAGCGATACTGTGTGTTCTGTTTTTTATATCATTTTTCCTGCTTCGGTCAAAACGTATTTTAAAACCTGTTAGTGGAACACTTGGTTTAGTTTTCGTTTTTTTGTTTGGATACTTACATCTTCAGCTAAATACCCAAGGGAGAAGTCAAGATCATCTTCTTAATGAAAAGGATCGCATAGTAGCTTACGAGGCAATTGTTCGTACAGCCCCCGAGTCAAAAGCCCGATCGTGGAAAATACAGGTGGAGGTAGTTCAGATAAAAACAAATCAATGGAAACCAGCGAGCGGACAGGTAATGGTTTATGTTTCTAAAAAATCAATTGATAAGATACCCTGGTTATATGGAGATCGATTATTAGTAAATGGATCACCCAATGAATTAACTCCTCCGGCTAACCCCGAAGAATTTAATTTCAAACGCTTTCTCAGTTTTCGAAATATCTATCATCAACAATTTATCACGGCCGACCATATTCAATTTATCGATCACGCCAAGCGTAATGGTTTTCTTTTTTACTCACATCGGGTGCGGGCGTGGGCTTCGGATGTTTTAAGAACCTATATACCCGGTGAGCAACAACAGGCAATCGCTATGGCTCTGGTGTTAGGGGTAACCGAAGGTATCGACACCGATCTTCAAAGTGCATACGCAGCCAGTGGTGCCATGCACGTGTTGGCCGTTTCGGGTTTGCATGTGGGTATAATCTATGCAATAATTTTGCTGCTATTCAGGCCTCTCAAAAGATTTGCGTGGAGTCGTTGGGTTATTGCTGTTATCAGCATAGTATTTCTCTGGACTTTCGCATTTGTAACGGGTTTATCGCCTTCGGTATTACGAGCCGTAACCATGTTCTCTTTTATTGCCCTGGCACGGCCCCTGGGTTGGCGAACCAATATCTATAATACGTTGGCGGCTTCAGCCTTTGTTCTGTTACTCTATAATCCATACTTGATTATGTCGGTAGGGTTTCAGTTGTCGTACCTCGCAGTGCTGGGTATTGTTTATCTGCAACGACCAATTTATAATTTAATAGAAATTGAAAATCGAGTTGGAGATTGGATCTGGCAGATCACCTGTGTATCCATAGCTGCACAAATAGCCACGTTCGCCTTGGGCATGTTGTATTTTCATCAGTTTCCGGTTTACTTTTTAATGTCCAACTTGTTCGTAATTCCCTTAGCAACCTTAGTTCTCGTTGGGGGTGTTCTATTGTTATTGGTTAGTTCAATTTCCAGCTTAGCTACTTTATTAGGCGTGGGTTTGCAAAGTTTGATTCAACTTTTAAACTGGCTTGTATTCAAAACAGAAGCGTTGCCTTTTAGTTTGATCAGTGAAATTTATCTTACCACATTTCAATGCTGGTTAATCATGGCCCTATTATTATTTCTGGTAGGGATGATTCAATATCGATCCATCCGCGGGCTGTATGGTGGATTGGCACTTGTAATTATTTTGATCTTCACCCAGTTCAATCACTTTCAGCAAGACATCAATCAAAAGCAGTTTGTGATCTACAGTGTTTCGGGCCACTCAGCTATGGAATGGATTGATGAGGGAGTAAGTTATTTCAAATCTGACTCACTCCTTTCGCAGGATAAGGAGAGAATTCGATTTCACATCCGGCCCAACCGCTTAAAGCGTGGAGTAAGGTCAGTTAATACATCTATTCCGTTTGGGAAGGAGATTGAGCAAGACATGGAAATTTACTTTTGGCAAAACAATAAAATTCTATTTGTGTCGAACGGCAACGAACAATTACCACAGGATGCTAAAATCGATTACCTTGTTGTGGCAAAAAATTCAATTCCAGTGAGTACAGAAATTGATCGACTTGGAGTGAAAAAACTTATATTAGATGGTAGTAACTCGCGTAGTTACATTAATCAATGGAAAAAATCGGCTGATTCTGCTCTGGTACATGCTGTATTAGACAAGGGTGCGTTTATATTAAATAAATAAAAATGAGTTTAGTTGAATATTCAGTGAAGGAGCGGGTCGGGTATATAACCTTAAACAGGCCTGAGAAGAGGAATGCACTCAGTCATGAGCTGGTAAGCGAGTTAAAAATAAATTTCGAAAGAGCGGAGCAGGATGAGCACGTAAAAGTGATCGTGCTAAAAGCGCATGGCGACTCATTTTGTGCTGGAGCCGATCTTGGTTATCTGCAACAACTACAAAACTTTTCGTATGAAGAGAATCTGGCTGACTCTCATCAACTGAAAAATTTATTTCTTAAAATTTATACCTTAAAGAAAGTGGTTATCGCACAAGTGCAGGGCCATGCTTTGGCGGGAGGCTGTGGTTTGGCTACCGTTTGTGATTTTGCTTTTGCCGTGCCTGAGGCAAAGTTCGGTTATACCGAAGTTCGGATTGGTTTTATCCCCGCACTGGTAGCCGTTTTTCTTGTTCGCAAAATTGGAGAACAAAGAGCCCGGCAACTTTTACTTACAGGTGAAATCATCAAAGCTGATGAAGCCTTAGAGCGAGGTTTGATAACAAAGGTTGTATCTGCTACTGAATTGGATTCGTCCGTTTTTGATTTTGCGCAAAACCTCATCCTATCAAACTCGGCCCAATCGATGCAACTTACTAAGCAACTGATTGCTGATGTTCAGGGTAAGACATTAACGGAGGGCTTAGACATGGCGGCTACGCTCAATGCCAAAGCCCGGGCAACAGACGACTGCAAAAAGGGGATAGCCGCTTTTTTAAACAAAGAAAAACTATCGTGGTGATAAGTTGCCAACGTTGGCAATAACTATACATCCGTACATAATTCCTATTTTTGATTGTGACAGCGCTCGAAATACTCAAGCAATATTGGGGTTATTCGCAATTCCGTTCCTCGCAGCAAGAAATCATTCAGGCTGTATTGGATAAGAAAGACGTGGTAGCAATCATGCCTACCGGAGGCGGAAAGTCAATTTGTTTTCAAGTCCCTGCCTTAATGCTCGATGGAATCTGTCTTGTCATTACTCCGCTTATCGCACTCATGCAAGATCAGGTAAAGCAATTAAAGGCGCGAGGTATTGCGGCCGTTTCGGTTCATGCCGGTATGCACCCACGCGAAATTGACATTACACTGGATAATTGTGTCTACGGTAATCTAAAATTTCTTTACCTCTCGCCCGAACGTTTACAAACGGATCTCTTTAAAGAAAGAGTAAAGCGAATGAAAGTTAGTATAGTAGCTATTGATGAAGCGCACTGTATTTCGCAATGGGGGTATGATTTTCGGCCACCGTATCTAAAGATCGCAGCGCTAAGGGAAGTTAAACCCGATGTTCCTTTTATTGCGCTTACAGCAACGGCTACCCGTCTAGTCAAGGAGGATATCATAAGCAAACTGGAACTTACAAAGCCTGAAGTATTTCAAAAGAGCTTTGCTCGCGAGAACCTTTCTTTCGTTGTTCGTAAAACGGAGACTAAAGAAAAAAAACTATTAGAAGTATTACGCAAGGTACCGGGCTCGGCAATTGTTTATGTTCGTTCACGAAAATCGACTGCTACCCTTGCAACCTTTCTTGGTAAGCAGGGAATCTCGGCAACATTTTACCACGCAGGGTTAACCCATCAGGAGCGTATAGCCCGACAGGAGGAATGGGTTACAAACCAATGCCGGGTGATGGTGGCCACTAATGCTTTTGGAATGGGAATAGATAAACCCGATGTGCGGGTGGTTTTACATTTAGACATCCCTGAAAATCTGGAATCATATTATCAGGAGGCGGGCCGTGCGGGTCGTGATGGAAGAAGATCGTATGCAGCAATAATATTTCATGAAGTGGATGTGCTGGCGCTTGAGAAGAAAGTACTGCAAGCACAACCCGAACTGGAGTATTTAAAAAAGATCTATCAGGCTATTGCCAACTATTTTCAAATTGCAGAAGGGAGCAGCCAGGGCGAGACTTTCAATTTTGTATTAGATGATTTCTGCAAACGATTCAACTTTAAATCCATTGAAGTTTATCCGGCTCTTAAAAAATTGGAAGAGTTTGGACTTTTAGAATTCAATGAAAGTTTTTACAGACCCTCGTTGATTCATTTCGCATTTGATAAAAAGAAACTGTACGAGTTTCAGGTAGCCCACGCGCGATTTGATTTGTTGATTAAGGCATTGTTGCGCTTATATGGTGGGGAGCTATTCTCTGATTTTACTCCGATTTCAGAATCGCAGATTGCTTTGATGGTGAAACAGCCAATCGGTACTGTTAAGTTGGAGCTGGATCAATTGCACAAGTTACAAGTTGTGGTTTATGAGCCGGTAAATGAAAGCCCTAAAATTACTTTGGTGTTAGCCCGACAGGATGCCGATCGGTTGCCCATCGACAAACAGGAATTTAAACGCAGAAGGGATCTTCATCTCACTAAGATGGAGGCCATGAAAAACTATGCCGAGCAAACCCATCGGTGCCGCATGCAACTCATTCAGGAATATTTTGACGAGGAGACCTATCAAACCTGCGGCCTGTGTGATGTGTGTATAGAGAAAAGGAGAAAGGAAAACCTGACCGTGCTGAAGGATTATGAACAACAAGTGATTTACCTCCTGAATAAAAAACCCATGACAGTGGAAGAACTAGAAACTTCCGTAGATCCCGCAGAGAAAGAATTGTTTATTGATGTAGTTCGGGAGATGGTGGATGCCAATCAGATTGCGTATGATGAGTTTTGGGTGTTACGAGTTGTGAAGTAATTGGTGACGTATAAACAGTCGTTCTTAATTTTTCAATTCTTCTAACGTTAGCCACCGGATTTTGTTGCCAGCCTTAATTTGAGCATAGCGCTTTTACTTTACATTAACACGGCAATGAATTATAACCGTTGTTGATAGCTTGTGAATGTTATACGTCCCTTTAAAAGTCTAGACGAATGATGGACTCGAACTACTCCAATGTGATCAACCTTTATTCGAAAGATAATTCTATAGTTACCTTCAATTAATTCTCGTATATCTGCTTGGCCAATTCAGGAACGATTCGACCAGATTGAGGATAATTTTCAAGTTGGTCGACTTTATTAATTCTAAGTTCAAGTAATAAGTGCAACACAATAGGTTGAAAGAAAGGAGGATTTCTCCCCCTTTCAATTGACCGAGTTAATTAAACTTGTGTTGCAATGTCAAAATATAAACAACTCAGCCAA
>JAGPBO010000175.1 GCA_018063305.1 Cyclobacteriaceae bacterium
TTCTCCAAACTTCGTTTAATTCGTCTTTCGTAGCTGCCCAACTCTCTTTACCTCTATCCGTTTGATAGTACTCATCAACAGTAAAATCGAAATCCTTTTGAATCAGATTATTCATTACATAATCCATTCGTTCCGAGTACCGCTTGGCAAATACCTCGTAGATTTCAAAAGCAGGATTCACATTCTCATTACGGGTAAGATCGTCAATTGAATATTTGAACCGGGCAAAAGATTTTACATCACTAGCTAAAAAATAGGATTTGCTATTGTCTAACTCATCAACATACCGATCCAGAATAGCAGCCGACAACGAATCATTCAATCTGAGTTTGCGATAGTGGTTATTATCAAGGATGTAGGAGATAACCCGAGCCTCTTTACCAAAAACGGCTTTGGGTTGTAACTTCAGACTATCCTGTGTACTTCCCGATGCCGTAATTCCAGCAAATACCAACAATAAGCCAACAACACTATTTTTTATCATGAATAGGAATTTTTTGATTCAACGGGATACTATGCAAACAGGATGCCTAATCAGGCTACTTTATCAAAATCAAATTCATTAAGGAATTTCTGTGCCTCTTCTACCGATTGAAATTCGAATGTTTTCTTTCCACCCGTACTGGAGTGTACATCGATCTTAATCAATTCAACTTTTTTGGAACTCTTCTTGAACTTAGGCTTTATGTGTTTATAATCCTCTGATTCTCTTTTACTCACGCTAAATTGGGTAGCCCGTACATTTTTGCAATAGGCACACTGATAATGTTTTAAGAGTTCCTTGGGTGTTCCATCTTCATTGGTTTCAATAATCTCTTCGCGATTCACACGCATGGTATAAAACCCGCAATTGTGGCATTGAAGTGAGATAAGATGCCCTAGGTACTTCTCGATTTTAACTTCAGAAGTCTTTTCATCTACCCAAACATCGTAATCAATGGAAAATACGTTTTCCTCGGCCTGCATACCTTCGTTAAGATGAACGTCCTCTTCGTCTTCGCTAAGTAACTTCATTTTGTTACCCGTGCCGGAAGTTCTGGGCGTATAGCGTAATCTGCGCAGCTTAACATTTAAGCGGGTTGGATAATAATAATCCAGCACCAACTGAGCGATATATATTACCAGAGTTGCCCCTGCCAATGAGAAAAATAAACGTACAAAAAAGGATACACTCAAGCCAGCAATTTCATCCATGCCGTATAAGTTAATGGCCAGAGCTGCTGCTATTCCAAAACAAATAAATACCAATTTAAACCATTTAATCTCATTGGCATTTATAAAGTCATACTTATCCTTTAAGGTTTTAACAAGGGCCACTTTAAATTGATAGATCAAATAAACGATGATCCCTATAGCGACTAATGATATAGCACCAACAAGCATGAACGAGTGCCATGCTTCAACAAATGCTTTTGATTCTTCCAGACTCATAATAACAAATAAATTTAGCGTTCAAAGGTAATACTTTAAGGATAAACCAAGTGGGTATCTGCCCTTACAATAAGCAAGACTAAAATCGATATCGGTTACCCCACTTGCAATGATTCTTGAACGAATTAATAGGCAGATAAATATATCAATCACACTAAATATGCCTCAATTAGGCTAAAAATCAAGAATTAAAATATTTTGTGTAAAATTGCACTATATTATTTGCTTTATATTGTAATAATGTATTATCATTGTGTAATAATACACAATAATATGAGCGAATTTGAAAAGAAAACACTCGAAATGGATCTAAAGAATTTCACAAACAGGAATTTTGAAAAGCCAAGTGATTGTCGAAACCTTGACCAGATCCGATTCTATGTCAGCGAGTTATGCTCGAAGATTGAAGAATATGAGCACCGCTTCAATTATGTGCCAGCATGGGCATACACTTTATTGGCCCAATACAACATGGTGCAAAACAGTATGCTCCATAAGGATTTCAGAAACGCCTATGCGTAAGGAATTTGTATGAAATACATCCCCTCTCCTATTCCCATCCAGTATGAGTACATGTATTCTGCTACTTCGAATAAGTCAGGGCGCATGCAATATCACAAGATTCGACCCGGGGTGAGTAAACTTAGAATAAGTAGAACAGAGTTTATAAAAGCCTATAACGAAATCCCAATATTAGCTTTGCATCCGGTGCCATTGCGTGGCCAGGATGCTGTGTTTCAATTGGAGTTTTATGTTTAGGCCTTGCTCAAAATCCCATCCAGATTGGCGGGTGAGTAATTAATCGATTTGATTGTTTTATTATCGGAAGTTCGATATACCAGCCATTTATTTCCTTCCTTTTTGAAATGGCATTCCGTCCCATCCTTTTGCTTGTAATAGTCAATTGTTTGCATTGCCTCCTCTTCCGAGTTACACGCTTTACTCATATTAGAACGCTGCACTTCTTCAAATAATGCTTTGAATTTACCACCCAGTCCAAATTCCAGAATCGCACCAGAAAGTACGTATTGAAGATCGCAGAGCGCATCGGCTACACCAACCAGGTCATTTTCCAAAATAGCAACCTCCATTTCTTTCAATTCTTCAGCCAATAGCGCTACGCGAAGCTTGCATCGGTTTTCTTCGGGTATTACAGGCTCTGGCTGTATTGGGTGTTTAAAGGTTTTATGAAATTCGGCTACGAGGTTAAGCGCGTCAGGTTGTTGCATAAATATTGATTTCTTGAACTTCAATGATACATGTTTTAAGGAAGTTTACCCAAATAGAATGGTTAGTATAAGGAAACCAATTTCGTCTACGTACAGGTACTTTTCAATGCACTCTATTCCATTAAAATATAATTCAATTGATATGAATTACTTTATCTTATTGATTAATAGTTATTTATGTCAAATATTAAAACTTGAAGTTTAATGAAATTTGCTCTGTCTGATTAGCGTATCGTGCTTTATATTTGGAGCCTTAATATTGGTAATGAAAAACTTTGTTGAAGAATTGCGTTGGCGCGGCATGCTCCATGATATTATGCCTGGTACAGAAGAGCATCTAATGAAAAACATGGCCGCAGGATACATAGGTTTTGATCCAACGGCCGACTCGCTACATATTGGCCATCTGGTTCAGATCATGACCTTACTTCAATTCCAGCAATGTGGGCACAAGCCCTTTGCCTTGGTGGGCGGTGCCACAGGTATGGTGGGCGATCCTTCAGGTAAATCAGCCGAGCGGAATTTACTTTCCGAAGACGCGCTTCGACACAACGAATCATGTGTTAAACAGCAATTAGAAAAATTTCTAGATTTCTCATCAGGTGCGAGCAATGCGGCCGAAATGGTAAATAATTTTGATTGGTTTAAAGAGTTTACGTTTCTGGATTTTATCCGAGAAGTTGGTAAACATATTACTGTCAATTACATGATGGCCAAAGATTCAGTGCAGAAACGGCTGGAGACCGGGCTTTCATTTACTGAATTTACCTACCAATTGGTTCAAGGCTATGATTTTTACTGGCTATACAAGAACAAGAATTGCATACTTCAAATGGGAGGCTCCGATCAATGGGGCAATATTGTAACGGGTACAGAGCTTATACGAAGGAAGGATGACGGGCAAGCCTATGCCTTGACTACACAACTCATTAAAAAGGCTGACGGAACCAAATTTGGGAAAACAGAAGGTGGAAATGTGTGGTTGGATCCTAAGAAGACTTCTCCCTACAAGTTTTATCAATACTGGCTGAATACGTCAGACGAAGATGCTGCTAACTTCATTAAAATTTTCACCCAATTAGGTCAATCTGAGATTGAAGCATTGATCAAAGAACATTCGGTGGCTCCCCATCAACGTAAGTTGCAAACAGAGCTTGCAAAAGACATTACGGTTCGGGTTCACACAAAAGAAGATTACGAGGCCGCTGTTAAAGCTTCCTCTATCCTATTTGGCAATTCGGTTACTAAGGATTTGGAAGAGCTTGATGAGGAAACTTTGCTATCTGTCTTTGAAGGTGTTCCTCAGGTTTCTATTAGTAAGTCTGTTCTTGATTCCTGCGTAACAGTAACCGATCTGCTTTCGGAAGCAACTAAGGCAACCATATTCCCATCAAAAGGAGAAGCCAGAAAAATGATTCAGGCTGGCGGGGTTAGCATCAACAAAATTAAACTTGCTGATGTGAATCAGAAACCCGAGTTTACTTTACTACAAAACAAATACTTGCTTGCGCAGAAGGGTAAAAAGAATTACTACTTGATAATTGTTGAATAATCTGTAAACCCTTAGCGGGTTTTAAGTATAAAGACTACTCTACCTTTAGATCGCTCTGGTGCTTTGCCATCAGAGGTTTTCATTAACGAACTTTTCTGTATTTCTTCTCTCAGTAATTTTTCTGCTTGTGCACTGAGACCCCGCTGAATGGTGGTAATCTTTACTATGTCACCATCCGAATCACATTCTATTTCAAATTCAATTCTTCCCTCTTCATTGTCAGGCAGGCTTGGAATTTTGGGATCATTGGCCCACACCCAACCTGACATGGATAAACCAAAGCCTTTGTCGCCATTCGCACCACCACCTTGTTGTCCATAAAGTGCCTTAGCATCCAATTTACCTTCAGGCTTTCCTTTGTCACCTTGCTTACCATCATCGCCCTGGCTGGTTGTTGGATCGCCTTTCTTGGTATCGGAACCCTTCTGTTCAGAAACCTTGGTCTCTTTTTTCTCTTCCTTTTTTACTTCCTCGGTAGGAGTAACTTTTGGTTTAGTCTCTACTACCTTCTCCTTAGCCTCTTTAACGGATTCCGTTTTAGGTTTTTCTTCTTTTACTTTAACCGGACTTTCAATTTTAGAAACTACCGGCTCTTCAGTCTTTTCTGATTCAACTTCTTCCTTCACTTGTTCTTCTACAGGTTGAGCCGCTTCGGTTTGCTCTTCCTTTGGTTGATCTGCTTCCTTCTGAACGCCAGGCGAAGTTTCAGGTTGAATCTCGCCTCCACCTTGCTCATCCATACCAAAGTTTAGCTCAATCCCATATTCCGGAAGCGGTGGATTGGGAGCCCGCCAAGCCATCATTAGCATAAAAGCCAACAATAAAAGGCCATGAATTCCCACGGAGGTAATCATTGCTATTCTCTTATTCTTTCGCTCTTGCTGTTCGTTCATGTTATTTTGGTTTGGTCGCTATGGAAACCCGGGCTTCTAATTTGGTAGCTATGCCCGCTACAAAAACCATTTCGCGTGTTGGCACCGACTCATCAATATGAAGCACCACCACCCCTTTCGGACCTGCCAATTTACTTTTAAGTTCACCTTCTAAGGTAGATTTGGTTACTCGTTTATCATTAACAAAAAATTGGAGATCCTTGGTCACGGTAACGGAAACTTTCTGCACTTCAATAGTACTCGCTACACTACTGGGCAAATTAACCGGAAGCCCTGAGGGAGTAATAAAATTTGAGGTAAGCATAAAAAATATAAGCAGCAGGAAAATCAAATCAGTCATGGAGGCCATGCTGAATGCAGCGTCAACCTTATTTCTGGATTGTAAATTCATACTTATCTCGGTTCTTGCAAGAGATCAATAAACTCAATGGAGGAATACTCCATTTTATGCACTATTTTGGAAACCCGGGTAACTAAATAGTTGTAAGCCAGATAAGCGATAATACCCACAATCAAACCTGCCACGGTAGTCACCATAGCTGTATAAATGCCGTCTGCTAAAAGTTTGGGACTTACGGAGCCTTCCTCTTGCGCAATCGCTATAAAAGCGCTCACCATACCAATTACAGTTCCTAAGAAACCAATCATAGGTGCTGCTCCGGCAATGGTTGCCAATACCGATAAATTTTTCTCAAGCCGGAAAACCTCGATCTTTCCTACGTTCTCTATGGAAGCTTCGATATTCTTGAGCGGACTACCAATGCGGGTAACTCCTTTTTCAATCATTCGTGCTACTGGTGTGTCGTGTTGAGCACATAAAATTTTTGCCCCGTTGATATCTCCCCGCACGACCAACTCCTTTATCTTTCCCATAAATGAGTCTGAGCTTACGTTGGCGCGGTTAACTGTAAGCAGTCGCTCAACAAAAATGTAGATGGCAATCACAGAACAGATAACGAGCGGAATCATTAACAGTCCCCCTGCCATAACAAGATTCCAAAACGAAATAGCCTGATCGGGCTGAGTAGTCTCAGCAACTCCTGTAACAATTTGGGCAATCATCATAGTTTAAAAAATGTATAAGTTTTCTCTAAAAAATATCAGCTGCTTCAACAGCTTAGTACTTTATAACCCAAGCTCCTTCGCCAAATTCTGGTTTGGCCGAATCGGCACTTGATTGAGCCAATGCATACGTGTCAAAATCCCCACCAATGGTGAGTCGATAAAACTTCCACTTTCCGAAGGGTGGTATAATTTTAGAACCTGTTCCCTTAGCACTCAGCTTATGGGCATAGTCCATAACCAAATCACCGTCAACGGCACTGGCAATTACTACATAATAACGTCCGGTTCGGCCACTTAGTGTTTCAACTGTACCCTCAACTGGTTTAGCCACTACGGCAGCCGCAGCTTCATCTCTTTTCCGTTGTTCCTCGGCTTCCCTTTCCTGAGCTAATCTAGCTGCTTCGTCTTTTTTCTGTTTCGCAGCGGCCTTTGCAGCAAGTTCTTTCTTCTGTTTCTCGGCAGCTTGGGGCTTGTATACATATTGATAAATCAGAAACGAGGCAACCACCAACACCAATCCAATGACGATTGCAATAACCACCGGTGCATTGGATTTTTCTTCTTCTGGTTTATAATTATAAGATTCGCGCACGGATTCCTCTACGGGAGTTTGCGTTTGTTCTGGTTCCGGATTTTCTAAAGGCTTGTACTCAATATCCGGCAGCCCGAAGCTATCCTCCGCATTGTTTCCATCGTTAAGATTTTCGTTTTCCTGTGGGTCTTTGTCTTTTCTTTTTGCCATGGTTTGGTTTGTTATCAGGGTATTATCACAAAATTAACGTAATTTCTACAAATTAAGCTATTTTCAAAAAACCCATGTTACGCCACCCATAACCTGAAGGCCTCTCACGGGGTAATTGAGATACAATTGATAGTCACTGGATAAGAGGTTGTTTCCCTTAACAAAGACTGAAACCTTTTTCGATAGAAAATAACTTGCTTTAACATTTAGATCTACGGCCGGATCAAGTGTCAAAACTGTATTGTTATCAACATCAAGAGCCTTAGCACCACCTTGGGTTATAATATCCACGTTGAACAAAATCTTCGAATACAAATTATAAGACGAGTTAAAACTTACCCGATAGGTTGGTCTATGCCAGGCTTCTGCTACCTTATCGGTAGAATAGCCAAACAAGTCAGCGCGTAGCAACAGCCGCACGGATTCTGCATGAGAAAATCCGAGCTCACCAAATAAGTTTGTGCGCTGCGTATTGCCTTCATCAAAAACCGTAATAAACTTAGAGCGATCAGTCGGATCGTTCTGATAGAAGTATAAATCTTTGAGGTTGGCAAATCCAAAGCCACCACCGAAAGACATTTTGCTACCCAACTTTCCCTTGATACCTCCCAGAAAGTCAATGGTGCGATTTGTGTTATAGATGCCAATGTTGGAATTTAACCATGCATTTTCCCGAGCCATCGTATGTAACGAAACTTTATCAATGTCTCCAGATAAACTGGCATACACTTCAATGAACTTGTTAAGTGGATAGCTTGCTCGTAAATCCGGATAAACGTGCAATGATTTATCTTTTCCAATGGTATCATTTTCTAACACAACGTTGGCACCAATCATTACAGTCAGGTCATCTAAAATTGAAAATTCATATCCTCCATTAACCTTAAAAATATGTCTTGGCTTAGCTTCTATTTGCTCATCCTTGCGGGCGATCAGATAATAATCCGAACCAATCAAAAT
>JAGPBO010000176.1 GCA_018063305.1 Cyclobacteriaceae bacterium
AATATACTGTAACCACCTCATTATCTATTATATTTGAATAAACGATTATTAGGTTTTTAATATTTGACTTACCTCTTTACATTTGGTTTCCTTTAAAAATAACCATGGATAAGTTTTCTTACATCTCCAACGCAGATGTTGGCTATCTGGACCAACTCTATCAAAATTACAAAAGCGACCCAACCTCCGTAGATGCCACCTGGCAGAAATTTTTCGAAGGCTATGACTTTTCGCAACAACGGTATGGCGAAGGCGGAGCCGGGGTAGGGGCTAATGATTCGGTGTCAATTAAAGAGACCCAGGTTCGGAATTTGATTTTTCAGTATCGCTCCTTTGGGCACTTGAAATCCAAAACCAATCCGGTAAGAGAAAGAAGAAATCATAATGTCAATCTTGATCATACCAAAGTTGGTCTTACCGATGCTGATTTGGACACGGAGTTCGATGTGGCTTCTGAAATTGGTATGCCCCGCTCTAGTCTGAGGAAAATTATTGAGAAATTGAAAATAATTTATCTCGGTCCAGTCGGATTTGAGCATAACTTTATTCGCAATGATGAAATCCGGGAATGGCTGCATCATAAAATCGAAAGGGAGTATTACGAGTACAATCCGAACCTTGACGAAAAGAAGCGAATACTTTCTAAACTGAATGAAGCCGTTGTATTTGAAAACTTTCTTCATACAAAATTCTTAGGACAAAAAAGATTTTCGTTGGAAGGCGGAGAAAACACTATCCCCGCCTTAGATGCCATCATAAATAAATCGGCCGAACTGGATGTAAAGGAGGTTGTAATTGGTATGGCACACAGAGGCCGACTGAATGTACTATCAAATATTCTTGGAAAAACCTACGAGCAGATTTTTACCGAGTTTGAGGGAAATGTAAACCCGGATTTAACGATGGGTGATGGTGACGTGAAGTATCACTTAGGCTATGCCAGTCACATCAACACGCCATCGGGAAAAAAGATTTATGTAAAGCTTACGCCTAATCCCTCGCACCTGGAAGCCGTTGATCCGCTCGTTATAGGGTATACACGCGGCCAGATTGATGATGAATACAAGGGCGATATTAAAAAAGCAATGGCCGTTTTAATTCATGGTGATGCTTCTATTGCAGGCCAGGGCATTGTTTATGAAGTGGTGCAAATGTCTGGCTTGCCAGGCTACACAACGGGTGGAACCATTCACTTTGTTATTAATAATCAGGTTGGCTTTACTACCGATTTTGATGATGCCCGTACAGCTATTTATTGTACGGATGTTTCTAAAATTGTTGATGCACCTGTATTTCATGTAAATGGAGATGATGCGGAAGCGGTAACTTTTTGTTCAAACCTGGCTGTTGAGTATCGCCAGAAGTTTGGTAAAGATATTTTCATTGATTTACTCTGCTACCGCAGGCACGGCCATAATGAAAGCGATGAACCTAAATTCACGCAACCGAAGTTGTATAATATCATTGCCAAGCATCCCAATCCGCGAGAGGTTTATGTAAAGAAACTTGTGGAAAAAGGTATTGATGCTTCTTTGGCGGATGAGATGGATAAGAACTTCCGTAATCAACTACAGGATAGACTTAATGAGGTAAAACAGAAGCCTCTTCCTTATAAGGTTCAAAAAATTGAAGAAGAATGGGATCAATTGCGAAAAGCAAAACCCGAAGATTTTGATAAATCACCTGTTACGGCTATTAGTCAGGCGTTAATTGATAAAGTTGGTAAAGCATTAACCACTATACCCGAAGGGTTTAAGCCGCTAAAACAAATTGAGAAACTTCTTAAAGAGAGAAAAGCCGCTTTCTTTGATGATAGAGTTTTGGGTTGGGCCGAGGCCGAGTTACTCGCCTATGGTTCGCTGGTTGCCGAAAATGTTCCAATCAGAATGTCGGGTCAGGATGTAAAGCGGGGTACGTTCTCGCATCGCCATGCGTATTTCTGGGATGCTAATACCAATGAAGCCTATTCAGGATTAGCTCATGTCGATAAGAATCAGGCTCGCTTTACGATTTTCAATTCCTTGCTTTCCGAATTTGGTGTACTGGGGTTTGAATACGGTTATGCCATGGCAACGCCTTATGCGCTGGTACTTTGGGAAGCACAGTTTGGAGATTTTGTGAATGGCGCACAAACAATTATCGATCAATTTATTTCCAGTGCCGAATCGAAATGGCAACGTATGAATGGTTTGGTCATGTTGTTGCCGCACGGGTACGAAGGCCAGGGACCCGAACACTCAAGCGCACGACCAGAAAGATTTTTACAGCAAGCTGCCGAATACAATATGGTGGTAGTTAATGTAACTACTGCGTCAAACTTTTTCCATTTACTACGCAGACAAGTTGCTTGGGAATTCCGCAAGCCTTGTATAGTTTTTTCACCCAAATCATTGTTGAGAAATCCATTGGTGGCAAGCCCAATGAGTGAGTTTACATCCGGTTCGTTTACTGAGGTGATTGATGATGCAACAGTGAAGGCGAAAGATGTGAAGCGGATTATTTTCTGTTCAGGAAAAATATTCTACGATCTACAAGAAGTTCAGCAAAGGAAGAAAATAAAGGATGCAGCGGTTGTGCGTATCGAGCAACTCTATCCGTTCCCTGATAAACAGGTGAATAAACTGATTAAGAAATACAAGGATGCAAAACTGCTCTGGATTCAGGAAGAACCTAAAAATATGGGCTATTGGTCATTCATAAAACGAATGTTACCCGATGTTGAAATACAATTGGGGGCGCGTAAATCAAGCGCTTCACCAGCAACAGGATACTCGAAGGTTCATAAAATGGAGCAAGAGAAAATTGTTAATAAGGCTTTTGAAATTTAATTAACCTCAAACAGAAATTTACATGGCACAAGTAAAAGTTCCAACCGTTGGCGAATCAATAACCGAGGTTACCATTGCCAACTGGCTTAAGAAAGATGGGGATATTGTGAAAATGGATGAAGTGATTGCAGAACTGGAATCGGACAAAGCAACCTTTGAATTGCCTGCTCCAAAAGCAGGAAGATTGAAAATTGTAAAACAGTCGGGTGCGACTGCTGCGATTGGCGAATTGATTTGTGAGATAGATGAATCAGCAGCTGGTGAAGCAAGTAAAACAAGTTCTCCTGCTAAGGAGGAATCTAAACCGGCTGAGCCAAAATCAGAAGCTCCGAAAGCAACGGGTGGCGTTAAAGAAATGAAAGTTCCGGCTGTGGGTGAATCGATAACAGAAGTAACTATTTCTACTTGGTTAAAGAAGGAGGGTGATTTTGTAAAACTGGATGAGATTATTGCTGAAGTTGAATCGGACAAAGCTACGTTTGAACTGCCTGCCGAAGCTAATGGAATACTACGGATCGTAGCTAAAGAGGGAACAGCACTTCCTATTGGTGGATTGATTTGCAAAATTGAAATCATGGAAGGGGGTTCTTCTTCTGTACCAGCAACAAAGACTGAGAAAACAGAAACGACAGCAACAGGAGATAAGTCCTATGCATCGGGTCATCCTTCTCCTGCCGCAGGGAAAATTTTAGATGAGAAAGGAATTTCTGCTTCACAAGTTTCGGGAACGGGTGTGGGTGGTAGAATTACAAAAGAGGATGCCACTAAAGCTCAGCAATCATCAACTAAGTCAGAAGCACCAAAGGCTACGGCCTCAGCGCCAGTAATTACTTCTGGTGGTGGAAGAAACAAGCGAAGCGAGAAGATGTCGTCACTTCGTAGAACGATCGCAAAACGTTTGGTCTCTGTGAAGAATGAGACCGCCATGCTTACGACCTTCAACGAGGTTGATATGAAGCCGGTAATGGATTTGCGCTCTCGCTACAAGGATAAATTCAAAGAAAAGTATGGTGTAGGCCTTGGCTTCATGTCATTCTTTACCAAAGCAGTTTGTGTTGCTTTAAAAGAGTTTCCTGCCGTGAACGCACAACTAAACGGAGATGAAATTTTATATCATGACTATTGTGATGTTTCCATTGCGGTTTCAACGCCTCGTGGATTAGTGGTACCGGTAATTAGAAATGCAGAATCACTTTCGTTTGATCAGATAGAAGCGGAAGTAGTTCGGTTAGCAACGAAAGGGCGTGATGGAAAACTTTCCATTGATGAAATGCAGGGCGGCACATTCTCCATCACAAACGGAGGTGTGTTCGGCTCTATGTTATCCACACCAATTTTAAATCCTCCGCAATCGGCTATTCTTGGCATGCATAATATTGTTGAGCGGGCCGTTGTTCAAAAGGGTGAAGTTGTAGTTCGACCCATTATGTATCTGGCACTTTCTTATGATCACCGCATTGTGGATGGTCGTGAATCGGTTAGTTTCTTGGTGCGCGTGAAAGAATTGTTGGAAGATCCGGGACGCTTGATCTTAGGCGTCTAACATTTGATATAATAGAGAATCTGAAATTATTTATAGTATGCAATACAACGTTACAATAATTGGATCGGGACCGGGTGGATATGTTGCCGCTATTCGCTGCGCACAACTTGGCTTTAAAACAGCCCTCATCGAAAAGTATGATACCTTAGGGGGTACTTGTTTAAATGTGGGTTGCATTCCATCTAAGGCGTTACTTGACTCTTCAGAACATTTTCATAATGCGGCTCATACGTTTAAGGAACATGGTATTGATATCAATGAGCCTAAAGTAAACATCACCCAAATGATCAACCGTAAGGCGGGAGTTGTAAAGGCCAATGTGGATGGTATTGCTTACTTAATGAAGAAAAATAAAATTGAAGTTTACACAGGCGTTGGCTCATTCGTTGATAAGAACACTATAAAAATTGTAGGTAAAGACGGAAAAGAAGCACAAATCACTACAGAGAAAGTGATTGTCGCAACCGGATCTAAACCTACTCCTTTACCTTTTGCTCCTTTCGATAAGAAAAGAATTATCTCAAGCACCGAAGCTTTAGAATTAAAAGAAGTTCCTAAACATTTGATTGTAATTGGTGGTGGTGTAATCGGAATGGAGTTGGGTTCTGTGTATGCGCGTATAGGATCGAAAGTATCAGTGGTTGAATATCTTGATAGTTTAATCCCAACCATGGATTTGGCTTTAGGAAAAGAACTCCTTAAGTCAACCAAAAAGTTAGGTATGGAATTCTACCTGGGCCATAAGGTAACGGCTGTTGAGGATAAAGGTAAAGAAGTAGTGCTGAAGGCTGAACCAAAGAATGGGGGAGCAGCCATTGAACTTAAAGGGGATTATTGCTTAGTGAGTGTTGGTCGCAGACCATACACCGATGGATTAGGCTTGGATAAAATCGGAATAGAATTAGATAAAGGTAAAATTCCAGTTGACGATCATCTTAAAACGAAAGTGGATAATGTGTATGCCATTGGCGATGTAGTACGCGGAGCCATGTTAGCACACAAAGCCGAAGAAGAAGGTGTGTTGGTAGCCGAGCAATTAGCCGGACAAAAACCACATATTAATTATAACCTTATTCCAGGCGTAGTGTACACTTGGCCTGAAGTGGCCAGTGTTGGGTTTACCGAAGAGCAATTGAAAGCTGATGGTAAAGCTTATAAGACCGGTAGCTTTCCTTACAAAGCACTTGGTCGTGCGCGTGCATCCATGGACTTAGATGGCTTTGTAAAAATATTAGCTGATAAAAATACGGATGAAATTTTGGGGGTACATATTATCGGTGCCCGTGCAGCTGATATGATTGCAGCTGGAGTTACCGCCATGGAGTTCCGCGCTTCCGCAGAAGATATTGCACGCACTTCCCATGCGCATCCAACGTATATGGAGGCTGTGAAAGAAGCTTGCTTAGCCGCTACGGCTAACAGATCCATACACATGTAAATCTATTTCATAAGCAGCTTTGAGATCAGGAATGATCGGATGGCAAGGGCTATTACTACAGGAATCAAGAATACATTGAGTTGTTGGGGGAGCAACCACCAAAAAACAAGCATTAATCCTAAAAGGATAGCCGTCATCTTAAAGTAACTCACGAGAAATTGAGATGATTTTTTCTTAATCAGTAAGAGGGCTGCTATTGCATGAAGCGGAAATGCCCAAAGCAAGTTTAGATTTCGTGCAGCGGCCTGATGGTCGGTAGCAACCCAAAGTAAAAGGAGCAGAATACCCACCCATCCAACAATAGAAAAAATAAGCACATCAAACCACCGGGTTAATTTTTTTCTTTTCCAATCATAGAAAGACAAAGCGAGTGTCAGGGCAAGAAAAAATCCAAAAATAATCCACGGCTGAAAAAATTCGAATGAATCCTTTTCGGGAGTAGGGGTGTAAACGAGATTTTTTTTCTTAACGATAGGCTGGTTGTTTACCGTTGCATGATCAAACGATGACTCTATATAATCAGGAAGAAACATATATTCGTATGGCGATGCCTTTTTATCCATGGGTAACCCCAGACAGATGTCAATACCTAAATCGCCCCAAGGCTGTGGCTTTAAATATAAATCAGTAAGCTCGCGAATGGTGTAATTGGTTTTGATAAAGGATCCATCAAACGTTAGATTCTCCTTAAGGACTTCAGTAAAGACATCGCGTATTTTTGTTGCACAGTTGTTATAAAAATAATCGTACCGGTAGGTTTGGTTTTCGGGTTTTGAATTCCAATCGAGGTAGTCAAAGACTTGTTGCTTTTGCTCGGCCGTTAAGTCCAGAATCTGTTCGTGAACAAATCGGTTATGCTCAATATAATAATCTCGAAAATCAGCATAGTAATAAACACCCAGTTTGTAGTAGAGATAGCCTCGGGCAAAGTTCAGATAGAAATTAGGTTGGTTAAAGTCAAATACGCCATAGTTGTAGGCAGCATCGAACTTTAACTCAGGATCATTAACACGGATAGCGCTGTGGCCAAAGGCTGCGTATAATTCCTTCCCATAGGGGCCGCAGGTAATAACAGAAATGGTTGCACTATCGGATAGGTTGAAATGTTGAGAAAATCCGCTAGTGGAAAGAAGCACCAATCCAAAGGCTATTATTTTATTCATGCGTGAATAATTGTTTTAGTGGTCGCATGGAATGCCCCAAATTCATTATCATGTGGTTTAGTCTTCGCTGATGGGCATTTCATATCGAAATAAATGTGCGGAAAGATAAAACAATCGGGCTCCAAAAGGTAATTTTGATATCGACTTTAATGTATGATTGGAAATTTGAACGATACGTGGAATCTAGTAAGGAAGATGACTCCTACACGTATCGTTAATGCGTCAAAAGTACTTTCCAGTTATCATTATTCCAGAATTGCCGGTAAAGCAGCGCATAATGCAATGCCAATCAGTATTGCCATCGAACCAACTACTTCCTGCAATCTTCGGTGCCCTGAGTGTCCCTCAGGACTGCGCTCTTTTACACGCCCAACCGGAATGCTAAAAGCCGATCTCTTTAAGGGTACCATTGATGAATTGGCTAAAACTTTAGCATACCTCACTTTTTATTTTCAAGGCGAGCCCTATTTGCATCCTCAATTTTTAGAGTTGGTGCAATACGCGGCTTCTAAAAAAATATATACGGCTACTTCCACCAATGCCCACTATTTATCGGAAGAGATGGCTAAGCGAACTATTGAATCAGGATTGGATCGGATCATCATTTCGATTGATGGTACTACACAAGATACCTATGAGGCCTACCGTGTGGGTGGTAAACTTGATAAAGTAATAGAGGGTGCGCGTAATATTGTTCAATTGAAGAAAGCGTTAAAGTCCATTACACCTTATGTTGTATTTCAATTTTTAGTAGTGAAGCCCAATGAACATCAGATTGACGCGGTTTATAAACTCGCGAAAGAAATTGGTGTTGATCATGTGGCGCTAAAAACGGCCCAGATTTATGATTACAAAAACGGATCGGATTTAATTCCTACCATCGATAAATATTC
>JAGPBO010000177.1 GCA_018063305.1 Cyclobacteriaceae bacterium
AGCGGGGCGAAATGTTTCGGCTAAACTCAATGCGCGACATAGCCCGGCCTCCGCCACCCCAAACTAAAAATATTCTTGTATAGGGTGACTTCGTATCAAAAATTAGTGGCTCTTCGGTATCAAAGTACTTCCCATACGAATTGAATCCCGGGGTTGCTCCTATTAGGGTTGGAGCTTGTAAAAAGATAGAGTTTAGGGCCGTACCAACATTACCCAAGTCATGGTAAAAATTATTGAAACTTTGAATGTACGTCCAGCGATGGTAGTTGTTCAACAGGGTATCCAGCGGTTGATAGTTTACCTTATTTTGAAAAACTTTAGTTTCGGTAGTCCACTTGGTGGTGTTAGGGCCATAGACATTCTTAGTAGAATCATCAAGGATCTGAGAACCCCTTCTACTCGTCCGTGGTGATTCATCCTGCGCCAGCAAGGGTAAACTTCCAGTCAGGAAAATAAAAACAAGGAGATAAAATTTAGAAAACACGCGCAAAAATAGATTAGAATTAGGAAAGAGCCTCTGGTTTTTCGATGCTTGCCGCCAGTTTCGCCAGATTTTCTTTAACGAGCTCTTTAATCATTACGTCAAATTCCGCACCATTCTTTATAAAGGTGGCTTCAATGGGTACATAAAACCATTTTTTCTTGCTGACTTCGTTCACTAATGCCGGATCAATAAGTTTGACCATATCTTTTTCTGTAGTCAGAATGGAATCCGCATGGCACGCTTCAGCTTTTTGATGGATCTCGTTAATATCTGACAGAGAAAATACGTGATGATCTGGAAATCTTACGTGATGATGTACCTTAAAATCCTTTGCAATTGCACGCGCAAATGCACTGTTATTGGCCACAGCAGAAACCAACACAATATCATTGCTTATGGATTGAGTATGATTTATCCCAACCGGAGAATTGTAATTTATGCGGGTAAAAAATATCGGTTTAACACCCGTGTGGCTTTCAAGTTTTTTGCGGGCAATATCTTCAGCGTCTGGGCTAAGTTCAGCACATTTAGTTACCACTACGACATCAGCCCGTGCGGCCCCATGTCGGGCCTCTCTCAATCGGCCGAAAGGCAATAAAAAGTCCTTGTAAAACGGCTTTTGATAGTCTGTCACTAAAATTGAGAATTGAGGAACAACGGCACGATGCTGAAAAGCATCGTCCATTAAAATTATTTGAACTTCAGGATACTCGTTCAACATAGTGGGAATAGCCAGTACCCGGTCTTCTCCAACAGCAACGACAACCTGATTCTTAAACTTTCTATAAATCTGATAAGGTTCATCACCCAGAGTATGAGCCGTGTCATTATCATTTGCGAAACGAAACCCCTTAGTCTTTCTACCATAACCACGACTCAGCGTGGCTACTTTATATTGACGGCTTAGTAATCGAATCAAATATTCGACCATGGGTGTTTTGCCCGATCCGCCTACATTCAAATTTCCAACACTGATAACAATCGTATCAAACTGAAAAGACTTTTTATGTCCGATATCATAGAGATAATTTCTTAGTCTCGTGATCAGATTATAAAGCCCGGCAAAGGGTAGCAGAAGGTACTTCAACAGGCGCATAAAGTAGTGCCGCGATCTTTCGTTATTTTTGAATCAAAAGTACATAATCGATGGCTACAATAACCATAAAAGAGGTAATCGAAAGTCTGGAAAAACTTGCGCCTCCTCAGTATCAGGAAGAATATGACAACAGTGGATTGATAACGGGCCAGACTTCTGACGAAATAAAAGGTATCCTGGTTTCGCTGGATTGTACCGAAGCCGTGGTTGATGAAGCCGTTTCCAAATCATGCAATCTAATCATCGCCCACCACCCCATTCTATTTAAAGGACTAAAGCGACTTACCGGCAGTACCTATGTTGAACGCGTGTTGATAAAGGCGATCCGCAACCAAATTGCTATTTATGCCATCCATACCAATCTCGATAATGTAATTCAAGGTGTTAACAAAAAAATTGCTGACCGGCTCGGACTCAGTAATCTTCAGGTATTATTGCCGAAACAAAATACATTATCAAAACTCGTCACGTTCGTTCCACCCGACTATACCACAAAAGTGGTAAATGTTCTGCACGAAGCCGGTGCCGGCCATATCGGAAATTATTCACATTGCAGCTTTTCTGTAGAGGGTGAGGGTGCATTTGTACCCTCCGAAAAGGCTAAACCCTTTGCGGGAGAGAAGGGAAAACCTGAAAATGCGAAGGAGATTCGGGTGGAAATGATTTTTCCAAAGCTTCTTTTGCCTAAAATACTGACTGCTTTACGACAAAGTCACCCTTATGAAGAAGTTGCCTACTATGTAACAGATCTTACTAATGAAAATCAAGAAGTAGGCTCAGGAATAATAGGTGAGTTAGCAGCACCGGAAGAGTCATTAGCCTTTTTAAAGCGATTGAAAACAGCGATGAATACGGCCTGCATTCGATATACAAACTTGAGCACCAGGCATATAGTCAAAGTGGCTATTTGCGGTGGAGCAGGCAGTTTCTTGTTACCCCGGGCAATAGCCAAAGGAGCCGATGTATTTGTATCAGCCGATTTCAAATACCACGAATTCTTTGATGCCGATAATAAAATCACAATAGCCGATATTGGGCATTATGAAAGCGAACAATTCACTAAAGAGCTTATAGGTGATTTTTTACGAGAAAAATTCCCTACTTTTGCAATCATTTTTTCAAATGTCGTAACCAATCCAATTAGCTACCTGTAAGTAATGGAAAATCAAACAGTTGCACAAAAATTAGAGGCCTTAGTAAAACTACAATCCATAGATTCAAAACTGGACGAACTCAAAAAACTAAGAGGCGACCTTCCCGATGAGGTTCAAGACCTGGAGGATGAAATGGAGGGATATCGCACCCGATTAGGGCGTTTTGAGACTGACCTGAAAGAATTAGAAGAAGGCATTAAGAAAAACAAAGAGGCTATTAAAGAAGCCGAAAAGCTTACCAAAAAATACAACGAGCAGCAAAAAAACGTTAAGAATAATCGGGAGTTTGATGCCATTACCAAGGAAATTGAACTTCAGGAACTGGAAGTGCAAATATGTGAGAAGAAGATTAAAGAGTCGAAAGATAAAATTGAATTAAAGAAGGGTGAAATAGTCGCTATAGAAACGCTTATTAAAGAAAGAGAAGCCGATCTTCAGAACAAGAAGGATGAACTTGATGGAATTTTAAACGAAAGCCAGGAAGAAGAGAAAAAATTATTGGCTGAACGGGAAAAAGCAACTAAGAAAATTGAAGACAAACTTCTTAAGCATTATACACGTTTAAGAACTAACTTGTCAAACGGATTAGCTGTTGTACGAGTAGTGCGGGGTGCTGCAGAGGGTTGTAACATCATTATACCACCTCAGAAAATTGCTGAGATCCGCGAGAAGAAAAAAATTGTTATTGACGAGCATTCAGGAAGAATTTTGGCAGATGTAGATCTGGGATCTATGGAGGAGGAGCCAAAACCTAAAAAGGCAGCACCAGCAAAAAAAACCAAAAAGGTTGTATAGCAACAAAATCATAGCAAATATTAAAAAGGCAGGCATAACCACTTGCCTTTTTTTATTATTTATACCTCTGAGGGCTACCGACATGATTTGGCAGTTCGACACCGAATTACAAAAAGCCTACACCCTGGTTTTCTCCCTTCAGCCTGACAAAGCCACCGAATACCTAAAAAAAATAAAGACCAATCCGCTCCATAAACTTTATGTAGAAAGTTTAAATGAAACTATTTATATTTTAATAACAGAAGATCAAAAAGCATTTGAACAGATTGACTTAAGATTTAAGGAGCGTCTGAAATATCTGGAAGGACTGCCCGCTAACGCTGAGACTCTTTTCTTACAAGCTGAACTTAATCTACAACGTGGCTTTTGTTTTCTTAATCTCGGTCAGGAGGTAAATGCGGTTATGTCGATCCGCAAAGCGTATCAACTCACCAGCGATTGTTTAAAAAAATATCCTGACTTTATTCCAATAAAAAAAACAAGTGGGGTTATCCAAGTAATGCTCGGTTCAGTACCTGATAAATATAAGTGGTTTGTAAGCTTGCTAGGGATGAAAGGCTCGGTAATCACCGGTCAAAAGCAATTCACCGAACTCAGAAATTCAAAATCATCGTTAAGTATGGAGGCCACCATCCTTTTTTATACGGTAAAGGGATTTTTGAATCAGCAATTCCCAGAGGCTGCCGAAGGAATTTCCACATGCCTCAAAGATCAACCCGATAATCGGCTGTTGTTATTTTTGGGTGTCAACATGTTTATAAAAGATGGCCAAAGTGATGAGGCGCTAGATCTCATTCAAAAGATTGATCAGCAAGCCCATGGATTACCCATTTATTATATTGATTATTTGCGAGGTGAAGTGCTAATGCAAAAAGGTGACTATGAGAAATCAATTGACTCGTATCAGCGGTTTATAAAAAACTATCCCAGCGTTAGTTTCAAAAAAGATTCCTACTTTAAAATTTCGCTTGACTATTGGCTAATGGGCGAAACCAAACTCGCAAAAGCTAATTTTGATAAAGCTAAAATTACCGGTACCGATAAAGCTGAACCAGATCGGTATGCAGCCAAACAGCTAGAAGAAACCGAATTTCCGAATAAGAAATTATTGAAGGTACGATTTAGTACCGATGGCGGTTATTACAAAGAAGCGACTGCCACGCTGCAAACCATTACTCCGGTTGATCTGAAAACTGATAAAGAGCGAACAGAATATTATTATCGCAAAGCACGTCTGGCTCACCGTATGGGTGAACTTAGTGTAGCCAAACTATTTTACCAGCAGAGCATTGATATGACTAAGAATAATCCGTGGTATTTTGGAGCAAATTCCGCACTACAGTTAGGCTACATTGCCAGGGATCAAAAAGATTTTGTTACTGCGAAAAAATATTTTTCTTTGGCACTTAGCTATCCAAAACACGAATATAAAAACAGCATCGATAGCAAAGCCCGTACAGAGCTGGAGTCTCTTTCAACGGTTAAGTCGTAGTTGCCCGAACCCAATGACTATCATCTACCTTGGGTACATTCTTTAGATGGATAGTGTCGTTGTATTTTCTTACGGTGAACCCTGATTCTGAACTATCCAATAAGTAAAGACACAAATTTTCGTGCTCAAACATATCCATACATCGAAGTGGGTAATTCAAGAGCTTACAGAGCAGGATTCGCATGGCCCGACCATGCATACAAATCAATATAGTAGATCCCAGCTGGTTTAGGATGCGCTTCAAAGCAATATCCTGACGCCTGGAAACATCTTCAGGACTTTCGCCACCTTCAATCCGCTCATGCGTTTGACCCAATTGCCATTGGTTCAGCATCCAGTGGTAGTAGGCATCTTCTTCCGGAGTTATTCGCTGGCCTTCTTTCGTACCCCAGCTTATTTCGTTTAGCCCGGTCAGACTTTCAGAGGGAATTCCTTTTGCTAGAAAATCTTCAACTGATTCCCCGGTTCGTCTAAGCGCAGATGTATAAATTTTATCAAAGGGTATCTCCTTGTATTGCTGAAAAAAACTATGTGCTTGCTCGCGACCCTTTTTGTTTAATGACGAGTCTACCCCACTCCCCTGCACGATACCTTTCAGGTTATAATCAGTCTGCCCGTGCCGGATGATATATATTTTTTTGCTCATCATTTCTACCTAATTTCAAGCCGCTTTGCAAGGCGCAAAAATAACGAAATTGTTTAAACTAGCATGCTATACGCCCATGTCAGTATTTAGGCCAGGTCATACGATTGATTCACTAAACAAGCTCTCTGCCAATACGATGGTGAGCCATTTGGGTATTGAGTTTATTTCCATAGACGAAGACTCGATTTCGGCAAAAATGCCGGTGGATCGCAGAACCCTACAGCCTCTTGGGCTGTTACATGGAGGAGCATCTGTAACGTTGGCTGAGACGCTGGGAAGTGTTGCGGCCAATTGCTGTATCGATCGAAACACACAATACTGTGTAGGTCTCGAGATTAATGCGAATCATGTAAAGAGTGCTAAACAAGGTTATGTATACGGAACTACGAAGCCTTTACATATTGGTAAGAGAACCCACGTATGGGAGATTCGTATTTTAAATGAAACTCAGGAATTGATATGCATTAGTCGGATTACCATGGCAATCATTGATAAGCGTTAAGAATTGAAATGACCCCAACAGAACAAAAGTCTATCTACCAGGAGGAAAAGAAAATAATTATTCATTCGATCCATGAAGCAATAGATCGAGGTAATAGTTTCTCTTTGTGGAGGTCTCCCGGTGTAGATAAGAAGCATCTGATCATAAGTACAACCGGAGTTAAAAAATTAGATGAACTAACTTTTGAAGATGCAGAGCCCGGCTTTGTTTTTAGTCCGTTTTCTCCAGACCAAAAGAAAATATTTTTCCCTGCCGATCTTCTATACACCTTTGAAAATGGATTTTTGATTGATGGAGTCGTTAATTCAGAATGGGATTCAGAATCAAAAGTGGTAACCCATTCTCATTACCTACCCGTAGAGAACAACGGCTCAGCACCTGACTTTCAAAAATTGGTAGAACGAGGTGTGGCGTCAATAAATTCCGGAGCGCTCGAAAAAATTGTTCCTGCCCGATTTAAGGATATTACACGCAACGAAAATTTCGATTTACTTAATGTATTCCATCAACTCTGCGAAAAGCATCCGCTGGCCTTTGTGTCTTTGGTATCTTCACCGGAAACCGGAACGTGGATGGGTGCTACACCCGAACTGTTGGTAAGCGTAGCTCAAAATAAATTTAAGACGGTCGCACTGGCGGGTACCCTTCCCTACTCACCCGATATTAATTTAAAATCAGTGGCGTGGACTCAAAAAGAAATTGAAGAGCAGGCATTGGTTTGCCGGTACATTATTAATTGTTTTAAAAAGATTCGCTTACGCGAGTATGAAGAACATGGTCCTAAAACTACCGTTGCCGGGAATCTTATGCATCTGAAAACAGAATATGAAGTTGATACGTTGGCTACCAACTTTCCACAGTTAGGTTCCGTTATGTTAAAATTATTGCACCCAACTTCGGCCGTGAGTGGAATGCCGCTTGAAAATGCTCTTACCTTTCTAAAGGCTTACGAGGGTTTCAATCGGCAATTTTATAGTGGTTACTTAGGGCCTGTAAATTTAAAAACAGAAAGCCACATCTATGTAAACCTACGGTGTATGCAAGTTTTCTCCGATAAGGTAAGAATATACGCAGGGGCTGGTGTCACAGCAGATTCTGTCAGCGAAACAGAATGGATGGAAACAGAAATGAAAATGCAGACCCTACAAAAAATAATTACTCAATAAAACCTTTCCCTTGCGGCTTCAACCCATCTTCGATATTGCTGAAATCTGTGCCTGGCATGGCATCCATCAGGCAATTGTTTGTCCCGGCTCACGGTGTGCGCCTCTCACTCTGGCGTTTTCCAGACATGAGGAAATTACTTGCCGCACGGTAAGTGACGAACGAAGTGCCGGATTTGTTGCTTTGGGTATTGCTCAGCAAACCCGAATGCCAGCGGTATTGGTGTGTACATCCGGTTCTGCGGCTTACAATTTTGCACCCGCTGTAGCCGAAGCTTATTTTCAAGAAACACCTTTAATCATTTTAACTGCCGATCGCCCGAAAGAATGGCTTGATCAACTGGATGGCCAAACCATTCGCCAGGATAATCTTTTTGGTAAGCATGTAAAAAGATATTATGAACTTCCCCAGGATTACAATCATCAGGAAACACC
>JAGPBO010000021.1 GCA_018063305.1 Cyclobacteriaceae bacterium
ATGGTTTGTTCTCTAAATTCAATAATACAATATTTCGGAAGTCAATAGGCTGACCTTCGCTTTGAAGGGCAATGAACCCTGAAGTCAAGGCTTTGCCTGGTTGCCAGATGGCGGAATCATACCCTTGTACAACCCCGCCACCCATAGTCGGTTTACTGTATTGTAAAACGGTATCCCCATTTATAATATGCGTAATCAATGAATCCCCTAAAACTATTAACTCGCCCCGCACCCACTCGTTGCGATCGAAGGTTCGAGAGCTTGAATTCAAACAATGGGATCCATAAACTTTTCCCTGGAATTCAATCTCCGTGCCCGGAGAGCACATATTACCCGTTGGTCTTGGATTGCCATCGTCTAAACCCGCTAGTAATTGCATCTCAATCGAAATTGGCCAGTTCTGTTCTTTCAAAATGCTTTGCGGATCTTGAGAGTGAAACATTACTCCACTATTGAGCATAGTATATTCAGGAGCTCCTCGCTGTAACTCACCAACAAACCGATACTCAAACTTTAGATGAAAATGAGAAAATGGTACTTTGTAAAAAAGATGTGAGAATTGATCATTGAAATCTCCATATTGATCGTACCGAACTTTAATCATTCCATCTTCAGCCCGAAAAGTATTTCCAAAATTTACACCAGGCTCATGATGATTCACTTTTACAATCCAATCTTTTAAGTCTTTGCCATTAAAAAGTGTTATCCAATTCTCCTTCGAATCGTTAACCGGATTAATGCATGCAAGCAACAAGATTGCTAGGGTAGAAAGAATATATTTTTTAGAGTTTTTCATCTATCATAGTTATTTAGGAAAGTATTGAGTTGTGGTTGGATGAAATGTTTTCCAGGAGTGCCAGAATTCCTGATAAGATTGCATGCTGCTAAGAGTAGCATCTTTATAAGTTCCCTCAATACACTTTCCGGTCCAATCCCAAATGGATTGGGTGTTTGTATCAACGATCAATTTTAAAGAGGGGTTATAGTGAAATTGTAAAGTGTCGGAACCCACAACCCGATTCCATACATGGAAGGATGCCGTGTCGTTCTCAAGCGCAACGATGATAGGTATTCCATCAACATCATCATTTATTACCCGATAAGTTTTCAAATCATTCCAGTCATATGCCCGAGTAATAGTACCTGTTTGCACGCCTACCACCCACGACTTATCCTTCCACGAAAGTGAATCGGTACCCTCCAATGCACCTTCGGCTTTACCTTCATCATATTTTTCTAATCCTGCATATTGCTTTTTAAATAAACTGTCAGGTTGTAAAATAAAACTTTCCGGATAGCGCTGTAACCAGGAAGCTAAGGTCATTTGCTCACTGGGTATCTCCAATAAAGTTTCACCTTTCAATGGACCTGCAATAGCTTCTCCATTTGCCTGCCGCCACCAACTCTTTGTCCGGCTATCTTCAAACATGGCATTAAAGTGATCCATACCTACCAGTCTAAAGTTTTCTGCCACACCTCCTACTTCAGGTTTAAAAACTCTACCCGTTCTGCATACTGTGCAATAGGTAACCATGATGGGCTGACCTGCCAGGGTATCGCGTACCTGATGGTGATACCCAATTATTTCGATGGGATAAGCCCGAGCCTCACCATTGAGTGAAACTCCAATAACTAAATTCAAATCAGGGATCTTATTAGCATCAGACTTTAGCAAGATTATATTCTCTGGCTGGTAAAACATTTTTTCTGCGAGAAACCGAAAGTTAAAAGCATACACGACCAGTAGCCAGAAGGCTAATAAAAAAATGGCAGTCCATTTATAAACATCCTTACCCTTTGTAACAAACCAATAGGCCGGATAGGCCAGTAAGAAGAAGCCAAGTATCCGAATCCAAATTATGTTACTATGAAGAAAGTAAGCCAGATCAATAGTGTCTTCTACCTGGCTACCCGGAAACGGCATTATAAAGTATACCCGGGCAATTTCTACGGCAATGAGTACAACCAGTCCGAGGAGAAAGAGAAATATTTTCACAAAATTAAAAATTATTGAGATTCAAAATTAACTACTTGTTCCAATGCGTGTGTTACCAACGCCAACTGCAGCGTGTGCTCTTCCTGCGACCAACGCAGTTCCTTAGCAAAAAAATCAATTACTGGATTTAGCCAGCGCACTATTTTGGGTCTATTAAAAAACAATAAACCACTTCTTCGAATAATGAAATCAAGGGGATAAATACTCATCTCATAATGCATCGAAAACCAGGCTTGGGCCAACATCAAATCACACTCTGGGTTCTCTGTCATATTTTTTTTCAAATAATCTACAATGATGTTTGCCTGATGTCCATAAAGATGTGCGAGGTAGGTAGCTTCATTCCCTCTCAGGTTTAACTCACCTAATCTGGCAGCCAATTCGGTTTCTAACATTTTTACCTCACTGTAATTTTGAAAATCTCCACCCGGCAAAGTTAATCCACTGGTTTTACATTCTTCTAATTCCTGATCTTTAAAGTGCAAATCAATCACTTTATCCACTACACGCTCGGCCATTTTTCTATAGCCCGTCAGTTTTCCACCTGCGATAGAAATCAGACCTGTTTCCGATTCAAAAATTTCATCTTTACGCGAAAGTTCAGAGGCAGATTTTCCTTCTTCATGAATGAGTGGGCGCAAACCAGCCCAACTTGATTCTACATCGGCCAGCGTTAACAGGATAGATGGAAATGTCTCATTGGTAGCATTTAATAAATACAGTACGTCTTCTTTCGTTGCGATTACATTATCCTTATCGCCCTTATAATCCGTATCAGTAGTACCGATATATGTAATACGACCCCGAGGAATGGCAAAGATCATCCGGCCATCGGACACATCAAAATAAATGGCCTGATGTACTGGTAATCGATGAAAGGGAACAACGATGTGCACGCCCTTGGTTAAGTGAAGCGATTTACCATACCTGCTATTATTGATCCATCGTAAATTATCTACCCAAGGTCCGGTGGCATTGACTACCATAGTTGCCTTAATTAACAAGGATTCTTTGGTAATACTATTACTTGCTTTTACTCCGCAGATTTTATTTTGCTCATATATAAAATCATCAACTTGCATGTAGTTGCAAACACAAGCCCCTTTCGTTGATGCCAACTTCATAATTTCAATTGTCAATCGGGCGTCATCGGTTCGATACTCTGCATAGACAGCACCACCCCGCACATCATCGGACTTTAGTAAGGGTTCGTGATTCAACGTTTGTTGGCGGGTAAGCATTTTTCTTTGATCTTCTGGTTTAACGCCAGCCAACCAATCGTATATTTTTAAGCCAATGGAAGTAAGCCAATACCCTAGGCCGCGTTGCTCATAGAGAGGCAATAACATTTTTTCGGGTACAACCAGATGGGGTGCTAACTTATGAACGATGGCTCGTTCGCTACCCACTTCCTTTACTAAGGCAAACTCCAATTGCTTGAGATACCGTAAACCACCATGAATTAATTTGGTTGATCGGCTGCTTGTACCATAAGCAAAATCTAGTTTTTCAACCAAAGCAGTTTTTAATCCGCGAGAAGCGGCATCTAAGGCAATACCAGCCCCAGTTATCCCACCACCGATTATTAACAGATCGAACGAATTGTTTATAAGGTGCTGTATGTTATTTTTTCGATTCAAGATTTAAAATTTAAAATTCAAAAAATTAAGCAGCACTAATTTTGAATATAAAATTCAATTATCAATCCATCCCATTGTACGCTTCACCGCTTTTTGCCAGCCTTTATATAACCGCACTCTTGTTTTCTCATCCATCGTTGGCGAAAATTGTTTCTCTATTTTTCTATTCTTTATAATGCTTTCTTTTTTCCAGAGCCCGATCTGAATTCCCGCAAGGTAAGCTGCCCCTTGCGCAGTTGATTCTATCACTTCCGGTCGCTCTACTTCCGTACCTAAAATATCAGACTGAAATTGCATTAAGATATTATTTGCACACGCACCACCATCTACTTTAAGGCTTGCCAGTTTCAGGCCGGCATCTTCCTGCATAGCATTAAGAATATCTTTGGTTTGGTAGGCCATTGATTCTAGTGTGGCTTTGATAATATGGTCTTTGCCGGTATCGCGTGTTAACCCGAAAATTGCACCTCGTGCATACATATCCCAATACGGTGCTCCTAATCCCGCAAAGGCAGGCACTACATACACTTCGTTGGACCCAAGTGCTTTCGTTGCAAAATATTCTGAGTCTTTTGATTGATCGATTAAGTGCAAACTATCGCGCAGCCATTGCACGGCTGCCCCAGCAATAAACACACTACCTTCCAGGGCATATTCTACTTTTCCATCTAGCCCCCAGGCAATGGTGGTGATCAATCCATTTTTAGATTGTTGAATTGTTGAGCCTGTATTCATTAACATGAAGCACCCGGTGCCATAGGTATTTTTTGCCATACCAGGTTCAAAGCAAGCCTGACCAAAAAGTGCTGCCTGCTGATCGCCCGCTACTCCAGCAATTGAAATCTCTACTCCGTTTGTTTGCCAAGATCCGAATAACGATGATGATGGCCTTACTTCAGGTAAAATTGATTTAGGGATTTGTAACTCCGTAAGAAGTTTATCATCCCATTGCAATTTTCTGATATTGTAAATCATGGTGCGCGATGCATTGGAATAATCGGTTACGTGAGACTTTCCATTAGTGAGCTTCCAGATCAGCCAGGTATCAACCGTACCAAAGGCAAGTTCACCTTTCTCAGCTTTTTGTCTTGCTCCTTCTACCTTATCGAGAATCCATTTAATTTTTGTTCCTGAAAAGTAAGAGTCTATAACCAGTCCGGTATTCTCCCTAACATAATCAGTTAGTCCTATTGATTTTAATTCTTCACAAATAGGGGCTGTGCGTTTGTCTTGCCAGACGATTGCATTGTAAATAGGCACTCCTGTTTTGCGATCCCAAATAATAGTTGTCTCGCGTTGATTAGTGATTCCAATAGCCGCGATTGATTTGTGATCAATCTTATTTTCAGAAATTAGTTTCTGCAGCACGCTAAACTGCGAACTCCAGATTTCTTCAGGATCATGTTCCACCCAGCCTGAGTTAGGAAAAATCTGTTGAAACTCTTGCTGAGCAATGCCCTTGATAGATCCTTTATCATCAAATAAGACAGCTCGCGAACTTGTTGTTCCCTGATCGAGCGCGATGATGTATTTTGGTTGACTCATAACTGCTGTTGTTAAAGTCTGTAGTCTTTAGTCCTGAGTAGCTTACTTTATCACTATGGACTCAATACTATGGACTATGTACTAAAAATAAAACCATAAAGTACTGCACCTAAAATGCTTCCGATTATTGGCCCCACAATGGGTATCCAGGAATAACTCCAGTCTGATGATCCTTTTCCGGAAATAGGTAAAATGGCGTGAGCTATCCGAGGCCCCAAATCTCGCGCTGGGTTTATGGCAAAACCTGTTGTGCCCCCTAACGCCAACCCAATGGTAGTAATAAGTAGTCCCACTACTAATGGCTTTAACCCTTGCGTAAATTCATTAACACCAATAAAGAGTAATCCAAAAATTAAAACAGTCGTTGCAATTATTTCACTAATCAAGTTAGCGGCACTGTTTCTTATGGCTGGGCCTGTTGCAAACACCGCCAACTTGGCTCCCGCATCCGTTGTCGCCTTCCAATGCGGAAGATAATGAAGCCAAACCAAAACCGCACCGGTAAACGCACCTCCTAACTGAGAGATTATATAGCCCAAAGCCATGCTCCATTCAAAATCGCCATGAATGGCTAAGCCTATGGTAACGGCTGGATTTAAATGTGCTCCGCTGAAATTGCCTACCGCATAAATAGCGAACGTAACCGCCAGACCCCAAGCGATACAGATGGTAAGCCAGCCAGCATTTTCAGATTTAGTTCCTTTTAATACAACACCCGCTACTACGCCATCCCCAATTAGAATAAGCACTAATGTTCCGAGAAATTCTGCGAGGTAAACATTCATATTTGGGCGTTATTAATCGTACAATTTACCACGGAAGATGAGCAAACAATGGCAGAGTTGCAAAAAAATAGAGAGTTACTGTGTATCTAACAGCACTCAAAAGTCTATAGTAAACTTCTTTATCTGATAACGTAGAATCAATAGATTTGCATAATCCGTAGTAAAGATCAGGCACCTTATACTATTAGGGCATATTAGTTTTTAGCCAATTGTTCTTTTCTGGTTTTAACCCGATCAAGAATAAAATTACCAATATCCTTTCCTTCCTTCAAGCCGTTTTCACAAGCTGGTCGGTAGTGGATACCGCCATACATTCTGCTAACCGCGGCTTCTTCGCTGGCCTTATAAAAAGAATCAAAGCTTCTGGCCGTTAGGCCAAATTCCATTTCTGTTGAATCAGTGAAGGCAAAACCATCACCAAACAAATTAGTTAATGTTGCTGCGGATGCTGCCGAGATTACACTATGGCCGCTGGAGTATTCTGGAAATGGTGGGGTCTGCAAAGTAGGCACCCAGTCTTCGTCAATATATTGATTGATGTAGGTTTCGGGTCTGATTAAGTTACTTCTGTATTTTTCATCCCAACAGGAAATGAATGCATCCTGCAGTGCGATTGAAACCCGGGCATAAGCTTCTGCGCTCTGGGCAAAATCAGCCTTAAGTTTTTTGCACGCCACATGGGTAATATTCATCCAATGACCACCGGGCGAAATCTTCTTGGTTGCAAACATGACATGTCCTTTTACATTCATCATAAAAGGGTTGCAATCCCAGAAAAAAGTAAGGTCACGCTGCTCCGGAGTCATATTATTGCCCATCTCATAAATTTCCTTTGCCTCTTTATAAAATTGGCTATTCTTATCTGTAGAAAAAGGAGTTGGCGGTGCGGGTTTAAATTGCTGTGCAGAATCCAAAACAAATGTTCTGATTTTATTCCAATGAGGTTCTATCGCATCCATGTAAGCCGGGGGCGTTGGCTTCCAGGTTGCAGGGTCATCCTGAATAGAATATTTGGGAAATGATCTAGATTGCTTGTAGTTATCTTTGGAGGACCATGCGAGAATATGATCAGCTACCTGATTGCCAAATTCAATGGACCTGTCAAATACATCCTCCGGCATACCGGTATCCCGATATTCTTGCATAATCGAATTATAGAATGCATCCATCTTATCTTCAGAAAAAACCAACGTGCGACCCACTTTGAGCGCAGCTTGTACGGACGCTAATGAAAATGAATAGATAGCTCCTGGTTCTGGTTGAGGCAACGGCTCAAGGCCTTTTAACTGGCCAGCTAACGAAACGTATTTTCCATCTTGATGAAGCGCGGCTTCGTACGCAGCAATACTCATATACCCATAGATACGCGCAGCAACCGGTGGTGAAAAGATGTCATGCACAATTACATCCGTAACCTGTTTTACTGACTGATGTAAAAATTTCGGATCATCTGACTTTGCTTTCCATTCACCGTTGTCACCCGAACAAGCAACGAGAACAATAACAAGGCCAACCAGTAGTATCGCGTTTTTCATAAGATTTAATTTCGACAAGCAAAAATAGTATAATTAGTCTTAAAGCGAGATGCTTAAAAGTATGATCCATATCATCTTTTTAAAACCTTATTTTGTTTAAATGTCAATAGGGTCTGGTTATTTCGCGAAACCATAAAAAGTAAATCCTTAGAGTCGGCCTCTTTTAAAAGAGCAATATTTCGCCCCTCACCCAAGGTTACAAAACCTGAAAAATCCGGTCTAACAGGTGTGAAATTAACTTTACCATCTCCAACTAATAGAAGTCCTACACCGGCATCGTATGAACCAAAATCAGGTTGAGTAGCATATAAATTACCGGTTAGAAGCAGGTCAAGGAAACCATCCTTATTAACATCTACTATTTTTGTTCCGTACACCGGAAAATATTGAGCTTCCAGGGGTAATGGAATAAGCTCAAATTTACCTGAATCGTTTTTTAGAATAACCGATTGAAGTTCTTGCACTCTCATTAATGCTGAGTTTCCCTTTTGCAGTGGATTAATAATATCCTCCAGTTTTACGTTGCGGTAATCTTTATAGTGAGGAAATTTTTTCTTGAACGAAGGAATTTGTTTTACGAGTTGATCGCGTGAAGCAAAGGGATAACTATTCTCTCCATTATAATAAACCAAAATATGATCGGATCCTCCATTTGAATCGAAATCTCCTACATACATAGATAACGGTTTCGACATTGAAGCTCTAACCCTTGAATTCAAACCAAGATTGCCCACGATCAGATCACTATCTCCATCATTATCTAAATCTCCAACCTCACAAGTATTCCACAAACCATTGGTGTTATTTAAACCATACGCTTCTGTTTGATTTAAAAATGTATGATTCTTTTGCTGAATCAAAACCGTAATCGGCATCCACTCCCCCACAAGAATCAAGTCTTGCAACCCATCCTTATTTATATCGATCCAGCATGCATCTTTAATCATGCCCGGTCTTACTTTGGTAGGATTATCAAACTTACTTTGGCCTAACCAGGTATGATTGTTTTGAAATTCGCCATTACCCTTATTCTCTAAGAGATAACTTACCGGGCTCATACCATATAAGAAAGGCATGGCACTTGCGCCTATAAATAAATCGATATCGCCATCATTATCATAATCATAAGGCTTTACACAAGATGCCTGCAAAAATATATTAGAGAAGGCCTTTGATGAGAACTTAAAATTCCCTTTTCCATCATTCAGGTATAGGCGTGGCTGTAACAACTCGTGTTCGTTTGTGGCCTCCTGGCCTCCCGAAACTACAATAAGGTCCATATCCCCATCCTTGTCGGCATCAAAGAACGAAGCATCAGTATCTTCTGCTAATGCATGTTCATCCCAAGCCGAAGAATTTATTCGAAGAAACTCACCTTTTTTATTTTGAACAAACAATGCTCCTGCCTGCCCCTTCGCTCCTCCAATAAAAAAATCATCAAAGCCATCCTTATTAACATCAGCCACTGCCAGCGGGGGGCCTTCCGTGCTTAACATATGCGGAATTAATGCTTCTCTGTTAAATGCGTTAAAATCATCTTCTTTATGCTTAAAGGAAACTTTATTTACCGCGCTAAGTAGAGTTGTTTGTACAGGGTCAATTTCGTACTGGCCATTATTCGTATCATACTTGATAGTAACTTTATTAGATGTTACCACCTGATCGGAAACCTTACCATCAGGCCAAATAACCCTAACACTCAACGAATCCCTTGAATCCGATAATCCAAAGGTTAACGCATAATCTGAAGAGGAACACCAGCCGCGAGATGGAAATAATTCCTGCATCTGAATGTTAGCTCCATTCTTTACAATTACTTTAGCACCGACAGCAAATCTATTTCCCTTACTAAGATCAGCGTTCAGATTAATTTTTAAAAAATTTTTAGGTTTTGAATTATTGCGATACAACAATGCCTCACCATTAATTTGATTAACTACAAGATCAGGATCACCATCATTATCAAGATCGCCATAGGCTGCACCATTAGAAAAGCCAGGGAGTGAGAGTCCCCATTCATTGGTCATATCCTCAAAAGAAAGCTCACCCCTATTTTTAAAAATAAAATTACTGACCTTCCCTTCCGGCATCATATCAATCAAAATAAAATCCGATTCCTGGCTGGCTTGCTGAATGGAGTCATTGGAAATAAAATTGATATAATCTAAGTCGTTGGGTCGCCTCACAATACCATTCGAAATGAAAATATCTTTTAATCCATCACCATCAAAATCAACTGATAGCGGACACCAACTCCAGTCGGTTGCTTCAATTCCAGCAGCCTGTGCTACATCGGAGAAAACCACGCGCCCCGAATCGATTGTACCTCGATTGACTTGCAACGTATTTCGCGAAACTTGTTTCCCGTATCCAAAATTTAATTTGAATTTATACACTTCGTAGGAATCCTCTCCAGCCGATGTTTTGATTATTGCTTCATCGTGCGGAAGCATGTCCATAGTAAGTATATCGGTCCATAAATCATTATTAAGATCGGCTACTTCATTGCCCATGCTAAACCTACTGGTGTGTGGCAGGCTTTTACTTGCATCCTGAGAAAACGTTCCATCTTTTTGGTTGATATACAGGTAGTCATTCTCATGGAAATCGTTTGACACATAAATATCCGGATATCCGTCTCGATTGATATCCGAAATACCAAGTCCAAGTCCATAACCCAGTTGACTGGAGAGAATGCCCGCCTCTTTTGTAACATCTTCAAAAAACGTTTTTCCTGTTTCTGTATATTGATTTTTATATAGGCGATCGCCCGATTGCTGGTTGGTTTGGTAGCGCATGGAGATATTTCCATACGCCCGCTGCGTATGAACTGAGTGATTGAGTAAATACATATCCAAATCACCATCCAGGTCGTAATCAAAAAAAGCAGCGTGCGTGGAAAATCCCTGAAAGTCTAAACCAAATTCTTTTGACCGTTCAGAAAAAGTAAGATCTCCATTATTAATAAATAATTGATTGAACCCATTGAATTCCTTATATCCCCCTACTCCGCTTAAATAAATATCCAGAAGTCCATCTGCATTTACATCGGCCATAACTACCCCTGTTTTCCAATTGCCTAATCCGGCTACACCAGCCTTGTCGGTGATATCTTCAAATTTGAAATTTCCTTTGTTTAAATAAAGTTTGTTGGACTGCTGATTGCTCGAGAAATAAATATCTGAAAGACCGTCATTATTAATATCGCCTATTGCCACACCGCCTCCATTATAGAAGTACAAGTATTCTATAATGTTAAATTTTTCAGTTTCGTTAAGGGTGTTTTGAAACTCGACACCCGTCTGCTTACCTCCGAGTAAGGAAAACAAACGCTGAGGTTGCTCGGTCCTTTTATCGCAGCTAATAAAAGCTATTAAAACCAGCCCAAACCCAATCAGGGTTTTTGTTCTACTTTGCTGAGTCACTTGCTGGATTTAATTTTATAGGCCAGTATGGAATCATTATTTCTGGCAACTACTAAAATTGAACCCGTTGCAGTCTTTAGCACACTCATGTCGCGAACCTCCCCATCTATATTTATCCCAGACTGTTCTCCTTTTACAGGAACAAAAGTACAATCGCCATTTCCTTTAAGAAGTAAACCGGTACTTGCATCATACCTTCCCATTTCAGGCTTTGATCCATAGAAATTACCACCTAATACAATATCCAAATTTCCATCTGAATCAAAATCTGCTATTTCAATTGCGTAAGTAGGCGAAAATTGAGCTTCTATAGGTAAAGTTTTAAAACTGAATGTTCCATTGCCGTTATTAACCAGCAACCCAGTAGCTAATTCATACACGTCAAGCTTTATGCTGCTTTCCAATTGTTCCTTTGTGAAAATATCGGCAACCGTTTCGTTCTTGTAATTCTCATATTTCAGATATTTCTTTTTTAAGGCAGGCAATTGTTTTACTAAGTCATGACGCAGCACTAAGGGATAGCTAGTATCACCATTATACTGACAAATAATTTGTTCAACGGTTCCATTTTGATCAAAATCATTTACAAACATGCATAGAGGTTTATCACTAGATGCTTTAAATCTGGAATTCAGTCCATGATTTCCAACAACAAAATCCATATCACCATCATTATCAAAATCGGCTCCTCTAATTACATTCCACCAACCATTACTTTTATCAAGTCCTGCTCGTTTGGTTGCATCAGAAAATTTACCATCCGTATTGATTAATACTTTTATAGGCATGTACTCCCCTACAATCAATAAATCAATATCCTGATCGTTGTCAATATCAGACCAGATAGCATCTGTGATCATCCCCATATCCAATAACTCGGGAGCAATGTCCTTAGTAACAGAAGTGAAGTTACCTTTCCCATCATTGTTGAGAATATATCCATTGCATGGTTTCCCATAGCCGAAGGGCTGTAGTCTTGTTCCAACAAATAAGTCCATATCACCATCCTTATCATAATCAAATGGCCACACAACCGATGTGCTTTCAAAATTAGCTGTAGGCAAAATCTGTTTGGATTTAGTAAAGTTACCCTTACCATCATTCAGATAAAGGCGATCTATTAAAGCTGTGGAGATGTTGGGAAACTCATTGCCCCCACTACAAACATACAAATCCAGATCTCCATCATTGTCAGCATCAAAAAAAGCGGAGCCCACATCCTCCGAAATCTTATCTTCAACAAATACGGAATTATTACCTTTTACAAACGTTCCATCTTTCAATTGGAAATAGACTGAGCCAGCCTGATCTTTCGCACCACCAACAAAAAGGTCATCTAACTTATCACCATTAAGGTCTCCTACATTAATTCGAGGCCCTTCTGTACTTAACATGTTGTAGATTAAAGCCTCCCGATCGAAATCAACAAATAAATTTTCTTTGTGTCGAAAATCTAAACCTTTAAGTTGAACTTCATCGAAAAAGGTAGCTGGTGCTTCCCTTTGGGTTTGCCTCAAACTAGAATCCCCGACTATACCGTCATTTTGATTAAGGTTCAATACCGTATTTGTTTTTTGATTTTTAATAATCGTAGTTTTTCCATCTGGCCACTGAACTAAAATTTGTTCCACCGCTTCCAGACTTCCCAATCCAATATTAGGCCTGGGATCCATCGATGATTCAAAGCCTCTAATTGGCATCTGTTCCAGATAAAACTTTTTATCACCATTGGATATGGTAATCTTAGTACCAAAGGCAGCCGTATTCGCTCCCGTTCCGGTGAGTTGAAATTTTAAGAAATGGTTTTTACTTATTTGTTTATTCGAGTTATTTCGGTAGACAGAAGATAATCCATTTACATTACTTAGCACCAAATCCAGATCTCCGTCATTATCCAAATCTCCATAAGCACTGCCATTCGAAAACCCTGGTTCAGCTAGTCCCCATAATTTCGACTGATCAACAAAAGTTAAATTACCCTTATTCTGAAATGCAAAATTTGAAATCGGATTTGACGGGATAAGCTCAACTAATTTCTTATAATCTACTTTGTTTCCAGAAACAATTGATTTTACAACCTCTTCATTCGATACATACTGCAAATAATCCTGGTTTGTCAGATCTTGATAAATTCCATTGGCAACAAATATATCCCGGAGGCCATCATTGTCCATATCAAACATCAAGGCTCCCCAACTCCAATCCGTTGCTTCAACACCAGCCAATCTACCCACTTCACTAAAACCGCTTTTACCATTATTTATCTGAAGCATGTTTCTTGTAAACTGATGATAATAATCATTTTCAAGGCTGTATTGATACCTATCCCAGTTTTCAAATGTTGTCACCGTTTTAATTCTACTATTATCTTTTGGCAACATCTCGGTCACAAATAGATCGGGATTCCCATCATTATTAATATCCGCCAGGTCTGCTCCCATCGAAGCACCACTAATGGACTTCATCTTCTGAGGCAAACATTCCTTAAAAGTTCCATCTGCATTATTGATGTATAAGTAATCCCGTTCAAAAAAATCGTTAGACACAAAAATATCTTGCCAGCCATCTTTATTTATGTCTCCAACCGTTACACCTAGGCCAAATCCAATAATGCTCCCATAGATACCCGCTTCTTCACTAACATCCGTAAAGTGATTACCATCGTTTCGCATTAACTTGTCACCACCCAAAACATCGCGTTTAGGACGTTCATTCTTCCGTAGATTGAAACTTCCAATAGACTGGTAGGAGTTATTTAGAATATAAAGATCAAGATCATTATCATTATCGTAATCAAAGAAAACGGCATGTGTTGTAAATCCTTTATCCGCCACATTATATTCTTCTGCACGATCCGTAAATGTAAGATCGCCATTATTAATAAATAGTTCATTCTGCTTGTCATCCCCTTTCACATCACCCGAGTTACAAACATAAATGTCAATTAATCCGTCACCATTTACATCGGCTAAACTAACACCTGTTGACCAGGAACGGCTTCCAGCTACCCCTGCACTTTTTGTTATATCTTCAAAACGAAAGTCACCCTTATTCAGATACAATCTATTGGAAACCTGATTACCCGTGAAATAAATATCTACCAGTCCATCATTATTAAAATCAGCTAATCCTACTCCTCCGCCATTGTAAAAGTTTCTATAGGTATATATATTAAACTCCTGATCGAAGGTAAGGTCATTAGAGAAGTCTACTCCCGTACTATCCAAGGACATCTTCTCAAATAAGGGAGAGTGCTTATCTATCTTTTCGCAACTAAGACAAACCCCAACAAGAAATAAAAAATAATATGGATGAACTTTCGTAATCATTCGGACGCTATCGCTCTACTTACTTACTTACTTTCTTTTGTTATTGAATGTTGAAAAATAGGATGCAAAATATCTTGAACTCTTACCTGAACTACCTGAGGATTTAGTTTATAAATAAGTATCCGCCTGTTTCCATCTAGCTTTACCGGCACATCGATGCTATCCAATTTTACAGAAATAAAATCATTACCTCCATACCATTCTTTAAGAAGTTTTTTAGTCTTAGCCATCAAACTATCTGATTGATGGGAAACACTTGTTGGAGACCAACCCGCATAACTCAATTGCATGACCATTTCCGCTAAGCTATCCTTATTATCAAAATTAGGCTTAATCAGAAATCTAATGGGTGTTGCCTTCTGGTGAACCAACGAGTCTTTAAAAATATATTCTGCAAAACCGCCTCCACCATCAGAAAGAAGATGAAGCTTATTTAACGCAAAACACCTACCGTAATATTCATCCCGGGTATCTCCCAGGTTAATCCCTAACAGGATCGAATCTTGTCTTACTCCCTTTGCCAATTCCGACTTCACTAATTTTGTGTAATCAGATTGACCACAACTAGAAACCAAAAGGCATACGAGAAGCAGGTTAGTTGGGTATTTTATAGATTTCCAGATTATCATCATGTTTCGCAAAAAATATATATTTCGTTCCTTTTATTTCTACATACTCAATATCTCGTATTTGCCCGCTCACGTTTAGGTCAATTCCAGATTGCAATTTATATTCCTTATTCAGGAGTTGACCTTTAAAAAGCCAAGCCTTTGAAGCATCATACCTTCCAAATTGAGGTTTAACCTGATATTGATTTCCTCCGGCAATTATATCTTCCACTCCATCCTTATCAAAATCTAAAACTAGCAATGAATAAATTGGTGAATATTGAGCTTCCAAAGGTAGTTCAATCTTTTTATATCCACTCGAATCAGACAATAATATAATCGAAGAAAGAATCTTAACCTGAAAAACAGTCGAAGAATTTAACACCGATTCCGAAAATATTTCATCCATGGATTTCATTCCATAATCCTTATAATGCAGTAATATTTTCTTCAAAGAAGGGAGCTGAGAAAGCATCTCATCTTTATCTACTATGGGGTAGTACTTATCATTAATTTTGGTACAAAATATCTGCTCGATTGATCCATTCCCATCAAAGTCATTCACATACATTCTATCGTCAGGTTTAAAGAATGTATTCAATCCATGATTTCCAATAACAAAATCAACGGTACCATCCTGATTTAAATCTGCTGACTCAATATTGTGCCACCAACCCGCGGTATTCTCTAACCCTAAATCTTTTGAGATGTTAATAAAGTTCTTACCTGTATTCTTAAGCACCACAATTGGCATCCAATCTCCGATGATTATAATGTCATCGAACCCATCATTGTCAATATCCGAAACATTCGCGTCTGTTACCATCCCAAGAGTCTTCAACTCCGGAGCCTGTTGTTCCGTTACATCCTTAAACTTACCCTTGCCCGTATTTTCAAATAAGTAAGCCCTGCCGCCCCTTCCATAACTAAAGGGATCAAATCTTTCTCCAATCAATAAATCAGCATCTCCGTCATTATCAAAATCAATTGGTTTAACTACACTGGTAGAAATATATGCAGAGAAGGGAAGCGGATACGGTGATTCTGAAAAATTTCCCTTACCATCATTTAGAAAGATTTTATCCATAAGCGTGGTGGAAATATTGGGGAAAAATCTTCCACCCGTGGCTACATACAAATCAAGGTCACCGTCATTATCAACATCAACCAAAGCACCTTTTGTTTCTTCCGAGGCACTCATGGAAGCCAGTCCCTTCGAGAGAAAACTTTCAAATCCTTTTGCCCTAAATCTAATAAATGAACCCTCCTGCTTTTTACCCCCACCAATGTAGACTTCATCCACTCCATCGCCATCAATATCACCCTTAAGTAAGGAGGGTGTTTCATTGCTATACATCATCGGCAACAATCTATCGCGATTAAAATCAGTTAATGTGCTACTTCTATGCTTATACAAATCGTTAGAAATTAATTCCAACAGCTTAGTCTTGCCTGACCTCGGTAAAAGCAAGTTGTGATGTACGATTGAACTTTCTTTATGAACTTGAAGCCTTTTATTAACTGGAATATTATACAAAATTGTATATCCGCTATCTGGCCATTTTATTAAAAGGGAATCGATAGTTTTAATTTCTTTTCCTAATCCAATCGTTACGGAAGGTTGTACCGAACTCTGAAAGCCTCGGGTCACAAAATTCTCTGCAAAGAGAATCTTCTCTCCACAAAACACGGTGATCTCTGTACCTATAGCAAACGTATTGTTGCCTTCCATGGAAAGATTCAGACTAATGCTTTTAAATATAGCCGAATCGGAATTATTGCGATACAGCATGGCGGGTCCATTTACATTATTGATAACAAGATCCAGGTCGCCATCATTATCCAAATCTCCATACGCACTGCCATTTGAATAAGCGGGGGTTCCTAAGCCCCACTCAACAGCCATATCCTTAAAGCCCAAACTTCCATTATTCATGAAAGCGTAGTTATGAAAGTTTGATGACGGCATTAAGTCAATTAATTTCAGAACTGCGTTCTCTCTATCTTCCTTAATAATCTTACGCACATTATCATCGGCTCCTGCAAAGGTTAAATAATCTCTATCCAGCAGGTCTTTATATATTCCATTCGCTATGAAAATATCTTTTCTTCCATCATTATTCATATCGAAAAGTAATGCCCCCCAACTCCATTCGGATGCGGAAACCCCAGCTAATCTCCCTATTTCCATGTAATGATTATCGCCCGTCTTCTTCTGAAGAACATTTCTTGAAAACTGATGATGATACCCATTTTGAACATTCAAATTATACTTATCCCAGTTTTCGTAAACAGTTTTAGTTTTTTTACGGCTTAGCGAGTCGGGTAACATTTCGGTAACAAATAATTCCGGGGTTCCATCATTATCCAAATCAGCAAAATCGGCACCCATAGATCCCATACTGATGGATTGAAAATACGTGGTTAATGATTCCGTAAACGAACCATGCTGGTTGTTGATGTAGAGATAATCTCTTTCAAAAAAATCGTTGGATACAAAGACATCTGTCCAGGAATCATTATTAAAGTCACCGAGTGTGATGCCTAAGCCAAAGCCAATGGAACTTGTGTAGATGCCGCTCTTCTTGGAGTAATCTAAAAATTTACCGTTCTCATTCACGAAAAATTTATTTCCTCCACCTTGTGGGTCAGGGATTTCTCGTTGATTTTTAACTAAATCATAATTTCCAACGGACCGAAATGAATTTGTGAGGAGATAGCAATCTAAGTCACCGTCCTTATCGTAATCAAAAAAAGCGGCCTGAACGGATAATCCCATAACATCCAACCCATATTCTTTTGATCTCTCCGTAAAGGTTAGGTCACCATTATTTATAAACAGCTCATTATTCCGATTGGGCACATCAGGATTGCCTGATTTACAAACGTAAATATCCATAAACCCATCAGCATTAATATCCACGAAAGTAACGCCTGTAGACCAAACTCCTTGACACGCAACCCCAGCACTCTCTGTAATATCTTTAAAAGTAAGATTGCCTTGATTTAAGTATAATTTGTTGTCCACTTGATTCCCTGAGATATAAATATCCAAAAGGCCATCATTATTAATATCGCCAATGGTTACACCCGCTCCATTAAAAAAATTGCGATACGTATAGGGATTAAAGTCTTTGGTGAAGGAAAGTGTATTTTGAAAATGAAAACCACTACTGTCCGAAATTTCGGTAAATAGCTTTTCCGTTACCTTACTTTCGTTGGAGCAACCCATAAAAAAAATTATCAAAAACCACAAATACCGCATGCACACAAATAAATAACGTCCAACAATATTGTTGGACGTTACTCTAATAAACTTATTTAAACTAACCTGAGCTTACCTTAGTAACCAGGGTTTTGCGTTAAAGGAAACGTAACACCTGCGCTTCCGTTCAATTGCATCTGCTCAATTGGAATAGCAAAAATATTGACATGATTGTTAGCGTCAGGTTGTTTTTCCCACCAAGCATCATTATAAGCACCAAAACGAATTAAATCGGTTCTTCTTAGTGCTTCCACAAACAATTCTCTTCCGCGTTCAGCTAAAAACACATCTTCAGTTAATGTTCCTAACGGATCGGCCTTCGCGCGAGCTCTGATTTGGTTCACCAACGTTAATGCCGTTGCATCACCAAAACCATTCTTTCTAGCCAATGCCTCTGCCTTGTTAAGGATTACTTCGCCTAACCGAAGAAGAGGGAAGTCATTATCCATGTTATTGCCTTGGCCGATCTTGAATGAAAACTTTCCAAACCGTGCACCACCTTGTCTTGAGCCATTAGGCGCTAATTGGTTTATAAAAGGTGTATAATTAATCTCGGGGCCATCTGGATCAGCCTTATCAAAAGCAAGATCAAGAATTGGATTACCACTAATATCATACTGCGGTCCTGCTATAAAGTTCGCGGCTCTTCGCTCGTCATTGGCATCATAGGAGTTATAAAAATCCTCGAGCGTTGAAAATCCATTCCAAGGCTGTTCTTGCAACTGATAAGTCAATTGGCTCGGATAATGCAAAGTCATTTGAGCCCAGGTTGCACCCTGACCCGTAGATTCATCGAACGGAGCCACGAAAATATGCTCAGGATTTTCAACGTTATCGGGAGCAAATACCTTTGCGTATTTTGGATCTAAGGAATAAAGCCCGGTGCTAATTACTGCATCAGCGGCATCAATTGCCTTTTGATATTGCTCAGTTCCTGTATAAACTTTAGCGTTCAAATAAAGGCGGCTCAACAATGCCCATGCACCTGCCTTATTCAATCTTCCGTATTCCTGCTTTCCAGCCGGCAAATCAGGTATTGCTGCCAATAACTCGCTTTCTACAAAATTATAAACAGTGGTACGGTTTGACTGAGCTACATCCACGTTTGGCGTAACATACAGTTTAACATTGCCAAAAGCGTCTAACAACCTCCAATAATAGTAGGCTCTCAAGGTTCTTAACTGAGCTTTCAGCGGTACTGTAGTCTCTGCTTTTGCAAGCAAAGTATTGCACTGAAAAACTCCATTGTAAGCATCATTCCAGGCGCCATTGATAGACCAGGTTTGTGGAGAATATTCATGATGGTGCATCCGAATATATAAACCCCCATCAAACCAGTCGCCACCTTTTTGGGTGATTACGGCTTCATCTGTTCCACCTTCTTGTATGGCAAAGAAACCACCATTGGTAGCTGTACCGTTTAGAAGTATGGAGAATGCTCCGCCCAAACCATCATTTGGCTGAGCTTTGTTTACGTTATTCTTAATTCCAACACCTGGGTTTGAAGGATCAAACGGCTGGGTAAAACTACCCTTCAGTTCCTCATCCAGATTTGTACACGCTGTGGCTCCAAAAACCAGGGAGGCTATAAATGTATACGTTATTAAATTTCTCATATTTTTCATTTTACTATTATTACAAACCAATGTTCAAGCCGAATGTAAATGTTCTGGCTGTGAAGTAGTTATTTCTGCGGTCAATACCAGGAGCTAATACATCTCCAACGGTTGCATAGCCACCATTATCAGAAGGCCCTGGATCTTGTAAAATTGGCTCCGGGTCAATTCCAGTATACCCAGTTATCTGGAACAAGTTCTGTCCGGTCACATAAGCTCTTAAATTCTTCACACCTCCCTTTAACTTGAAATTATAACCCAGAGAGATATTATCAAGTTTTACAAAGGCAGCTTTTTCCACATACAAAGAACTGTATTGAGCAGAGGTCAATCCTGAAACCGCTTTGTCCGTTAAAACTCTATTATAGGAGTTAATAGCACCTGGATCGATGGGCTCGTAGAATGCCCGGAAGTTATTTACCAGACTATGGCCAACGGCAGAGCGGAAGAACACATTCATATCCCAATTTCCAAAGGTTAAATAGTTCGTCCATCCAAATTCTGCTGTAGGAAGTCCATTTCCTAATTTCTTGAAATCTGGAGAAACAAGGGCATTGGCCGGATTTCCGTCAACAACACCATCTCCATTCAAATCGGCAAAGATTGGCGAGCCAGCTTCATTCTTATCTGCAGTGGACGGATTATCAACCGTTACCCCATTGAAAACTGGTCCCCAAATCTGTCCGACAGGTTCACCAACAGCCACGCGTACCATATAGGTTCCGTTTTGACCTGGCGCGCCTAATTCAGCAATAACCTTTTCATCGGTTACATACTCTTCCAGAGTGGTTTTGTAATGACTCACTACTAAACCCGGAGTCCACGATACCCCTCCAAAGCGAACAGAATTATAATTCAAATTAATTTCTAGTCCACTTGTCTTCAACTTACCAGAGTTTCTATATTGTTGACCGGCAGCACCTTGCCCGGCAGGAACATTCTGCAATTGGATGAAATCATTAATGTTTCTAGTATAGGCATCCAATGATCCTGTTAATTTTCCATTAAAAAGACCAAAGTCAACACCACCATTCAATTCTGCTTTCTGTTCCCATTTCAGATCTGGGTTCGCATCGCGAGTCTTGGTAACACTACCACCCGCATTAAACGAATAGGAGTATAGGTCTTGCGCATATCCATAGGTAGGAGGCAAAGATCCCGTAATACCATAGCCTAATCTCAACTTTAAGAGGCTCGTAGAGGGCAAATCAAGATAATGATTCAAGTCAACACCTAAACCAACTGATGGAAAGTACCCCCAACGGTTATTCTCACCAAGCTTAGAAGATCCTTCTCTCCGAATCGATGCATTTAAAAATATTGCATTTTCATACGTCAGGTTAACCCGGGCAAATCCAGCAATAATCTTATTTACAGGCGATTTATCCGATGAGATATTAGTCCGTGCCGCAAGTCCAGAAATTCTGTCACCAGAATTTTCAATGGCATTGTAGCCTAATTCGTCACTTGGAAAATTACCTAGTTCAACAAAAAGATTTTGATCCTGATCTTGCTGATAAGAATAACCTCCTGTTACATCAAGATTAAGCTTATCAAACGCTGTAGAATAAGTACCATAAGCTTCAAATAAAGTAAATTCGCTATCATACGAGTTTCTTCTTGCTAAACCATGGCGGTTCAATCCTCTAAACAGAGACTGGCTTGAGTAGTATTCACCAGAAAAATCAGAAGTGAATTGCTGGCCGTAGTTCATGGTAAGGGTTAAGTTCTTCAAAATTGAATAGTCAATTTTTGCGCCATAATTAATATTCTTACGGATACCCTCATTTACGTTTTGCTCGATAATTGCCACCGGGTTAAAATTGTCAAACAAAATTGCCTGATAATAATTACCATTGGGAAAGCGAACGGGTGCTGTTGGATTGTATAGAGCCGCGTATCGCAAAGCCTCATTGAACGACTTATTGTACTTGCGGGTTGTTAATGACATATTCAAATCAATCTTTAACCTGTTGTCTAAAGCTGAATGAGTTAAGCCAGCCCGGCCGTTTATTTGATCAAAGCCAGACTCCTTAAGTACACCATTAATATTTCTAAAATTGGTTGATAAGCGGAACTGGGTGTTATCATTTCCTCCGGATACAGCAATGTTATGAACATTGGACACACCCGTTTGAGTCACTAACTTTTGCCAATCCGTTTTTGCCCCAAGATCATTACCGCCAGCAGCAACGTACTCCTCCGGAGACATAACATCAAGTGTCTTATACACCGAAGCGGCCGATACATAGCCGTTATAAGTAACTCCTATGCCGCCTTTTTTCGCACCCTTCTTAGTGGTAACTAAAATTACCCCGCTAGATCCACGACTACCATAAATTGCCGCTGCGGAACCGTCCTTTAATACGTTTATTGTTTCTATATCGTTGGGATCAACGTTATCCAAAGAAGCGCCAAGTACCCCATCAATAACAACCAAAGGAGAAGCATTTGCTCCTACGGTTGAGATACCTCTAAGACGAATAGTAGAGCTCGAGTTTGGGTCGCCACCCTTATTATAAATACTTAGACCGGCAACCTTACCCTGCAATAGTTGAGTCGGGTCATTAATGTTTCCCTTATTGAAATCTTTAGTTGCCAATGATACAACCGAACCCGTGATCTCCTTTTTCTCTTGACTGCCGTAACCTGTAACTACCACCTCACTCAAGGCAGTAACGTCAGATTGCATAGTTACATTCAAAGAACTTTGAGAGCCAACACTCACTTCCTGACTTGCGTAGCCAACGAAAGAGAAAATAAGCGTGGCATTTGCACCAACACTTATCCGATAGTTTCCATCTGAGTCAGACACCGTACCATTGGTCGTGCCTTTCTCCACAATGTTTACACCGGGAATTCCAGAGCCGTCATCAGCTCCTGTCACTTTACCTGAAACGGATTGCTGGGCGAAACTTACTAAAGTTCCAAATACCAGTAACACCGCCAGATACCTGCGTACAAACAGATACAATTTGGTCATACTTAATTGTTTTAGGGTTTTTAAATTGTTGTTTTATAAACTTTCAAAATCTAATTAGTTAATTGCAAGAATTAAAAGAATAAGATTCTGATCGTCAATAATACCTTGAAAATCTTAGTTATCCATGCTGAAAATCACATTTATCTAGGGAATATTAGCGGAAACGGTATCGCAACCGTTTGCGAAAACTAAAATATTTTGGAATAACACGAAATAAGCAGGCTATACATGAAATTTAACCAAGTTACCATCAAGGATATCGCACGCGAATTAGGCATATCCCCTTCCACCGTTTCACGCGCTTTAAAGGACCATCCGGATATTAGCGTAGCAACGAAAAAGGCTGTGAACGAATTAGCAGAAAAGTTGAATTACCAGCCTAACATCGTTGCGTTAAATCTACGCCAAAGAAAAACCAATACTATCGGGGTAATCATTCCTGAAATAGTTCACTTTTTCTTCTCTACGGTCATTAGCGGTATTGAAGACGTTGCCTACACCGCTGGATACAATGTTATTCTGGCTCAGTCCAACGAATCGTATCAGCGCGAAATGACTGACTTGAAGGCGCTTTTCAATAGTCGGGTAGACGGAATGTTATTATCAATCTCTCGCGAAACCACCAATTTTGACCATATCGAATCAATTATCTCTAAAGGTGTACCGATTGTATTTTATGATCGCATGTATAACAGTCCAACCAGCAGTAAGGTGATTGTTGACGACTATACAGGCGCAAAAGAAGCTGTCAATCACTTAATTGAACAAGGCTGTAAGCGAATCGCCCACATCAATGGCGCTCCTAATTTAATGATCAGTATTGATCGCTTCCGCGGATATGTGGATGCGCTAAAAGAGAACAAGATGGAAGTTGACGACAAGTTAATAATCAATTGTTCTTCCGGTGCTTTCGAAGACGGCAAGCTTGCTACCGCTAAACTTTTAGCTTTGAATCCAATTCCGGATGCCATCTTCGCCAACAATGACCCTATGGCCATGGGATCTATGATGGCATTAAAAGAAAAAGGTTTTAAAATTCCGCAGGATGTAGCTATTGTTGGTTTTAGTAACTGGTTTTTTGGTGAGCTGATGGATCCATCGTTGACAACGGTTGATCAACCAGGCTTTGAAATGGGCCAGGAGGCAGCTCGCTTACTGATCCGACAAATCGAAATGAAAGACAAGGAAGACTTTGATCCACTACCCGAAACAAAAGTGTTGAAAACCAGATTGATCATTAGAAATTCTTCGCTCAAGAAACAAACAAAGAAGAAATAATAGGGCATTTACTTTTTTACTTCCGATTGTTAAGTTTAGTAAGCCAACGTAGATTTACTTTGTGCCTTTCAACTTTCAATTGAATTAACGAATGACTTCCTTTCCCTCAACCCTATCAAAACGTCTTGGCCAGTTATCAACTTTTATTAAACATGACGCTGGAATTATCGGTGAAACTACCTTTGGAAAATTCAACGTATCGATTTATTCATCATCACTCTTTCGAATAACGATAACGAATCAGAAACAATTCGAAGATTTTTCCTATTCAGTAATCGACAAACCAAAGTCAACTTCACTAGAGATTATTGACTCTATCGATTCTATTTTATTAAAAACAGAATCGACACAATTAATCATCACAAAAAATCCGATTCGGTTTTCCTTTCAAACTCTTGAAGGAAGTATTCTCAATGAGGATGATCCATTAGGAACATCGTGGATTGGCGAACAGGTTACCACCTATAAAAAAATTCAACCGGGTGAACGGTTCATTGGCTTAGGTGAAAAAACTGGTCCACTTGATCGCCAGGGCAATGCTTACCTAAACTGGAATTCTGATGCGTATGCGTATAACAAAGGGACAGATCCTTTGTATTGCTCTATGCCTTTTTACATGGGGATACACAATGGATTATGTTATGGAATCTTTTTTGACAACACGCATAAAGCACACTTCAATTTTGGTGCATCTAACAATCGGTTTTCAAGTTTTGCTGCCGATGCGGGCGAGATGGATTATTATCTGATTCATGGTAACAATGTCTCCGAAATTATAAAACAATACACAGACCTTACTGGTCGTATGGAGTTACCACCCCGCTGGAGCATCGGCTATCAGCAATGCCGGTATAGTTACTATCCGGATAAAGAAGTTTTTTCTATCGCTAAAACTTTTCGTGAAAAGGATATCCCTGCCGATGCCATTGTATTTGACATTCACTACATGGATAAGTATAAAATCTTTTCCTGGGATCAAGAAAGATTTCCTGATCCAAAAGGTCTCATGCAAACGCTGAAAGATCAAGGGTTCCATGTTGTCATTATGTGTGACCCCGGAATAAAAGTTGAACCTGGATACGAGACGTATGAGGATGGCTTGAAGAATGATATCTTTCTAAAATATCCTGATGGCGAAAATTATCAAGGACAAGTGTGGCCTGGCTGGTGTCATTTTCCTGATTTTACAAATCCGAAAGCCAGAGCGTGGTGGGCAACAAAGTTTCAGGATTATGTTGACCTTGGTGTAGAAGGTTTCTGGAACGACATGAATGAAATTGCCACGTGGGGAAATGCGCTTCCTGAAAATATTGAATTTGATTTTGAAGGGAACAAGGCAACCATGCGCAGAGGAAGGAATGTTTTCGGTTTTCAAATGGCAAGAAGCACCTATGAAGGAACGAAGAAATTATTAAACGGTAAGCGGCCTTTTAATTTAACCCGTTCGGGCTTCTCAGGTATTCAAAGATACTCCGCTGTATGGACAGGCGATAATGTGGCCTACGATGAACACATGTTATTAGGAATTAGATTAGTGAATAGCATGGGACTAACCGGTGTTGCCTTTGCCGGATATGATGCCGGAGGTTTTGTGGGCGAGTCTAACCCAAAACTATTCGCCCGTTGGACGTCCATCGCCTCCCTATCTCCTTTCTTTCGTGCACACACCATGATTAACACACGCGATAGCGAACCCTGGTCGTACGGAGAAAAAGTAGAGAGCATTTGCAGAAACTACATTAAGTTTCGCTACCAGCTGATGCCATACATCTATTCACTTTTTTACGATGCATCAAAACGAGGCATGCCGGTACAACGATCTTTAGCTATTGATTATACCCATGATCATCGGATTTATAACGACCTGTATCACAACCAATATTTATTTGGCCCAAGTATTCTAGTTGCCCCGGCAACCAGCGATCAGGAATTACTTAAAGTATTTTTTCCAGCTGGCGATTGGTATGATTTGTATTCCGGTAAAGTTTGGACTGGCAATCAGGAAACCATTATTGAATCACCCATTCATAAACTTCCGGTATTTGTTAAGGCGGGTAGTGTATTGCCTATGCAATCCTCAGCTGCGCATACTGGGATTAAACAAGATGAACTAATTCTTCATATCTATTGCGGTGATAATTCGAGTGACTTCTTACTTTATATGGATGATGGCGAAACCTTCGATTATCAAAAAGGAAAATCAGCAAAGCGTTTGATAAAGATGTCAGGTTCTGAAAATAAAATAACCAT
>JAGPBO010000178.1 GCA_018063305.1 Cyclobacteriaceae bacterium
GCTGCTTTTTGATTGGGAGTATTGTAATAGCGCGGGTAGCGAACTCCGGCCTCATAATCGTAGGCGGCCGAAGGATAAATAGGCGTAACTACGCCACCAAACAAAGGATCGCCAATAGAACCAGCGTGAACACTTTGAGTTAGTTTAGATGCTTTGGAGTTTTTCATTCGATAAATTTAACAGGGAAGACAAAAATATGCAGTTTGATTGATACTAAATTTTATTAGAGGGAAATTATATATAAAGGAATAGCCTCTAATATTTGTAAGGCCCTAATACCGCTGGTAAAAATGGAACTGCTTTAATGTGGAAATTTGATAATTTTATCGTGCCTAATACTTTTTAGCTAATGAGTAAAATACGATCTGCTGTAGTGATTTTCATTTTTGTAGCCGGCCTAATGCAATGCGTCAGCCCCGCCAATAATCCTCCTACAGAACGAACCCTGCTTGCCATATTTGCGCATCCCGATGATGAAGCAACGGTAGGTCCGGTGTTGGCAAAATATGCTGCTGAAGGAGTGACTGTTTATCTGGCTATAGCTACTGATGGAAGATATGGTGTTACGGAGCATGCAAAAATTCCTGCAGGCGATAGCCTTGCTTCCGTGCGCGCTGAGGAAGCAAAATGTGCTGCTGAAAAGTTAGGCATTCAACCTCCCATCATGTTTGGATTGCATGATCAATTGAGAATGGGTGAAGGCTACGGGCCAGTACATGATCAACTCAACACAATGCGCGAAAAAGTAAAGGCGTTATTTACAACCCTAAAGCCAGATGTCGTAATAACCTGGGGTCCTTCCGGCTGGACTGGCCATCACGATCACCGGCTGGTAAGCACCGTAGTGACAGAAGTATTTCAAAGTCAGAAGTGGGATAAGCCATCACAACTTTATTATTCCGCAATACCTACCGGAAAGGTTCCAGCTAACAGCCCGATGCAATTAGCTACTGTTGACTCTTCCTATTTAACAGTAAAAATTCCGATTACCGAAGCTGATGACCAAAAGGCAAATGCTTCCTGGCGTTGTCATAAAAGTCAGTACACGCCCGAGACCATTGAAGGCATGCATCAACTCATTAAGACAGCACTTGGAGGCACTGCCTACTTCCAACCCTTAGTGGTTACGGTCGCTGAAAAGAAAACTTTATTTTAACTCTTTACTATCTATGAGAATTTCAATCGTTTTGTTGCTTGTGTTTATCTCAGCAATTTCTTTCGCTCAAAAAAAAGCGCAGACTCCTGCAATCACTACAAACAAAAAAGCAGTCATTCAATCGGTCGATAGTCACACGACCGATCTTATCACGATAAGCGATAAAATCTGGGCTGCCGAAGAAACAGCTTTTAATGAAGTTCAATCAGCCAAGCTGCTTGCCGACTATGCAGAAGCGAATGGCTTTAAAGTAGAACGCGGAGTTGCCGAGATGCCCACGGCTTTTGTTGCTACGTATGGTAGCGGCAGTCCAGTAATAGGTATTCTGGGCGAGTTCGATGCGTTGCCTGGTTTATCGCAAAATATAGTGCCGACAAAAAGTCCTCTGCATGAAGGCAAACCGGGTCATGGTTGCGGACATAACCTTTTTGGTACCGCCAGTTTAGGTGCGGCCATATCAATTAAAGAGATGATTGAGCAGGGAAAATTAAAAGGGACCATTAAGTTTTATGGTACTCCTGCTGAAGAGAAATTTTTTGGCAAGCTGTGGATGATTCGCGCTGGATTATTCAATGGGGTAGATGTAGTCATGGACTGGCACCCGGGAGCCGAAACCAAAGCCGCTGTACAAACGGGTTTAGCTTTGGTTGATTTTATCGTAGAGTTTAATGGTCAGGCTGCGCATGCTTCCGCAGATCCCTGGAATGGAAGAAGTGCATCCGATGCTTTGGAACTTTATGCTACGGGAATAAACTATTTGCGTGAGCATGTTAAACCAAGTGTACGTATGCATTATCATATTCAGGATGGCGGGCAGGTAGTAAATGTGGTACCCGATTATGCGAGGTTATGGGTAAGGGTACGCGACACCAAACGCGATGGCATGGAAGAAGTATATGAACGTGTAAAGAAGATGGCCGGAGGTGCTGCGATTTTAGCTAATGTAGATTATAAAATTACTTTGGTATCAGGTGTTTATGAAGTGTTGGTAAACCGTACGGGTGGCGATTTGCTTACAAAGAATCTTGGTTTGCTGGGGCCGATGTCCTATACCGAAACCGAAGTCGCCTTCGCAAAAAAAATTCAGGAAAGCACAGGAAAACCTCAGGTTGGATTACATACTATCGTTGAGCCGTTAGAAGCAACTGATCCAAATGCAGGAGGTGGCTCCACAGATGTTGGCGATGTGAGTTGGGTTGTTCCAACCATTCGCTTGAGCGTGGCTACCGCACCCATTGGCACACCGTGGCATTCCTGGGCGGTAGTTGCTTGTGGCGGCATGTCGATCGGGCACAAAGGAATGGTTCATGCATCAAAAACATTGGCCATGACGATGGTTGATCTCTATGAGGACTCCAAAAAAATTGATGCGGTGAAGGCTGAGTTTAAAGAACGCAAAGGCAATACGGTATATAAAGGATTGATTCCGGATGGACCGCCACCGTTGGATAAGAAGTAATTTTAACCTAACAGTAAAGATTTAAGCGCTGTTCAAGACTTAGCCTTTGGGGAAAGCCTTGTTCAGCGCTTCTGTTCTTGATTGCACTTCTAACTTTCGATAAATGTTTCTGATGTGCGTTCGAATTGTTTCAATCGATAAAAATAATTTATCTGCAACTCGATAGATTTCTATATTAGTATCGAACCGATTTCAGGGTGATATCTGCTTTAGCGAATGCTAAATCAAATTTCACTTTTACCTCCTTTGCCTCTTTCTTTTTTCCTTGGGCTTCGAGACTTTGATATAGACCAAAAAGAGACCATCCATTATTCCGATAAAGATTTAAATCTTCCCGAAATTGTTGTTCGGCCAATGCAGGCTTGCCAGACTCGAGTAAGACTGCACCCAATACCTGACGTGTTGGATGATACCAATCAGGTGGTTCCTGATACAAAAGGTTGTCTTCAATTTGTACAGCCTGGGTGGCAAGTAAAATGGCTTTGGAATAATTCTTTTGCTTAGCTTCTATCTCTGCGTCAAGTACATTCTCCGCTATACTCAATACCCTTTTAAAACTATTAAACCCACCAATGGTATTATCCATAAATGGATCGGTTACTGATTTCTTTAGGCTTATCAATTCTTTTTTTGCTTCAACAAGCTTGCCTGTTCGTGCGTACGCCATGCCTCTCGCATAATGCCAAACAGCTTTTATGTACTTCAATGAATCGATTGGTTCATTGATTTTCAAAATCTCATTCCATTTACCAAATCGAACCATATTGTACCACGGCATAGCATACCAGTGTTGCAGGGTCACAAAATCAGGTACATTCAGAATTTCTTCTGGAATATTTTTCTTCAGGGCTTCGGCTGTATGTGCAGACTTTTCGCTCATCCCCGCCATTTGCGTACATGCCAAGAGAAAATGATAGTTATGCGGATAGTAAAAAAGTGGATACACGCCTTGTACTTTGCATTGAGCAATGTATTCTTCATCTGTCTTTACGGCTCTTTCATTTGATTCCACACCATCAAGATACCGACCCACCCGAATGTAAATATGGGAGGGCATATGAACCAGATGACCAGAACCAGGTACAAGGTCTATTAAACGATCCGCACTAGCTACTGCTTTGTCAGGATCTGGTGAAGCTTCAAGGATGTGGATATTTAAATGATTGGCTCCTGGGTGATTTGTATTTTTTGAAATAACCTGATTAATAAGCTCCACGGGTTTTGCTGTCCAGGGTTGAGCTTGTCCGTTCTTCCAAAAATCCCATGGATGCAAATCCATAAGCGCCTCTGCGTACAAAGTTTTTACCTCCGCATCATCAGGAAATTTTTTTGCTACTTCTTCCATAGCAGTTGCATAGGCCTCATCCAAAGACTTCCGATCTTTTAATGCTTCCGCGGTATATCTTTTAGCGAGTGCGTTAATCAGCGCTTGCTCTTTGGCAGATGCTTTATCAAGCAGCGACAGTGATTTTTGTAAGGCTTTATAAACGGTTTCTGTATCTGCCGGGTCCATAGGGAGGTTAATGTTTGGTCCCAAAGAAAGAGCTTGCCCCCAATAGGCTATGGCACAATTAGGATCCAGTCGCGCGGCTTCCTTAAAGGAACGATATGCCTCCAGATGATTGAATCCGTAGTACAGGTTTAGACCTTGATTAAAAAATAATTGGGTTCTTTCAACACGGGTAGAAACTTTCATCCCGTATTTACCCAGATTCTCCATGAGCGGAGCCATCTGTCGGGTGGTATCCATTATTTTAAGAATCGTTCTTGCCCCGGGTGTGCCACAGATTGACAAAGGCGGAAGTATCTCCGCTTTAATCTGACTTTGGAATGTAAATAAATTGGGAACTCGAAGGGAAGCCACTGAAATGAAAATCAATGAAACTAGCCCAAGGGAAAGTATTGTTTTTTTCATAACCGGAATATTTTAAATATGACAAAGAATGAAAACAGGTCCAACCAAAGAAACCCTGTCGTGCAGGGCTTGAATAATTTTATGCAACCAGATTCTTTTCCGACTTCAGTCTCTATGAAAGTTTAATGGGTAAATCTCTATGTCGCTTTCCAGTAGCTGCGAAGATTGCATTCGCTAAAGCAGGTGCCACCGGAGGCACAGGCGGTTCGCCCACACCGGTTGGTTTAATATCACTTTCAACCAGATGAATATGCGTTTCAACAGGCATGTCTTCATATCGCGAAACCAGGTATGTATCAAAATTAGTTTGTTGACTACGTCCCTCTTTAAAAGAAATATTTCCTTTTAACGCGCCACTCATGGCGAACACAAAGCCTCCTTCAAATTGTTGCATCACTGAATTTCGATTTACCACCTGGCCACAATCCACCGCATAGTGAACTTCAGGAATACTCATCTTTCCGGCTTCATCAAACGCAACATGTACTACACACGCCACATAGGTAAGAAAACTTTTGTGCGCACAAATTCCCATGCCATGTCCTTTGGGTAGCGATTTGCCCCAACCGGATTTATCAGCAACTAATTCAATAACGCCTCGCAAGCGTGATGTGTCGCCAGGAAATTTGTCCAAAGGCTCACCATAGTTTTCAAAACCCTTTACGTATTCTCCAAAAGGGATTATCCGATCAGGCCCAAGCAGTTCCAATAAATTTTTTACAGGATCAATTTTGCGATAGGCTGCGATTTCGTCAACCATGCTACCAATGGCAAACGCATGTTGGATGTTACTTACCGAACGCAGCCAGCCAATGCGGGTATGGGCAGGCGATTCAATAGCCTCGCATGAAATGTTTGGAATATTAAATGGGATGTCAATCACGCCAAGACCAAGTTCACCGTCACTGGGAGTTATCTCATTGGTGTTCGTGGTTCCGGCAATGGGAGGGAAAGCACTTCGATGCGTCCAGGCTGTTACCTGTTTATTCTTATCATAAGCTACCTGAATGTATTGAACACTACACGCATGGAAAAAATCGTGGGTAAGATCATCTTCACGCGTCCAGGTAACTTTGATGGGTGTGCCCTGCATTTCGTTTGCAATTAAAGCAGCTTCAACAGCAAAGTCTGGCTTTGATTTTCTGCCAAAGGCACCACCGAGCAATGTCACATTAACGGTAACATTGGCGGTATCCAATTTTAATGCTCCGGCAACACTATCACGAATCCATTGTGGCGATTGTACCGGTGCCCACATTTCACATTTGCCATCTTTTACTAAAGCGGTAGCATTGGGTACTTCCATGGGCGCATGCGATAAATGTTGAGTAACATAAACCGACTCCATCTTACTCGTTGCGCTCTTGATCGCGTTGTCTACCAATCCGTTTGCCCTCCGCACATTACCTTTCTTCTTAACTTTTTCTTTTAACTCGTTCAGATAAGTTTCTGAATCATATGTTGCGTTTACGCCATAGTCCCATTCAACCTGCAAAGCTTTTCGTGCGCTGATAGCAGCCCATGTCGTGTCGGCCACTACAACAATGCCTCCTTGCGGCACATCAAAGCCAGCAGGAAAACCCGAAGCCGGCATTTCATAAATCTTAACTACGCCCGGAATCTTCTTTGCTTCCGTATCAGAAAAACTTTTTGCTTTTCCACCAGCAACCGGACAACGCAAGATAACTGCGTGTTTCATCCCTGGCTTTACAACATCCAATCCATAGACAGCCGTACCCTTAACAATGTCGGGCACATCGTACAGATTCATGTGTTTGCCAATGTATTTCCAGTCAGATTTTTTCTTGAGCACAACAGTATCCTCTGCGGGCGGTGATAATTTGGAGGCAGCTTCGGTGAGATCACCAAAACCAATTTTCTTTCCGCTGGAATGAACCACCTCATGGTTAAGTGCTTTGCATTCGCTTACATCAACACCCCAGGTAGTGGCGGCAGCTTGCTCCAGCATCATCCGGGCCGTGGCTCCTGCTTTGCGCATAGGTTCAAAAAACATGCGTACTGAAAAAGAACCATCGGTATTTTGATTGCCATATTTAGCTTCATCGCCAACAGCTTGAATAAGTTTTACTTTTTTCCAATCAGCTTCCAACTCATCAGCAACAATCATCGGTAATCCTGTACGAATGCCTGTACCCATCTCTTGTCTGTGAGCCACAATCAAAACAGTACCATCGGGATTTATAGTAAGATAAACATTAGGGGAAAACGCAACCGTTGATTTTTGTGGTGAACATGCCCATTGCAAACCAAGCACAAGCCCTGAGGCGGTGATGCCTGTGGCTTTTAAGAAGGTTCGTCTATCAATCTTTTTTAATTGCGATTCCTGGAGGAATGTTTCTGTTGACTTCATGGCATTTCGAAATTGGGTTGTTGAAGGTAGGCAAAGATTTATTTTAAAGCGAGTATTAAATTTGTCTACAGCCAGTATCTTTCGAAAAAACCATTAATAATTGCCAATGAAGACTTCCACTTTAATTGTTCTTGCTCTGATTTTGCTTTCCTGTACACAGAAATCAGCCATAGAGTCAAAATCAAAGAGTCTTTTCAATGGCACCGACTTAACCGGTTGGCATGTGGATGTTCCGGATTTGGAAAAGGACTCAACACTTCGAAATCCATTTATTGTGCGAGATGGCATGTTGGTTAGTTTGGGGACACCCGAAGGCCATTTAATTACAGATGCTGTTTATCAGAATTATGAAATTGAAGTGGAGTATCGTTTTGCTGGTGAGCCTGGAAATTGTGGTTTGTTAGTGAATGCATCTGTCCCACGCGCTCTTTATGAAATGTTTCCTAAATCGATAGAAGTTCAAATGATGCATGAAAATGCGGGTGACTTCTGGTGCATTGTTGAAGACATTGAAACAACAGACATGGAACGAAGGCGCGGTCCAAAAGAAAACTGGGGAATAACCGAAGGCAAAGAACGAAGAATAAAAAATCTTACCGATAGCACCGAGAATCCTTTGGGCGAATGGAATAAAATGAAAGTGCTTGTTAAGCAAGATTCAATTACTGTATGGGTCAACGATGTACTTGTCAATCAAGGCTGGCATTGCACAGCAACAAA
>JAGPBO010000179.1 GCA_018063305.1 Cyclobacteriaceae bacterium
TGGAAAGGGAAGAATTATGGAGATTAAACCAAAAAATCTTCATCAGCGCACACCATTTTTTGTAGGCTCAACTAAAATGGTTAAGAAAGCAGAAAGTTATAGTTAATCAGCCTTCTCTGCTTTTTCGGTAAAAATTTCTGGGACTTGCTCTAATAATACTCCGTACCACTTCACCAGTTTTTTAATGTCGGATACATAAACCCGGTTTTCATCATATTCCGGAAGTACCGATTTTAAAAATGCCTTCAATTCATTACCGTCAGAATTTCCATCTACACCCAAATCATCTTTAAAGTCTGCATGGATTTTTTTTAGAACGTCTTGTAATGCTGTCGTTCCTTCTTTAGTTGTAGTATAGATTGAGATTTCACTTAACAACGATAATTTTTGTGCTGCACTGGCCACAATCCGGGTCTTCGCTGCATCGAGTGATTCAAGTAGTACCCCTGATTTACCCGGTTTTAATACTTTAAATAAACCACCCTTTCCACTAATCGATGCGATTTCTGATAATTCCATGCAATAAATTATTTAGCGCGCAAAACTAATCATTTTCCTCATCAGCAAGCATGGCGGTTTCGATAAAATCAAGAATTGCATTGCGGCCTGATTTTTTTTCTGCTGAAGTAATGAATAGTGGAGGTAATTCGTCCCAATCTTCTAATAAACGTTTCTCTAGTTTGTTCTTTGATTTGCCTAACTCGCTTTGCTTGAGTTTATCGGTTTTAGTAAGCACGAGTGCGATGGGTATTCCTGATGATCCTAACTTTTTAATAAATTCCATATCCTTTGCCTGTGGATCGAGTCGGGAATCGATTAGAATAAAAGTGCAGTATAGATTTTCTCTATGTGCGAAATAAGAATCAATAAAAGTGACCCAATTTTGCTTCAGGCTCTTACTCACGCTGGCATATCCATAGCCGGGTAAATCAACGAGATACCAGGCCTTGTTAATAAGAAAGTGATTTATCGTTTGCGTCTTTCCAGGCGTAGAAGAAGTTTTCGCTAAATCTTTACGACCGGTGATCATGTTTATCAAAGATGATTTGCCCACGTTGGACCGACCGATGAAAGCAAATTCTGGCTTGTTGGGAGGTGGACATTTTTCGATGTCAGTATTGCTGATGATAAACTCTGATGAGATGATTTCCATGGCTCAAGATCACGTTAAAGTCTGCAAAGTAGTTAAGAATGTAATTTTCAGGTACTTTATTCGATCAAATTGCAAATTTTGATATCTTCAGTTTTCACTAACTTGCCAAGACCTTATAATTATTGTGTTTTTAATGGAGATAATCTAATTGTGAATCCCATGTATCGGGCAGGCTGTGGTCTTATTTTTTTAACTTTTTTTCTCGCATCAGCTATAAGTTGGGCTCAACAACAAGATAAGGGGCAGGCTCAACAATACTATGAGATGGCCACAGAAATTATGGCTGGCACAAAAGCGGTAGATGATGCCCGCGAATTGATGGTAATCGCAGCCAATTATGACACTACGAATTTAAAAGCAAATACAGAAGCCGGGTTAATGCATGTGCGCACCATTCAAAAAGAGTTGGGCGTAAAGTATTTAATGCGAGTCTATCGTCAAAATCCAAACTTTCGATTTGATCTTGAATATCAGATAGGCAGTAGTTATCATTTTGGGTTACAGTTTGATAAAGCAATTGATTTTTATACCCGATACAAAACAAAGCTTGAGAAAAATCCGAACTATAAAGGCAGAGATCGGGTCGAACTAAAAGTGGTATCCTATAAGTTGGATGAGTGCGCTATCGGTAAAGCGCTGGTTGCCACACCCAAACCATTTTCTATTACCAACATTGGTCCTGAAATTAATTCTGAGTTTGATGATTACGCTCCGGTAATCAATGCGGAAGAAAGTGAGTTGTATTTTACAACACGAAGACGCGAAGGAAACCTGAATGAAAATGTCGGTGATGACAATAGACCGTTCGAAGATATTTTTGTGAGTAAAAAGGAAGGCGGAAGTTGGCAACCCGCACAAAATGTTGGCCCAACCGTCAATACACGTTTTAATGATTCGAACATTGCCTTGTCACCCAATGGCAACATCCTTTTTATTTATAAAGATGGGGTAGGTAATGGCGACATTTTTTCAAGCAACCGGCAGCCCGATGGCACATGGAGTAAGCCGGTGCCATTACCGGGTGCCATTAATTCCTCTTTCTATGAATCTTCAATAACGATTACCAAAGACGAGAATACCATTTATTTCGCGAGCGAAAGACCCGGTGGCTTAGGGGGGTTAGATATTTATTCATGCACTAAGGATAAAAAGGGCGCCTGGACTGTTGTAAAAAATTTAGGTCCGGATATTAACACGGAATATGATGAAGAGGCTCCTTTTATAGATTACGATGGCAAAACATTGTATTTCAGTTCTAAAGGACGAAAGGGTATGGGTGGCTACGATTTATTTAAAGCCACCTTATTAAATGCTGAAAAGAAGGAATGGACAGAGCCGGAAAACCTGGGGTACCCTATTAATACCCCCGATGACGAGATATTTATTGTGGCAACGAGTACACCCAATAAATTTTATTATTCATCCGTGCGTGCCGATGGCTATGGATATTCTGACATCTATATTATTTCCGATTTGAAAAATGATTCCGTAGCAGCAAAAACTCCCATTAAAAAGGGCGTTCAACCCATCAAGTTTATGTTGGAGATTGTTGACGCTGAAACTAAACAACCGGTAGAAGCAACGGCTCGCATGCGTGGAAAAGATAACACGACTATTGGCTCGGTAGAATTAGGTACAGGAACTTATGAATTCGCCATCATGTCAAACGTACCTAAAGAGTATGTGGTATCGATTGAATTAGAAGGATACATTTTTGAGAATGTAAAAGTTTCGCTTGGGCGAGCTACCGAAGAGTCTCAAACGGTTACCCGGAAAGTGCAGTTGCGAAAAGTGGCGGTGGGTGAAGTATCAGCCTTACGCCATGTGTTTTTTGATTTTGCAAAAGCTACATTGCAAGAAGCATCATATGATGAATTAAACATGATGATCACCATGATGAAGCAAAACCAGTCCATGCAAGTGGAAATTGGTGGGCATACAGATGACGTGGGCAGCGATACATTTAATAAGAAACTTTCGCAACAACGAGCCGATGCAGTAAAAGCATATCTTACTTCTAACGGCATAGCCAGTCGCAGAATTAAATCAGTTGGGTACGGGGAAGAACGCCCGCTGGTTTCAAACGATGATGAAACCGGTGGCCGCGAAATAAACCGGAGAGTAGAGTTTAAAGTACTCGCTAAGTAAAATCGTAGGCCACAGATTCACAGATTTTATTTTGTGTGAGAGTATTCATATTCTTTATGAAAAGTGCCTTTGAATATGTTACCCTCACTAGTATAACTTGAATTTAATCTGTGAATCTGTGGCTGATATTCAATCGTCAATATTATTAAATTCAACCTGTGAATCAGTAGCTTTATAATAGTACTTTTGTGCTTCCGTTAACTAATCATTTCTATTTTGACCGTTGTTCCTTATAAAGAAGATAGCGCTGGTAAAAAACAGCAGGTGGCTCGCATGTTTGACTCTATTAGCGGCAAGTATGATTTTCTCAATCATTTTTTGAGTTTGGGCATAGATATCCGCTGGCGAAAAAAAGCAATAAAACTACTCGCTAAAAGTAAGCCAAAGCTAATTCTTGACGTGGCTACCGGCACCGGTGATTTTGCGGTGGAAACATTGAAACTTAATCCCGATCAGGTTATTGGGGTCGATATTTCGCAAGGGATGTTGGATGTTGGTCGTAAGAAGATGAAAGCGCGCGGAATTGATCATAAAATAGACTTGCGTTTAGGTGATTCAGAAAATCTTCCCTTCGGGGAAAATAAATTTGATGCCGTGATCGTTGCATTTGGAGTGCGCAATTTTGAGAATCTTGAAAAAGGCCTTACGGAAATGCAACGAGTGCTTAAACCAGGCGGTCAGCTGGTGGTATTGGAGTTTTCAAAACCACGGGTTTTCCCTTTTAAACAGCTTTATAATTTTTATTTTAAGTTCGTTTTACCTAAAATAGGACGATTGGTTTCGCACGACTCAGCGGCTTACACGTATCTGCCCGAGTCTGTGCAGGCTTTTCCAGATGGCACTGATTTTACTAATATTCTTAACCGGATTGGGTTCAACCATACTACATGTCAATCACTAACATTCGGCATCAGTTCGCTTTACACCGGAACAAAATAGTTCTGGTGGTTTTGCTGGGTCTGGCACCCGGTGTGGGGCAGGCGCAACTATTTAAGTGGGCCCGGCAGAATAATCCAGACTACGACCATCGGTTGATTAGTTATGGATTTATGATTGGTTTGCATACCACGGCTTATCAGGTTAAGTATGCCGATCAATTTGTAACTGCGCAATATGATACGGTACATTCTGTTATGGCTCAATTTTCGCCAGGATTTTCGCTGGGGTTTTTAGTGAATTACAGACTAAATGAATTCTTTGACTTGCGCCTGATGCCAAAGGCAGGATTTTATACGCATAAGCTCCAGTATAACTATACCAATGAAACCAAGGACTTTCAAATAGTGGAGACAACTCATGTAGAGTTTCCCTTATTGCTAAAATATAAATCGATGCGAAGAGGGAATGTACGCATGTATATGGTTGGAGGAATTACCCCGGGCTTTGAGCTGTCGGGTAAAAACGATATTCAAGCCAGCTCAGCGACCTTGGATATTAAAAGATATAACGTGCAATTAGAAACAGGCCTGGGTTTCGATTTTTATTTTCCACTATTCAAATTCTCACAGGAAATTCGATTTGCAAAAGGTCTGGTTGATGTGTTGGGATCTGACCCAAGCGTCTATAGCGATCCGCTGAAGCGGTTAAATACGAATACGGTTGCCGTTTATTTCATTTTTCAATAAACGGGTTTTCATCCCATAATTTTATCGATTAATTTTGCAGTGCGATAGCATTCAAGCTGTCATATAATTAATACTATTCTGATGTCAAATAAAAGAATCGCCCTGATAACGGGGGCCACCTCAGGAATTGGTGAAGCCACGGCCCGAACCTTAGCCATCAATAATTTTAAACTTATTTTGTGTGGTAGGCGAAAAGATCGCTTACAAAAATTAGCATCAGAATTACAACAGTATACCGAAGTCACTACGCTTTCTTTTGAAGTAAGAAATCAGAAAGAGGTAGCTGTAAGTATTGCATCTTTGCCGGATGCCTGGAAAGCAATCGATGTGCTTATCAACAATGCGGGTAACGCACATGGGCTTGATCCAATTCAAACCGGAAGCATCGATGATTGGGATGCGATGATAGATATCAATGTAAAAGGACTGCTTTATGTTACCAAAGCCGTGTTACCAGTAATGACTAGCCGCAATAGTGGCCATATAATAAACATTGGTTCAATTGCCGGCAAAGAAGTATATGCCAATGGCAATGTGTATTGTGCCAGCAAGTTCGCGGTAGATGCGGTTACCAAAGGCATGCGTATCGATTTGAATGCTCATAGCATAAAAGTTACTGCGATTCATCCCGGATTAGTAGAAACTGAATTTTCTATAGTACGATTTAAAGGCGATGAAGAACGTTCTAAAAATGTATATAAGGGATTCGATCCTTTAGTTGGCAACGATATTGCCGATTTGATTTTGTTTGCCCTTACGCGTCCGGCACATGTAGTTATTGCCGATCTGGTTGTGTTACCCACGGCTCAGGCAAGTGCTACGGTTGTGAAGAAATCAATTTAATTGCTAATTTCAGTTGTAGAATTTATGCACAATGAAGACTCTTAGTATATTTTTGTTTTCATTATTGCCATCAGGAATCCTACTTCAGTCTTACGCTCAAACGGGTCATCTTATCGGCCAAGTCCTCGATGCTAAAACATCAGAGCCGCTTCCATTTGCTAATGTTTTCTTAAACAATACCACCGTTGGCACAGTAACTAATGTTGATGGTGAATTTGATTTTAAGATCAAAGAGCTGGGTAATTATGAACTTGTTATTTCATTTGTTGGATATGAAACTCACAAAGTGAAAGTAGCCGTGGGTGAAAATAAGAATGACTTGGGAATAATTAAGTTAGTTCCGTCTGAAATTCAGTTAGGAGTAGTTGAAGTTTCAGGCACCCGTGATAAAGGGTGGGAGCGAAGCTTAAAGAAATTTAAGAAGACTTTTTTGGGCGAAGATAAATTTGCAGAATCCTGCGAAATTCTAAATCCTTGGGTTATTGATTTTCCTAAGGAAAAGGCAGGCAACAGATTTCGGGCAGTAGCTACTGAACCAATAGAAATTGAAAACAAAGCATTGGGGTATAATATGCTGTTTTACCTCACAGACTTTTGGAAAAATCCCACTCAATATGCAATTACAGGGAATGTATTATTTCGGGAAATAAAGAGTGTGAATGCAAACGAGATAGCAAGTTGGGAATCCAATAGAAGAAAATCGTACCGGCAATCAACACAATATTTATTTAGGGCCATTATTGACCGTAGAGTTTCGAAGGAAGGGTTTAATCTCTATGCTGACGCGCAAGAGAACAGCGAAACCATTACTCGATCGGCACAATTTAATTCTGACTTAGGTAAAGCCGTAGTTAGGTACGATACTAATACATTGGTAACTCCCGATAAACAACCCGGATTTTATAGAATTAATTTAGAGAAAAGATTAGAGGTTCATGATGTTAAAGAACGAGCTCGTGTTCGCACGTATCAGGATGTGCCTGGGAAAGTTAGTTGGATAACCTTGAAAAATAAGTATGTGATAGTCAATAAGGATGGCGTTGCAATAAATCCTTCAGACATCATTGTTTCTGGTGATATGAGTTCGGGGCGCGTGGCTAGTATGCTTCCGCTTAACTATCGACCCGCTTCAGCAATGGGAATAGAAGATCAGAAGGATTTTCTTGTATATCAGGAACAGATTTATATTCATACTGATAAGCCCTATTATTATCCAGGCGAAACAATCTGGTTTAAAGGCTATGTAAATTATGCTACTCCATCCTGGCAAGATTCTTTAAGTCATACGGTATATATTGAATTGGTCGATGGAACCGAGAAAAGTATTGTAATGTCCAAAACTCTTGAATTAGTCAACGGTGTTTTTAACAATGATTTAAAGTTACCCGAGACGTTGCCTGCCAGGTTTTATTACCTAAGAGCCTACACAAATTTTAGCAGAAATTTTGGCGAGGAAGGTGTTTTCCTTAAGCCAATACCGATTCTTAGTTTAACCGAAAAAATTAATTTAAGTCGCGCTGAACTACCAGAGAATGCGGATTCAGACATCCGAATTACTTTCAGCACGAATAAAAAAGTATATAAACCACGGGAGAAAATAACAGTAACAATTAAGGTAGACGATGATGACGACACCCCTGTTCTCGCTAACCTGTCTCTATCAGTTGTTGATTCTGCGCAGGTGGCTGCAGTTAAATTGTCCAATACAATACTGGAGGGCTATCCGCTAAAGGAAATTGACAAGGCTAAAATTGATAAGGCCATGGTATTTCCGATTGAACATGGGGTAAATTTTTCTGGACGATTCTTAAATGAAAATAAAAAACCTGAGAAGGCAGTTCTGACGGTTT
>JAGPBO010000180.1 GCA_018063305.1 Cyclobacteriaceae bacterium
CCATTAGTTTCGCAGCGGCTTCATTACACATAAAAATATTATCAACATCTGTTTTAGCGCCTTTCTGAAAGTCGCGACCTTTAACTATTTCAATATCCATGGTATTGAAATAGTCATCGCCCACACTCATCAAACTAAAAGCTTGCTGCTTCATGCCCGTTTCACTTTCGGCCCACATGACGGGCCCACCCGCACCCATACCCAATATATTGTAGGAGGTGGTAGCAGCAGTGATTCTTGGATTTTGAAGAAACTCATGTTTAATAGAACTCATTTGATTTTCGACAAGAGAGTCCTGAACAGGGAGGATCAAGATATTTTCTTTATTGAAGCCAAGGTCTTTGTTACGAACAAAATCGATTTGATCTTGCATGAAGAATGTGCACACCACTACAAAGATAGAAATGGCAAATTGTGTTGTGATCAATACTTTGCGTAACACATGGCTCGATTTCCGATTTTTAAATTCGCCCTTCAGCGCGCTTATTGTGGGAACACCTGGAAGATAAAATGCTGGATATAATCCTGAAAGGATACCAATTCCTAAAGTAATCCCAACAGATCCCAAAAGAAGTAAAGGATTATTCATAAAATCAGGAACCAGATTTTTATCAATCAAGCTATTGAAGGAAGTTCCCTTCAATACAATGAACACGATCAGGATTGCGAACACTAATGAGATAAAGGAAAGAAGAATAGATTCTCCTAGGAATGAAAAGACTAATGAACTCTTGCTCGACCCTAACGTTTTCTTCATGGCAATTTCAGCGGCTCGCTTTACTGATTTGGCCGTGGAGAGATTCATATAATTAATACAAGCAAGCAAAATGATAAAGATCCCTATACTACTGAAAGCATAGAGATAGGAAATATTGCCGAGCGGTTCGTCACTCTCCAGGTCGGAATGAAATTGAATGTCAACAATAGGCTGCAGTATGGGGGTGTAGTTTCCGCCCACCTGATCACCAAAAGATTTATAGTATTTTGTAAAAATGCCTTCGAACTTCTTATTGAAATCTTCCGGATTATAATGGGCGGGCATAACGAGGTAGGTGTAAACATCCGGATTCCAGAAGGCTTCGGATTTCACTTGTCCCTGATCAACTACCCATTCGCGGGTTTTACTTAACCCCGAAAGAAGCATATCAAATTTTAAATGGGTATTGGCTGGCAGATCTTTGATTACGGCTGTCACATTCCAGAGTTCACCATCAATTAACAACGTTTGATTAATGGGATCTTCATCCCCAAAATATCGTTTTGCGGTTGATTCGGTTAGAACGAGTGAGTTCAATAAATTCAAACAGGTTTTTTCGTCACCGGCTATAAATTCATTCTTAAATACAGTGAAGTATGTAGAATCTGTACGCACCAGATTTTCTTCATAGAGAGAAACCTCTTCACCTTTCTTTTCACGCTTCACTAACGTATGATCCCAATTATCAGCACGAGTTACCGCCAGCACTTCTGGAAACTCTGCCTTTAAGATCCCGCCCAATTCACGTGCCGACCGGGCCGGACGATAATCTACGCCCGTTGCCTGTAGGTGTCCGCCAAGTCTGTAAATACGATCGTAGTTTGCGTAATGTTTATCATACGTTAAATCATGTTGCAGAATGAGCAACAGTATAATGCTTACTGCAATACCCAAGGCAAGCCCGAGTATGTTGAGGACAGAAAAGAATTTGTCCTTTAAGAATACGCGGACAAAAAATTTGAGATGAGTGAGGAGCATTGAGTCGGATTTTTTAAGGATGATGATTTCGGGCAATAAAAGTTTATTTTATCTGCAACAACGATGACGAATTGAGAACGATAATTCGATCAAAAATGAGAACGTAAATTAATAAGCACCACTCGTTTATGAACAAAGTGGTTCGCATACGCAAATGATCGAGTAAAACTTCTTTTTGTCCCTTACTTATTAGCTGTAAATTTTACAACGGAATTATTAATAGGTGCTATAGTTTTTAGGTATGTAAATATAGCCGCCAAATCATCCGCTTCCATATGGGTGTACATTGTCCATGGCATCATGCTGTTAAATTCTCCAGTTTGTACAGATTCAGCCGCGTATGTTGAATCGGAATAAGCTTTAAATTTTTTAATAAACATATCTTCAGTCCATTTACCAATACCTGTTTCTTTATCGGAGGTAATGTTCGATGATCGAACTATTGAACCATCGGCAAAAGGAAATTCGCGTCCGCCTGCAAACGCAACCTCAGGTATTATCATTCCTTTATCTATTTGTGTGTGGCACTCTATGCAACCCGAGGCATTGGTTAAGTAGGCGCCATAAGCAAGTTGATCAGTTTTTTCCGGGCGCTTTTGTGGGCTTGCTTTTTTGGGAATGGTATTGATTATAAAACTCATAGGGAAGTCGGGTTGGGAAGGTATAACATCGCTGTTGATGGGAGTCAGTGAACGTACATAGGCAACAAGGCTATAAATATCTTCCGTATCCATCTTGCCATAATAGGGGTAAGGCATGAGCGGAAACATGGCTTTACCTTCTTTGTTTACGCCTGTTGTAATTAAACGCACCAATTCGCCATCAGTGTACCGACTAATTCCGAATGGCGTAATATTCTTTGAAACAAAAAGTCCGGGTAAGCCCAATGTCTGATCGAATCGCTCACCACCTTGACCTAAGGTGCCTTCTACTAAGGGTCCAGAAAATTTTGACCAATCTCTTTTTGAATGACAGTCCATACAAACTGTAACCGAGTTGGCGAGGTATTTTCCGCGTGCAATTCTTTCTTGCGTATATTCTATGGTTATGTCTTCGGCCTGGCCCACATCGGGCAAGGCAACCTTGATGTAGGTGAGCAGCACACCAATGCCAAGCAGGACTATGGCCATCAGGTAGCTTGCATATTTAAGAACAGTTTTCATGCGGGTAGGGTTGGGGTTAAAAAAACGAGGATACTAAATTAGAATTTTAATGAGATATCCAAAAACAGTTAAAAAGTGAATAAGCACACTAGTAATTTCTGCACCCATCGCGTCTATTGAATTTTCTTTGAATATTTATAAGTGTAATCTTTACTTTTAAAGTATCAGATTACTTAGTTTTTACCTACTTGTCAAATTGGATGAAACTCATTACCTTAGATAGGCAACGCACCTGTTCAATTTTGATTCTTAAAAATCAGCCAATGCAAAAGCCAGGAATATCCCGAAAGGGTAGAAGCAAACTAAGGAATAATAAAAAAATTATGAGCTGGAGTTATTTTGACTTCAAGGGAAAATTAATTAATGATCCTAAAATCAAGGAACGTTGTAATCTTTTGGTTCTTCCGCCCGCATGGCAAGATGTTTGGATATCGCTCAATGCCAAAGCACACTTACAAGCAACAGGTAAAGACGCTAAAGGGAGGTTACAATATCGCTATCATCAAAATTGGACGGAAGCTCGGGCTGCAGAAAAATTTGATGGCATGATAGGCTTTGCGCGAACTTTGCCACACATCCGGAAGAAAGTTAATAAAGATCTGAAACACGAGGGAATGCCAAAGGATAAAGTGGCCGCGCTCATTGTTCGCTTAATTGACCTATATCATTTTAGGGTAGGCAACGATGAATATGCAAAAACAAATAAATCGTATGGCTTAACAACGCTTACACGAGGGCATGTTGTTATTGATACTTCAAAGAGTGCGGAAGGAAGTCTGGATGCCGTTTTTGAATTTGTGGGTAAGTCAGGAAAACTTTGGAAGCGCAGAATATGGGAGGATGAGCTTGCCTTGCTGATAAAAGAATCGGGCGAAGTGGGAAGCAAGAAAAAGAGCCATGACCTATTTCGATATCTGGATAAGAATGGAAACGACTTTGATATAAAGTCTAATCACATCAATGAATATCTAGATGAAATCACCTCTAACTTCGAAAAAGTTACAGCCAAAGACTTTCGCACCTGGGCCGCCACGTGGAAAACAGCCTATCGACTATCCAAACAACTCGATCCGGACTCAGTAACGGCAAGGAAGAGAGTTTCCAATCAAATAGTTAAAACGGTTGCCTCTGATTTAGGCAACACGCCAACCGTATGCCGATCTTCCTACATTCACCCGAGAATTCTCTCCGATTGGTCTAATGGAAAATTTCGTACCCAATGGAACCGGGCCCTCCGTGGGCAAAAAGTAACTGGACTAACTAAAGAAGAGGCAGCAACACTCCACTATCTGGAATCGGGTAAGTAGAAACGATTATTTACTTAACCAGAGTTACGCAAAACTTAGAAATCAATGCCAACCTGAACTTGTGGTAGGCGATTGGAGTTCAAAACCGGTTTCGACAACCCGATAGCTATCGGGTCAACCTGACAATACAATTTTGATTTGTAAATCCAGTTGCTTCATCTCTAAACTAATCTTTAGAAATCGGATTAATCATAATATGTGCGCGATGCGTTCCCGGATCCATAATCCAGGGCATGCCGGCCACTTCTGGCTTTATGGGAAGCCCGGTACTGGCAGCCGTTGCCCAGGGTATATACACCACATACCGAAAATTTCCTTTGGTTACTTCACCCGTTGCAGCATTATAATCTTCTGCTTTTGCCGAGTACACTTGTAAATTACAAGCCTGCTTAGGCATGGTCAGTTTGCCTGATTTAGCTTCTGCTTCACGTATGTCAAAGATTTCTTGAAACGACTTTCCTTCCGTCTTCAACTCTCTTCCGCGGGCCATAAAGGGTTCCAAATCTTTGTGATAACAAGAAACACTAAGCCCTGCCTGATTGGGATTGTCAGCAAGGCAAATCATTTCGTTAGTACCTTTTCTAAGGACAACAAATTCGCCTTTGGCATCATACCCATAAACCATAGCTCCCGTACGTTTGTCTTCGGGAGCTGCTAATACCGCTGTTTTAATTTGAATTTCGGCTGATGGAGTTTGCGCAAAACCCATCGAAACGCTGATAAGTAGTAAGAGAATGTACATGAATCTCATAATAAAAGTTTTTGGTGTTTCTGTATTTTCAAATCCTGCAAGGTTAACTTTGGGATGTTTAAAGATACGGTTGTAATTGATAAGATCAATAGAGAATTATATTTAGATATAGCATTTAAATCTATCAATAAGATTCAAATTAAATGGAATCAGAACGAATAGCAATTCAAATCACGGGTGTAATCTTGTCGCTCATAGCTGTGCCTCTTTTAATTATGCATGTGCGTAACTGGTTTTTTGCTACACAATCTGTTGGCTGGCCAACGTGCGCAGGTGTTGTTGACAAGGGTTTGTCTTTTACCATATATGGTACATTGGATTTTAGTTACGAATATGTGGTGAATGGTAAAACCTTTAAATGTAACAGGCCCTATCTCACTGGCTCGTTTAAAAACGTAGGACGCAAAAAAGAGAATGAACTCATTAACTTTTATCCAGTAGGGAAACCCGTAACGGTTAGTTATCATCCTGAGAAACCTCAACTTTCTGTTTTGGAACCGGGTAGAAAAGAAGGTGTATTGTCCACCATTATTCAACTCATCATACTGGCTTCCGTGGCTATCTTTGCGATATTAAAACCGAACGTTATTGTAGATCTTATAAGATAATTATTCACTCATCGAATTTTAGTTGATAGTTCCTTTTCTTTTCTGCTGATTTACGCCATGAAAAAATCTCTGTTTGCACTCATATTCCTTTTTCCGTTTATCGGCTGGTCTCAGGAAATTTCAGTTATCGGAAATGTAACGGACGTAGTGCGCGGCAAACTATTAAAATCAAAAATTGTTTACCGAAGCTATCCGACCGGAAGTATCTCAGGGACAATTAATGACAGCACCTTCACCTTCGGGATTTTTGGTTCTTCCAAGTATCAGGTTACCGCAGAAGCCGAAGGGTATATGCCCAGAACCATCATTGTCGATCCGAAGGAAGCTGTAGGAAATATCATTAAACGAAATATTGAATTAACTTCACTAAACTCAACCATTGTTTTAGATCATTTAATTTTTGAGTTAGGGAAAGCGGTCATCAACTCTAAGTCGTATCCCGAATTGGATGAAGTAGTAGCCATGATGAAAGAGAATACTAAAATTGTCATTCAGTTGGAAGGCCATACCGATAACAAAGGCAATGCGGATGCAAATCTTAAACTTTCGCAATCGCGGGTAGATGCCGTGAAGAAATACATTACCTCGAAGGGGATTGGTAAAGATCGCGTAAAGACAAAAGCCTTTGGCGGTACACAACCCATTGCTACTGAGAATACCGAAGAAGCGCGTGCCTTAAACAGGCGGGTTGAGATGCGGGTATTGAAGGACTAAAAAACAGTTTAGCGAACTTTTTAAATAAGAGAGGCTCGCTAGGGTTTGCTAAGCGCCAAAAATATTTATGCTTAATGCCTTCGTTAAAATCTATTTCTTTAATGTTAAGTACCCAGTCAACTCTTTTTTGCCACTAACAAACTCTATTTTATAGAAATAGATACCACTGGGTATTTCTTTTCCATCATCTCTTTTTCCGTTGAATCTTTTAGTAGGATTGCTATTGTTGTAATTCTCAACCTCAAACACCTTATCGCCCCAACGGTTAAAAATGGAAACTTTGTTTTTCGGCTCAACAGTTTCAATATTTTCAATTTTGAAATATGAATTAAATGTATCATCGTTGGGCGAAATGGCATTGTATACAATAATATTTGATGGAATTGATACAACAATATTTACTATGGCAGTAGTACAAACGCCAAGGAGGTCGCATACCTGAATGGTTAAATTATCTGTTCCAGAAAATGTTAAACCTGTGTAATCCACTTCCAATTCATTGTTGCTAGTAAAACTTGCAACTGCTCCACTCGTTGGAGGAGCAACGATGGATAGGGTAGAAATATTGAGGTTGTTGTTAGGGTCAGATAACAAACTACTGAGTGGTATGGTAACGGTTGTACCTGCCACGGCAGTAATACCCAGTATTGGTGCAATTATCGGGGGCTCATTGGGAATGGTAATGTTGATAGAGGCGGGGTCGCAAAGTCCACATTGATTACAAATTTCATATTGGATAATATCATTTCCAATGGTGCCACTGGCCGGTGTGAAGGAAATTTTTTTGTCAGTACCCACAACGGCTGTCCCCTTTACGGGAGCCTGAGTGATATTCATCGAAATGATGTCACCCGAATTGAATGTTGCAGCAGCGATAGGGTCGGCAAATACAGTTTGTCCCAAAGGTGCGTTGAGCAAGAGTGTTGCAGCAATGGGCTGCTCACATCCCCGGTCGAGGGCAATAAAATTGGCCCGCGGGGGTGTGAATGTGATCGTATGCAAGGTGGTTATGCCCGTTCCGTCAGAGAGTTTGGCTTCAGATACGGAGGGTGGGAATAATCCGACAATGCCTCTGGATACCCACCAAATTTTATTCGTTGTTCTGTCAATTTCCAAACCTCGTATTTCTCCAGAAAAATTATTGATAAAGGGAGTAGCTGTTCCTGCCACATTGGTAATATCTGCTTTATAGATTGTTCCCAATCCGTTGGTCTGGGTAAATGCCCAATAGACAATTCCATTTTTTGCATCCACTTTTACATCGCGCATAAAACGTTGCGGAGATGCAATACTTT
>JAGPBO010000181.1 GCA_018063305.1 Cyclobacteriaceae bacterium
CGAAGGCGGAAGACCTGATCAGTTTGATTACCCAGGTCGATTTATAAAACTTCTATGGGATGGACCTAACATGAAGATTACCAACTTTGATGATGCCAACCAGTTTGTAAAGCGTGAGTATAGAACGGGATGGTGACGGGGCCGTAGCCACTTTTACTATTGTTCCGAGATTTGTATTGGGTGGCAAGAATTTTCTCGCACCCAGTTGTAAGCAATAGATGATAGTGAAGTCTTACTTAAAAAAAAGCCTGACAGAATTTCTGTCAGGCTTTTATAATTACATAATCGAATTTGAATCCTGTTACTTCTTTACAATAGGTAGTTGAATTACAGATGGATATTTTTTCGAATGATGAATACTATTCGTAGCAACTACTCCTACTGATTCATCAAAATTATTTCCACCGGTATTTAAATTGCGCTCAAACCGAGGGAAGTTACTACTCGAAACTTCAATGCGAACGCGATGGCCAGGGGCAAAGTAATTGCTGGTCGATAAAGGTGTAAGCTTAACGGCATAAACTTTATCTTTTTCCATAAATACTTCCTTCTCATACCCTTCGCGGTAACGCACCCGCTGAATGGTTTCGTCAAGGTTATAGGCCTTTCCATCCGGATAAACGTCAATCAATTTTAATGTAACATCCGTGTCTTTAACATTAGAAGATAAATATAAAGTTGCGTTAATGAATCCACTTACTTCCATGCCATCCTTCAAAGGCTCCGAGGTGTAAACCAAAATATCATCGCGCAATTCCATTTGAGATTGATCGAACGCTCCACCACTAACGGCAGTCCCTGTACAACATACGTTACCACCATATGAATTAACAGGCTTCGCAGGATCATACTTAAAAGAATCGGGCTTATCGGAAGAAGGTACTTTTGCAACCAGCGCACCGTCCCCATTGCGAGTATTCGCTTTTCCGTTACTGGTTAGATAATAATTTGTTAGCACGGCATTTTGTGGCGGCCAGGTTTCTGACGCCTGCCATTTATTACTACCCATGGTAAAGTACCTAACCCGAGGTGTTGTTTTCTTAAAATCATTTTGCTCTCCTTTTAACAACATATCAAACCAACCCCAGGTCAGTTCATCATAGTTTAAGCGGGCATCGCCCATGCTGCGTTCGCCCACTACTGTATTTTCTGTTGCTCGCTTAAACGAGCAATGTAGTGTTGGTGCTATAACGAGGTACTGATTATCGGCAATGGCAGCGTTGGGGTTCTTACGAACCTGATTGAACAAGGCCAGATTCGGACCACTCGAAACATCATACCAGGACACAAACCAGAATCCGGGTACATTTAAAGTCATATTGTCGTGATATAAGCCTCCTTTAAACCAGGCTGGATCATTCGGCTTGCGAACAACCATTTTATCATAAACACCTACCTGACCATTTACGTTTTTGATGATGTCCTGAATGGGTAAGTGATTTAAGGCTTGAGCCCAATCCACTTTGGGCATTTCTGTGGCTAAGTCATAAAAGCGTTGAACGCGAACTAAGTCTTCCTGCTGAATATTTTTAGGAAAGGTTGGTCTGAATTTATCATTTTGAGTTCCGTATAGCCAAGCGGTAAACAACATCTGTTGTGCCCCGCCACGATACCAATTGCCCTGCTCATAAAAATCACCAACACGGCCAACACCAGCACCAAAACCCTGAGCAACCATAGCCGCTAAAGCGGGATGGTTCAGTGATGCTACTGCCATCTGCCACTCGGCTGTAGATGAACAACCAATTAATCCGATTTTTCCGTTTGTCCATTTTTGTTTCGACATCCATTCAAAGGCGTCATAGCCATCGGTGGTAGGCGTACCTAAAATATCCCACTCTCCTTCCGAAAAAAAACGACCCCGTTCATTTTGAACTACATAGGCATAGCCACGTTGCACAGCTTCATAGGCAGCTTCGAGTGTTCGCGTGCGCAGCTCCCCATCTATCCACGAATTAAAATTATAAGGCGTTCGTGAGAATATGATTGGAACTTTAGCATTTCCTTTTGGCCGGTAGATATCGGTAGCCAATCTTTCTCCATCCCGCATAGGCATCATCACTTTTTGATCTATGATGGCCACTGCCTCCAGTTTCTTATAAATTTCATCAGGTGATTGCGCAACTACTAAATGACTTACTAGAAGCCAGGCAGAGAGTATGAGTAAATATTTCTTCATAAAATGTAGATCTCAATATTGATTCAACGTTAAAATATAATGCTTTTTTTGAATGATGAAGTCTTATTACACAGAAGGAAATTTAAGGTAAAAACTTATCTCCTCACCAATAAACCAATTTATGATTTGCCTTAAAAAAAGGCAAATAGTATGGTATTCCTTAATTCAAACTGCATTTAAAATATCTACCTTTACCGGATTAGCCGTTAAGCAAATGCTTAAGATTGACGCCCACACACACATCCTCCCTGAAAAAATGCCCAACTGGAGCGAAAAGTTTGGCTACGGTGATTTTATTTATTTACAACATCATAAGAAGGGATATGCCAAGATGATGCGCGGCAATCAGTTCTTCCGGGAGATAAAAGATAATTGTTGGGATCCGGATGTTCGTATTGAAGAATACAAACAATACCAAACGCATGTTCAGGTGGTATGTACCATTCCGGTTATGTTTTCCTATTGGGCACAGCCACTCAGTTGCCTTGATATTTCAAAATTCTTAAACGACCACATAGCCAAGTTGGTGGATAAATATCCCAAGCAATACATGGGGTTGGGTACACTACCCATGCACGATACCGAACTTGCCGTAAAAGAATTAGCTCGCATCAAAAAGATTGGCTTGCGTGGTGTACAAATCGGTTCCAACATCAATGATGAAAATCTGAATGAGGAACGCTTCTTCCCTATTTTCGAAGCATGTCAAAATTTAAACCTGGCCGTTATGGTTCATCCGTGGAATATGATGGGTGAAAAAAGTATGCAGCGGTATTGGCTCCCTTGGTTGGTGGGCATGCCAGCCGAAACTTCGCGTGCTATGTGCTCCATGATTTTTGGCGGGATTTTTGAAAGACTGCCGAACTTGCGGGTTATGTTTGCACATGCTGGTGGGTCGTTCTTGCCTACGATAGGTCGTATTGAACATGGATTTAATTGCCGGCCCGATTTGGTTGCCATTGACAACAATGAAAATCCACGTAAGTATTTGGGCAAGTTCTGGGTAGATTGTATAACGCACGATCCTTTGATGCTTGAGTATGTATTAAAGTTGCAAGGTAGCAAACGTGTGGTGTTGGGGTCGGATTATCCCTTCCCACTGGGCGATTTAGAAATTGGGAAATTCATTGAGGATATGAATTTAACGGAGACTGTAAAGGAAGATATTTTTTGTAATGCTACCCTTGAATGGCTTCAACTATCCAAAGAAGATTACATCATAGAATAACTGTGTAGTTGTGAATAAACATTTAATAATTTTATTTCTATTCTGTGGCGTTTCCTTTATGGCTTTCGCACAATCCAATGAACAAGAAAAAATCCGTCAGTTGGAAATTCAGCGTCAGGCTGATAAGCAAAGGGAGATTGATTTACAGATTGATTCAGTGGCACAACTTATCGACACAGAACAATACGAAGCGGCCGAAGCAAAAATCATCTATTTGTTAAAAAGCGTCCGCAGTGTTCCGTCTGATCTTACTTTTTATTTGGGGAAAAATTCTTACTACTTGAAAAAGTATAAACAAAGCACCGATTGGCTCAATAAATACATTCAGTTAAAAGGTACCTCCGGACAATTTTCAGAAGAAGCGATTGCCATTAAAGCAAAGGCCGAGGGTGAATTATTAAAACAAAAGCAGTTGGAATCGCAGCAGGCATCGCAGGTGTTTTCTAAAGACTTTAATATGGATTGTGGACCAACGGGTAAAGTAGTTTGCCCGGTCTGCAATGGCTCCACAGTTATTATAAAGAAAAATTATCTTGGCGATACGTATAAAACTTGTGGGTATTGCCACTTAAAAGGAACCCTTTCTTGCGAAGATTATAATAAGCTTTTGCGAGGCGAGCTTCAGCCCTCTACGAAGTAGCCATTCGCTTTGAATTAATAGAACCAGGAAATTCATTAAATTTGCCTGTTCAAAATACAAGGGTATGGCCTTATATAATCGAATTAACGGAAAAGAACTAAAAGAGAAGCTTTATACCAGCGCTCAAGCCCGTACAACCATCTCATTTTATAAATATTATCAGATTGCTGATCCGATAAATTTTAGAAATGAATTATATAAGCAATTAGAGAAAATGCAGGTTTGGGGCAGAATTTATGTTGCTCATGAAGGGATCAATGCTCAAATAAGCATTCCCACCGAACAGGTAAACGATTTTAAATCTGAATTATATAGCATTTCGTGGTTGGATGGAATCCGACTAAATATTGCTGTTGACGATAATGGGAAGTCATTCTTTAAATTAAAAATTTTAGTTCGAAATAAGATTGTAGCCGATGGATTGAATGACAATACCTTTGATGTTACCAACTGTGGGGTTCATGTAAATGCAGCCGAGTTTAATGCACTTGCCAACAATCCTGATACTGTTATTGTAGACATGCGCAATCATTACGAAAGCGAAATAGGCCATTTTAAAAATGCTATATGCCCCGATGTGGATACGTTTAGGGAAGAACTAAAAGTAGTGAAGAATTTACTGGAAGATAAAAAAGATAAGAATTTATTGATGTATTGTACCGGTGGAATACGTTGTGAAAAAGCAAGTGCTTGGTTTAAGCACGTAGGATTTAATAACGTATTTCAACTCAACGGAGGCATCATTGAATATGCGCGCCAAGTGAAGACACAGGGATTGGAAAATAAGTTTATCGGTAAAAACTTTGTGTTTGACGAACGCTTAGGCGAGCGCATTTCGGACGAGATTATTAGTGAATGCCACCAGTGTGGAAAATCTTGCGATACGCACACCAACTGCAAAAATGATGGTTGCCACTTATTGTTTATCCAGTGTGAGGCGTGTGCAGCCAAATATGCCGGATGTTGTTCGCAAGTTTGCTCAGACATACTCACCCTCCCGGTGGAGGCGCAAAAGGAACTTCGTAAGGGTATAAATAAAGGCCGACAGGTATTTAAAAAAGGAAGAGCTCAGGATTTGAAGACCAGAATTCATCAATCCTCTGTATAACTTATAATCCATTTATGACCGAAATAAGAATCGGAATAATCAATGTGTCAGATCGTGCCAGCCAGGGTATCTACGAAGACCTTCCTGGTAAAGCCATCGTAAATACATTGAACGAATACCTGATAAGTACGTGGGAAAAAGAGTACGCAGTAATCCCCGATGAACAAGCTTTAATTGAAAGCACACTCATTGAAATGGCTGACATAAAAAAATGCTGTTTAATCATTACCTGTGGGGGTACCGGCCCCGCCAAACGAGATGTAACTCCCGAAGCAACCGAAGCCGTATGCGATAAGATGATGCCCGGTTTTGGCGAATTGATGAGATTAGAAAGCTTGAAATATGTACCCACAGCTATTCTTTCCAGGCAGACCGCAGGAATCAGAAATCAAACATTAATTGTAAATTTACCAGGGAAACCAAAAGCAATCCGTCAGTGTTTAGATGCAGTGTTTCCGGCCATTCCTTATTGTATCGACCTTTTGAATGGCCCGTATATTGAGTGCAGACCCGAAAGTATCCATGTTTTCAGACCCGCCTGACGACCTTTTGATAATAAAATTATGGCAAGAATAAAGTATTACTACGACACTGAGACTTGCAAATACGAGCGAATTAAAACCTCGACTGGGGATATTGTACTTAATACACTCGGCATTATATCGCTAACCTTAGCCATGGCGGTGGCTTTATTGATTCTGTATAGTTCTTATTTTGAGTCGCCCAAGGAATTAATTCTCAAAAATGAAGTAAAAGAAATGGAATTCTATTACGAGAATCTGCAGGCTGAGGTTGAGAATCTTAAGAAGCAACTCGTGAACCTGGAATATCGCGATGATAATATATATCGGGTCGTTCTGGGGGCCGAACCCATTGACAAGGGAATTCGGGATGCAGGCGTTGGCGGATTAGATCGCTATGAAGACATCAAAAAGAAAAATACCATTCACGAAGATATTATTGTGTCCTTGAGTGAAAGCGTGGATAAACTCAGAAGAAAGATATATATAGAATCAAAATCTCAAGATGATGTGGTTGGTTTAGCCGAAAGTAAAGAAAAATTGTTTGCTGCCATCCCAGCTATTCAACCCATATCAAACAAACAGCTCATTGCACTGGCTTCGGGTTTCGGAATGCGAATTCATCCTATTTATAAAGTAAAGAAAATGCATACAGGCATTGACTTTGCCGCAGCAATAGGAACTCCCATTTACGCAACAGCCGATGGGGTGATAGACAGGCTTAATGTTAGCTTCAGTGGTTATGGCAAAATGATTGAAATAGATCATGGATTTGGCTATCGCACCCGGTATGCACACATGCATGGTTTTGCTGTTCAGCAAGGTCAAAAAGTTAAACGTGGGGATCTTATCGGTTATGTGGGTGATACCGGCCTATCCACAGCACCTCATTTACACTACGAAGTCTTTGTTAATGGCATTCATACCAATCCGGTACACTACTTCTTTAACGATCTCAATCCGGCCGAGTACGAAAAAATTATAGAACTTGCTTCGATCGAGAATCAGTCTCTCGGTATGTAATCGAACTTAATCCTTCAATAAATTACTATTTTATTCTATTCGAGTTTGTATCTTTATGATACAAGCATAAAGCAATCGAAAAGCCAGAGACCTATTCAAAATATGGTGACTTCACAACAAGTCTGGCATCTATAACTGATTCCTATAAGCAAGAGTTTTTAGAATTAGATTTTGATATTTCACAAACAGTAAATAAAATTGAACTCTATGAGACACTTGATTCAAGGGAACCAAAAGCAGTTTACATGATAGTGATCAACAAACAGCGGCTTTACCTTTTTAATTTGAACAAGTTCTTGTTCAAATTAAGTTTAATCATAATTCTTCCTCTACTCGTTATCCCCAATTTTGTATTTGCACAAGGTTGTAGCGATGCCGGATTTTGTACCATGGGTGCTATGAAGCCCGACCAACCCTTTAATAAAAAGGTTCCCATAAAACTGCGATCAGTGGAAATAAGTTTCTACCGTGGCACCACTACCCTTTCTCCCAAAATCTATGTAGCGACCGCTGACTTTAGTTTTAATATCATTGATAGCAAAACTTTCTTTCAGGTAAAAGTTCCCTATCAGGCTGCCAGTGGAAATTTTGGAAATACTGCAAGTCTTTCTGATCTCTCTCTTTGCTTAACAAGAAATCTGTACTCATCCGAAAAGTTTGACATCAGCCTTTCCGTAGGGGGAAAGATTCCTTCCAATAACTCGAATTTAAAATCAAAAGAGAATGGTCTCTCCTTCCCAATGTATTATCAAACGAGTTTAGGCACCTACGATTTTATAACAGGGATTTCACTCGTGAATAAAAAATGGTTGTTTGCAACCGGCATTCAGCATCCATTCAATCAAAATAA
>JAGPBO010000022.1 GCA_018063305.1 Cyclobacteriaceae bacterium
GTACTCGTTTCTCTGTTGCGCTAATTGAAAAGTAGGGCAACATAATCACGAATAGGATGAGGAAGGGGATAATCAGCCAGAAGCTTTTCCAGATTTTATTCGGCTGGGTTTGAGTAATGTATTGTACAAACAAAAAAATCAACGGCCAGTAAAGTGAACCGATTATCCATGACACCCGGCTTAGGTGCGGCAAGGCAAGAAAGAAATCACGGTTATCAAAACCCACCAAAATCAAATGACCAGAAAGAATAATTAAAAGAATAGCAAGAATACGGTTGGCCGGCTGATTGATTTTTGTTCTAAAAAGCAAAAGGGAAAGAAACAAACCCTGAATGCTTGCGGCCGAATAAATAATTTGAATGAACAAAATCTGCTTCAAGGCTCGTTAAATCAAACTCAAAAATATAAAATGAGAATCCAATATCACTGATTGGACAAAAAGTTTGCCTAAATAGTTTTAACTTTATTCAATCAAATGTTACCTCTATGCATAAGTATCTACCCCTGTACCTTTGTTTTATAATTTCCTGTTCCAATCAAAAATCAGAACCTCGGGTTTGGCAAAGTATTGAGCAAAGTTTGCAAACCCAATTAATTACTGTAGCGGATGGTGGTATCATTGAATTGCCGGAAGGGAATTTCATGTTTACCAAAAGCCTGGCTATGGATGGTAAATCGAACATTACCATTAAAGGCAAAGGTGTTGACAAAACCATTCTTTCTTTTAAAAACCAGTCCGAAGGAGCGCAAGGGTTGCTGATCACCAACGGAAATAATATTACACTGGAAGATTTTTCGATTGAAGACGCGAAAGGGGATAATTTAAAAGTGAGTGAGGTAAATGGCATTACGCTTAGAAGAATTAACTCAGTGTGGGCCGATGGCCCCAAAACGGAAAACGGTGCCTATGCGCTTTACCCTGTATTATGCAAACACGTTCTTATAGAGGAATGTGTTGCGATGGGCTCTTCGGATGCGGGGATTTACGTGGGCCAATCCGATTCGGTCATTATTAGAAATAACAAAGCGTATTGGAATGTGGCCGGTATTGAAGGTGAAAACTCACGGTGGGTCGAGATCTATGGAAATGAAGCCTACGAAAACACAGGGGGCATCTTGGTATTTGATTTACCCGGGCTTACCCAATACGGCCATACAACCAAAGTGTACAACAATCTTATTCGCGATAACAACCACAAAAATTTTGCTGCTAAAGGAAATATTGTGGCGAGTATTCCACCGGGTACAGGGGTAATGATATTAGCTACCCATAATCTGGAAATGACCGAAAATAAATTCATTGACAATAAAACCATTGGCATTGGCATTATAAGTTATGATTTGGTTGCTGCACTTAATGAAGGCGAGGTGGAGCAAGAGAGTTCCATTGGAGGTGTGCAAACCGTTGCCAACAATTATAAAACGGATTCGCTTTACAATCCCTATCCGTATCAGATCTATATTCATAAGAATATTTTTAATAATAGCCATTGGTTTCCGGACACGGGAAACGATATCGGCAAGCTATTTCTTGCTTCCTCCTTTATGAGTCCACCGGATATTGCCTATGATGGTATTGTGAACCCGGAACGTTCCAATCCGGAATTGTGTATTCAAGAAGGCGATAAGATTATCCTTCTCAAATTAGATGCGGCTAACGATTTTAAAAATCTCACCAAAGGTGCCAACCAATTTAATTGTGAAGGAAAGAAGCTTTAAAGAAATGAAACCCACTATTTTTTTTCTTCTCGTAGGGCTACTTCTTCTTCAAGCTTGCCAAAATAAAAAGCAAGAGATTATTGTGTTGCCTGAAGAAAAAGTATCAATCGATTTATCCTCGTTGGGCAACGCGAAACTTTCGGAATACGGATTCTTTATCGGAGAACTAAAAAATCTTGCACCCGCTGAGGGAGTTATTCCGTATTCACTTAATGCGGCTCTGTTTACCGATTATGCCTGGAAGCAACGCTTTGTAAAAATACCCCAAGGGTTAGAAGTTAATTTTAATAACGAAGATGTGCTTGACTTTCCACCCGGCACAGTGCTTATAAAAAATTTTTACTACCCGGTTGACTTTAGAAAACCGAAAGATAATATTCGAGTACTGGAAACACGGTTGTTAATTAATGAAGCGGGCACCTGGAAAACCTTGCCTTATATTTGGAATGATGAACAAACCGAAGCATACTTAAGTGTAGCCGGTAAAAACCTGGATGTTACGTTTACGCACGAAGACGGATTGGTGCAAACAATAAAATATTCCGTTCCAAATTTGAATCAATGCAAGGGTTGTCATTTGCGTGGTGATAAGGTGAAGCCCATTGGCCCTTCGGCCCGTCAGTTAAATGGAAATTACAAGTATGCTCATGGACTGCAAAATCAATTGCTTTACTGGCAACAACAAAAATTAATAGCCAGCATGCCACCCATAACTCAGGTTGCTAAACTTGCATCGTACGATAATCAGACTACCTCTATTGATGAAAGAGCCCGCGCCTGGCTCGAGATCAACTGTGCGCATTGTCATCGGGCTGATGGCCCTGCCAAAAACAGTGGATTGTATTTGTTGGCCAGTGAAAGAGATTTGTCAAAACTAGGTGTGGGCAAAGCTCCGGTAGCGGCCGGTAAAGGATCGGGCGGATTTCTTTATGACATTGTTCCTGGTAAACCAGATGAGTCGATTTTGCAGTTTAGAATTGAATCGGTGCATCCCGGTATCATGATGCCCGAGTTGGGCCGCTCGATTACACACAAAGAAGGTGTGGCATTAGTGCGAAGATGGATAACAGAAATGAAACCATAGAGGAATAAATGGAGCGTCTCGAATATTTTAAACTTTTTGATTTGGCTATTTTCGATTGAGGTAGGTTCAGCCTACTCTTTTTTTCTTAAAAATGCAGCAAGGCCGGCAACATCATCGGTATTTAATATATCAACATGTAGTTCAATGAGTTTTATCCACGATTCAGAAAAATCGGGGATAGCCCAAAACCGAAAAGGTTTGTTGATGGCATGCGCAGCTTCAATAACACGGCTAATTTTCTCTTCATCAGACTTTGATAACGCTCCTCTCCCATTCCAGGTTGAGTAATTTCTAAAGCTATCGCTTACTAATCGAATGCGGGTTTGTTGTTCGGGGGTATAGGTAATTTCAGGTCGGCCATCAAAATGAATGTATTCCGGGTAGTTACTCCAAAGTTCCGGAGCGGGCATGTTTCCGCTAAGGGTGATCAATAGGCTTTTACATTCAATCAATCTTCGATAATTTTTTAGTTTGGAGATTAGCGTATTCACAGTAACAACTCCTTCGGTTTTTAAATCAATCATTAAGGTTAATGATCTTTCTTTATCTGCGTAAGCGTGGCCGCCATTTTCTTCAATCCGTTTATTCAGCGGATTGAGATAAAGAGTTTCCAAGGTTTTATCTTTTTGAATCTGCTTACGCTCGTGCGCAACAAAGAGATTTTCATCGCTTAAAAAAACATCGGCTTCAATAAACCCAACGTTTGCTTTATAGGCAACCTCAAAGGGAATTGGTTTTTCATAGTCGTTGTGCGCAAAAATCGCTGCCGAAGTGTAACGCTGTGCGGGGCATGCTTGCCACAAAAAGACGAAGAGAAATATATATCGAATCATTGAGTACTAAGCTACCAGAAAACTGTGTAGAGGGCTGTTAATATTCCAAGTATAATAATAGAGCAAATGGCAAAAGCAGGCGTTACCCGAAACATATCTTTACTTACTTGTACTTCATGGGTGGCTTCTTTCTTTGTCAAACTCATTACAATCATCACCACAACAATAAGAAGGAATGTAATCGACATCCGATCAAGAAACGGATAGTCTGGGAAAGCACCGTTCGTCAACGCTGGTAGAAATTTTAAAATAGTAGAAATCGGTATAGTAAGTAACGCTCCAGCCATAGCCGCAGCAGAAGTCGTACGCTTCCAAAAAATCCCCAAAAGGAATATGGCCAGCACACCTGGTGAAATAAAACCAACGTACTCTTGAATAAACTGGTAAGCCTGGTCGAGTGTTTTTAATGCCGGTGCTACAAATGCCGCTAACACCATCGAAATAATTACGGCCCACCGTCCTGTAAGTACAAGTTTTCGCTCGCTGGCATTCTTGTTGATGAATTTTTTATAGATATCTAAGGAGAAAATAGTTGAGATGCTATTGGCCTTACCGGCTAACGAGGCAACTACCGCGGCCGTCAATGCAGCAAAGGCTACTCCCTTTAATCCGATAGGGAGTAAATTCATTAAGGTCGGGTAGGCATGATCGGGTTTTAGTATTCCGACTTCATTCATCATCTCCTGTTGAAATAACCCTTGCTCATGAAGCACATACATAGCGATGCCGGGAAGAACAGCTATTACGGGGATCAGCAATTTAAGGAAGGCGGCAAAGAGAAGGCCGCTGCGCGCGGTTTTTAAATCGGCACCTAAAGCTCGTTGCACGATGTATTGATTGCAACCCCAATAGCTAAGATTGTTTATCCACATGCCACCAATGAGTACTGATAATCCCGGAAGGTCTTTATAGTAAGCATGATCTTTATCAAAGATCATGTGCAAATGAGAGTCAGCTTTTTCTCTTAATAAAGAAAGTCCTTTGAAAACATCGCTACCGTATCCAAACTGCTCAGATAAAAGAGTAAGCGAAAGATAGGCGGTAACTAAACCCCCTAAAAGCAGTACGGCAACCTGAATAACATCCGTGTACCCAATTACCTTCATACCTCCCAATGTAACGAGTATGGCAAAAACACTAAGGCCGGCAACACACCATTCAAAACTTATATTGGAAATAGAAGTGATCGCAATCGCTCCGAGGTAAATGATAGATGTTAGATTTACAAAAATATAGACGAGTAGCCAAAACACCGTCATCACTGTACTTACTCCATTGCTATACCGCTTCGCCAGAAATTGTGGCATGGTATAGATTTTATTTTTTAAGTAAACCGGAATAAGAAAAACAGCAACGATAATTAATGTCGCAGCAGCCATCCATTCATAGGTAGAAATGGCGAGCCCCAAAGCAAAGCCTGAGCCCGACATGCCAATAAAATGTTCGGCAGAAATATTGGAGGCAATTAAGGAAGCCCCAATGGCCCACCACGTAAGCGAACCCTCGGCCAGAAAGAAATCTTTTGAATCAAGCGTGGCGCTTTTCTTTTTTTGATAGACATAATATCCGTACGCGGAGACAACTACAAAGTATAGAAGAAAAACAATGTAATCAGCCGTATGGAGTTTATGCATCTACAGACCTCTCAAAATTTCAGGGTAGCAGGTAGGTACTTGGCTACCAGATCTTCGTAGTAGGGTTTTAGCGCTTTCCAGTCGGGTGGAATTGGATTTTTAGAATATAAATCGTACGGATTAAAGAGCTTTACAGCTTTAAACATTTCGCGATCATGTGCATCCAATAAATAATCATACGCGTGTTCGCGATGTTGGGCATAAAAGGAATGGTAGCGCAACATGTATAAACCCTCTTCAGGCATCTGCCCTTTTACCATGTGATATACATATTCATCGTGACCCCAAGACATGGTTACGTTTCTCAATCCACAATTCGGTTCATACACGCCATACTTGGTGTTGTATTCAGGATTTGCACTGTCCGGATTATTACTAAAGAATTCCGGGTACACAATTTTATCGGAATGCGCACACCCTACCGGAAAGGTATCACCCACCACAGCCCACTGCGGCTCATCAAATAAACAAAGCACTTTACCCATGTCATGTACCAGACCAACCAGCACCATCCAATCGGGATGTCCGTCTCTGCGAATAGCTTCAGAGGTTTGAAGTAAATGTTGCCATTGATCAAGATCTGTATCCGGATCTGAATCATCAACCAGCTGATTCAAAAAATTAAAAGCCTCCCAGATGGGCATTTCCTTTTTATTGAATGCAAGAAATTCATCACGCTTCTTTTTAACGAAATCAAAAGTCTGATAGGTGTGGTTCAGGCGATAGAATTCGCGCACCGTATCTCGTTCCGGATTATCATAATTTCTATATTCTTCGGTAGTTTTTGATGTTGTAATTTTTTCAGGATCGGGATATCTCCTCAATAAATCCTCTTCCCATTCATCCAGATTCTTTAATGGACTTGCGTCAACTTGATTTTTCATAATGGCGTTACTAATTAGTCTACTAAGTTCGTAAAAAAATTGATACTATTGATTGACCCAATCCTGTCATTTAAGCGACCAGAAAGACTATAAATGAAAACGTGGGCATCCTTTCGTGGGTTCGCTACGTTAAAATTGTAATTTTAATGATATGAAAGCAAATGCATTTTTTACTATGGCCCTATTACTCTTTGTATTAGTCGCCTGCGAGGGCCAGAAGAGAGGGAGTGAGTCAAAAGCGAGTGATTCGGATGTTAGTTTGATTCCACTAAAACCGCCCGCAGGTAAGGCAATAGCTGCATTTGCCGAAGGCTGTTTCTGGTGTTCCGAACATATTTTTGAAGCCGTAGTTGGTGTTGATTCGGCTATTTCGGGTTATGCAGGCGGCACAACCAAAAATCCAACGTATGAAATCGTAAATACCGAAACGACCGGTCATGCCGAAACTGTGTTGGTATACTACAATCCGAAAGTGGTTAGCTACGAAGAGCTGACGAAAGTATTTTTCACCTCACACGATCCAACCACCAAGAATAGCCAAGGTCCCGATCATGGGTCTTCCTACCGTTCGATTTTATTTTATCTGACGGCTGAAGAGAAAGCGATCGCTGAGAAGTCGTTAGAGAGTTTTGAAAAATCGGGACTTTATAAAACCCCGATTGTTTCTGAAATTAAAAAACTAACGGAGTTTTATCGGGCAGAAGGATATCACCAGGATTTTATAGCGCATAACCCCAATCAAAGTTATGTGCGTGGCGTTTCCATTCCGCGTTTTGAGTTGTTTAAAAAAACCTATAAAGGAAAGTTGAAGTAATTACAACTCTCTGATTTCGAAATCTTTTCCTCTGCCGAATTTTATGGTATCCTTGAGCAGGTAGCGCTCCAGCGTATGCAGGTCCTTTACTTTAAAATCGCCATTGACTAATATTCGTTCGATTTCAAATTCATATTTGTCACCATGATTTATCAAGCGATACTTTTTTCCAACTCGCAATACATCAAAGGAAAGGCCCGCCATTACAAATCCTCTTCACGCTCCAACATCAAAATAGAAGCCTGTGGTACAATAAAAAGTTTTTGGCCCTCATACATTACTTCAATGGCGCCCCGCTGAAGAAAGATAGCCAGATCACCTTCCTGCGCTTGCAGAGGTAAATATTTTATTTGATCCTCTTTCCCTTTCCAAAGATCGTCTTCATCGGCTGGCATGGGCAACGGATAGCCTGGCCCTACTTTGATCACAAATCCTTTTTGAATTTTTTCTTTTTCTTGGACTCCTGGTGGCAGGTACAACCCACTATCCGTTTTTTCAGATTCTTTAGCTGGACGAATCAATACGCGATCACCAACAACAATTAGTTTTTTTAGTTTGTTATCTGCCGTAAGCTTCATGGTAAGAAATTATTTCTTGCGTGTGGCTTTAAAGGGAAAAGTCATTCCTCCGGCCGCTATGCCACCATCAATATCGTCTTGAATCAATACGGCATCAAAATAAACGGGTGTTCCCTGATAATCAAATTCACCCGACATTTTTTTCGTTTCCTTGTTGTAGACAAATTTTTCGATGTTTAACTCTCCACCATTTAAAGCAACCTTAGCCACATGCGTTTTATCCACTTCACTGATAGTCATCACTCCATTAAAATCACCTTCCGGGGTTCCGGTGATGGAGTAGTCCCATAAGCCTGTGGGCGATGGAGCCTTCGATATAGATTTAGTAGAAGCACAGGAAGAAAAAATTAACAGACCCAGAGCAAAATAGAATACCGGTTTCATGTGTTTTTTAATTAGTTAAATAGATCTCTTTGATTTTTATCCGACTCAATATCCGAATAGAGGGGTAATTTATTTATTTCCTTTATGAGTAAGCTATCTTGAACGGAAATGCCTTTTTGGCTGGCTTCACTTTGAATCTTTTCGGCATCTTGCTCCAATTCCTTCGTGCTGATTTGACGAGCTCTTTTTTCCTGAGGCGGGTTTAATTTCTCCGACTTTTCAAACTCAGCTACTTTTTCCAGAATCTCTTTTGAAAGATCTGCTTCACTGCGATAGACCAATTCAAAAAATTGCTTTGCGAAAAAACCATCAATCTGAATTCTTCGCTTTGAGAGGTGAACAAACTTTCCAATCACCCGACAAATGTTTTCTCTTTCTTCGGGGCTCAGTTGCTCAGCAAATTCATAGTCTTCAATCCGCTTAAGCGTGAGAATGATAGGCTCTAAAGAATCCAGTGAAACAACAAACACCGTATAATCGCTCAATCGATATTCAAAAATCTCCAGATGTTCCAAGGTGTTGGTAGGCACAACAAGGAAAACTTCTCTCCGTACGTCTTCTTCCTTCACATACTTGATGGCACTTTCGGCTTGCGCTTTTACATAATTAGGGAAATTCGACAAGTCGTCATTGGCCGGACTCTTCGCATCAAAGATGATGTACTCGTCATTAATTCGCAGCGTGTTATCGGGTTTCCCTTTAAAGGGAACTTTGTCTACATATTCTACACCGGTTTTATTGCAAATAGTCCGAATTCTATTTCTAACTTTATCCTCATGGTTTACCCAAGTCTCTTTAAGATTTTTTATCCGCTCAATCTCTAAAAGATTTCTTCTCGTGATTTCATCCTCACGGTCTTTTTGTATTTTTTCCTGAATTTGTTTCAGCGATGACACTGCGTTAGAATGTTCTTGCTTTCGAAACTCATCATCTTTTTTCAACCGTGCGTTTTCCTCTTTGATCTCCCGTACCTCCTTTTCAAGAATTTCAATCTTTTGGCGCGTCCCAACAAGATCGGCCGACAACTCTGTTCCGCGCTTTAAAAACTGTGTATTTCTTTCAAGCAACGAAGCCGTTTCTTTTTGTAAAGATTCAATCCGCTCCGTTTGATTGGCTAAGGTGTTCTTCAGCACTTCCAGCTCAGTACTCAGCCGGTTAGCCGTGTCCTGAAAATTCTTTGAATTTGACTTTTCGAGCGATAGCGAGTTCTCCAACTTACCGTTCTCTGCTTTTAAGGTTTGACTTATTGAAATAATTCGCTGCAGTTCGCCATTGGCTTCAATGAGTTGCGACTTAACCGATCCCCATTGAAAGATTCGCCCCAGAAACCCGATTGTCTTTAGGTTTTCAAATAATCTTTTAATTGAATCGAGTGAGAATTCCATGCCCCGCAAATACAATTTTAACTCAGCAAAGTTAATTCATTTCGCCTCGGTCACAAGCAGTAGTTTTAGGCACTTTGTCGCCAATTGATTAACTTTGAAATACACTGAATTTCAATATTATGGAAGCAACAATTTCATCCAGCCAAGAGGCGATAGAACTAGAAAATAAGTACGGGGCACACAATTATCATCCGCTACCCGTTGTTTTAAACAAAGGCGAAGGCGTTTTTTTGTGGGATGTAGAGGGGAAGCGTTATTATGATTTCCTATCAGCCTATAGTGCCGTTAATCAAGGACACGGACATCCGCGCATTATTAATGCATTGATTGATCAGGCAAAAGAATTAACACTAACGTCACGCGCCTTTTACAATGATAAACTAGGTGCTGCCGAAAAATACGTTTGCGAAACCTTTGGTTATGATAAGGCACTGTTTATGAATAGTGGAGCCGAAGCCAATGAAAGCGCGATTAAACTTGCACGAAAGTGGGGGTATTTAAAAAAGGGGATTCCGGATAACGAAGCAATCATTGTTGCCGTGAAAAAGAATTTTCATGGGCGCACCACAACCATAATCTCCGCTTCAACGGATCCACAGGCACGGAATAATTTTGGACCATTTATGCCAGGGTTTCAAATAGTTGCCTATGATGATGTTTCCGCCTTGCAACAAGCATTAAGTAATCCGAATGTATGTGGCTTGTGGATTGAGCCTATCCAGGGCGAGGCTGGAGTTTATGTTCCGAAAGAAGGTTATTTAAAATCAGCGGCAGACTTATGTAAAAAGCATAATGTGCTGTTGATGATGGACGAAATTCAAACCGGAATTGCACGAACAGGCAAAATGTTAGCTTCCGATCATGAAGGAGTTCGGCCCGATTTATTGATTTTAGGGAAAGCCCTCTCAGGTGGTGTACTGCCAATATCTCTCGTGCTGGCCGATGATAAAATCATGTTATTGTTAAAGCCAGGCGAGCATGGCTCTACCTTTGGGGGCAACCCTTTGGCCGCTGCTGTGGTGGTAGCCGCGTTAGAGGTTGTTAAAGACGAAAAGCTTGCCGCCAATGCCGAACGATTAGGTGTAATTTTTCGCGAAAGAATGAATGCGATCAAAAAGAAATCGGACATCATTACGCTGGTGCGAGGAAAAGGTTTACTCAACGCCATTCTAATTAATGATTCACCGGAAAGTGAAACGGCCTGGAATCTTTGTTTAAAATTTGCAGAGAAGGGGTTGCTCGCTAAACCTACGCACGGAAACATTATTCGACTGGCACCACCTTTGGTGATTACAGAAGAGCAGATCCATGAATGTTGTGATATTATAGAGTCGTGTTTGCTTGCTTTCAAAAAGTAGCAATTGATTGCTACGGCAAAACGTTAAGCTTTCTTAAATCACTTTTTAATTGTTCAGGCGATTTAAAATGAATGCCAGGTAATCCAACGGCCTGCGCCCCTTCGATATTTCTTAGACTATCGTCAATGAACAAGGCATTCTTTGGATTTATCTTATAGCGATCAAAAAGTATTTGATAGAACTCCGGAAAAGGCTTGCGGGTTTTTTCGTGACCTGAAACAACAATGCCTTCAAACCAATGAAGAAATTCAAAGTTATCTAACGCCCATGGAAATGTTTGGGCTGACCAATTGGTGAGCGCATATAAACGATGCTGATCTTGTTCTTTTATTTGTTTTAAAATAGCTACCGTGTCATGAATGGGGCCGCTGATGGTTTCCTGCCAGCGATCGTACCACGCGCGAATAGCGGCTTCATGCTCTGGAAATTTTTCAAGCAGTTCATCGGTAGCTTCCTCAAAGGGACGTCCGGCATCTTGTTTTTCATTCCACTCGTGCGTGCAGATGTTTTCAAGGAACCAGGTTATCTCTTGTTCGGTGTTAAATATTTTGCGGTATAGGTGGCGAGGGTTCCAATCAATGAGTACGGCACCTAAGTCGAAGATGATTGTATCAGTCATAATTTTAGCCACAGATTCTCTATTAATAATTGTGTTGTACTTATTACTTGAACTTAGAAATTGATAAAACTTAATTTTTCCCAAAAGCCCATTTCAAAAAAGTGGGCATAGCCTCGCCCCAGGTCTTTAAATTATGTTCTCCGTCTTTTAATTCGAGGTACTGTATATCCTGAAAAGGACGATAGCCTTTTTTAGTAAGCTCTACAATTAAATCCAGAATATCATCAATCGAATCGATAACCCCATTCTTGTTGCGGTCGCAGTGCTCGTCTTTCAGGCCGGCCTGAAACCAGAATTTAAGCCCCGGTTTAAATCTTCCTCTCCGAACTTGTTGATGCATGATCCGATCATAATTTTCTGAGTAGAATCTACTTTTCGCGTCACGTTTGCGCCACCAAAATGATCCACTAAAGGCGCCTACCTTCCCGAAATAATCGGCATGATGCCAGGCGATATCAAAAGCCGAAAGTCCGCCCAGCGAGAAGCCCGCAATGGCTCTTTGATTGGGGTCTTTAGTTATAGAGTATTGATATTCGAGGTACGGAATCAATTCGGTCATGATAAACCGACTATAGTTTTTAGCGCGTGCACCTCGTTTCTTAAAGTCGGGCTTTTTAGCCACACCATATTCCTGCATCCGGTCTCCGGCATGTACCGCTACTACAATTACATCTTCAATTTCTTTACTATGGGTTAGCTTTTCCAGCGTGGTCTGTAAACCGATGGCCTCACTGTCTTGCCCATCGTTAAGCAATAGCAACGGGTAAGTCTTTTCTGATTTTTTATACTGAAAGGGCAAAAAAATGTCCACAACCGTATCCCGCTCAAGTAATTTGGAATGTATATCAGTAAGTTTTTCGAGGTGATAATGATGTGTAGAAGACAAGGGTCGACAAATAGTTAATTTAGATAGTTATTTTAAAAGGCATTTGCGACTTTGATGGCAAATTCGACTGTAAAAATAGAAGTTTAATTAGAAACTGTATGCCTTACGAACATTATCACAAATGGTATTCACCACGATTAAGTCGGGATATTGAAGTCTTATCTTTTGGCACCCGCGGCTATCCGGTAATTCTTTTTCCAACTTCGATGGGTCATTTTAACGAGAACAAAGATTTCAAGTTAATTGATAGCGTATCGTGGTTTTTGGATGAGGGGCTTATAAAAATTTATTGCCCCGATGGAATTGATGAAGCCAGTTGGTATAATAAAAGTATTCATCCAGCCGATCGGGTTCGCAATCACATGTGGTACGATGCCATGATTCTTGAGGAGTTAGTTCCGTTAGCTCAACGCGAAACCGGTGTAGGTCGCGTGGCTACAGCCGGTTGCAGTTTTGGCGGCTATCATGCCACTAACTTTGGCTTCAAACATCCCGAAGTGGTAAAATATATTTTTAACATGGGTGCAGCCTTCGACATCAAAGATCAGATGGATGGGTATTATGATGACAATGTTTATTTTAATAATCCGTCCGATTTTATGCCCAGTGCGAATAACCCCTACTATGCCGACATGTATGTAGTGCTGGGTACCGGCACCAACGATATGTGCTGGGATGCCAATGTAAAAATGGCAAACATATTACAGAATAAAGGAATGAACTATTGGCTGGACGTACGACACAATGCCGATCACGATTGGCCTGCCTGGCGCGAAATGTTTCCTCACTATTTATCGTTGATTAAATGAGGCTTGTTCCCTCTTTGCTATTACTTCTTATTTTCTCTTTACAGGATCTCTCCGCCAGAGAGATTCGAGGCAGTGAGGCCATTGAAATTGGAGGAATCAAACAATGGATAAAATATCAGGGAGCCGATGATCAGGCACCCGTACTGCTTTTTTTACATGGTGGCCCGGGCAACTCTGTGATGAGCTATGCGGATCGGTTTACAAAAGAGTTACAAAAGAATTTTATTGTTGTCCTCTGGGATCAACGCGAGAGCGGTAAAACAAAAGAGCTTAACAAGTCGCCTCAGGCACTAACCGTTTCGCTTTTTATTAGTGATGCTATCGAAGTAGTTCAATTTCTGACCAATCGGTTTTCGCAAGGAAAAATTTACGTGGCTGGCCATTCGTGGGGTGGGTATCTTGGCTTGCGGGTAGCTGTTGCAAGACCCGAATTATTGAAGGGATATTTTGCCATTAGCCCCATGATAAATCAGTTAGAAAGTGAACGACTTTCATTAAAAGTAATGTTGGACAAAGCAAAAAACGAAAATAATAGTAATGCGTTGGCAGAACTGGGTCAGGTAGAAATACCTTTTAAGAATGCCAGACAATTGTACTATCACAGAAAATGGTTAAGTAAATTGATGAATTCCACAACACCTACCTGGGAAAAAGTAGAGCAATGGTCGGCTACCTGGTTATCGCTTTTCAACGAGGCCTCTCAAACCAATTTTTTTGAATTTGCTCCTGAACTTAATTGCCCTGTTTATTTCCTCATTGGCAGTAATGATTACCAAACCTATTTTAAATTGGCAGATTCTTATTATCAGCAGGTTGTTTGCCAGGAAAAAAAACTATATTGGTTTACTCAATCAGCACACAGTCCAAATTTGACAGAGTCATCCCGATTTCAGGATGTTATTATTAGTATTAAGAATAAAAACTAAACTTACGTGATATGAAAAAGATAGGAGTACTGCACGGCATGGAACGTTCTTTCCCGGATGCCTTTGTTGAAAGAATTAATAAGATGGGATTAAAAGATATAAAAGCAGAACATGTGCTTATCGATATGGTATCACAAGCAGAGCCTACCGACTATGCTGTTATTATCGATCGCATTTCGCAAGATGTTCCTTTCTACCGGGCTTATTTAAAAAATGCTGCAATCTCGGGTACAGCGGTAATTAACAACCCGTTTTGGTGGAGTGCTGATGAAAAATTCTTTAATAATGCCTTGGCAGTTAAACTAGGAGTGCCGGTTCCTAAAACAGTACTTCTCCCCTCGCACGAACGTCCTACGGATACCGGAGAGAGTTCCTTTAGTAATTTGAAATTTCCATTAAGCTGGGAAAAGATTTTCAATCACATTGGATGGCCAGCCTATATGAAACCGCATGCCGGGGGTGGCTGGAAGAGTGTTTATAAACTCAATAATCAAGATGATTTTTTTAAAGCCTATAGCGAAACCAACCAACTGGTTATGATGCTTCAGGAGGAAATTATCTTTGAAGATTATTTTCGTTGCTATTGCTTAGGAAGGAAGTACGTTCGCATTATGCAATACGAGCCTCGCAACCCCCACCATCTGCGCTACCAAAGCAACAATGGCCCGGCTTCTGAAAAACTCCTAAAGAAGGTTCACGATTATGTGTTAGATCTTTGTAATGCTTTGGGTTATGATTTCAATACGGTGGAGATGGCCGTGCGGGATGGGGTTCCGTATGCGATTGATTTTTGCAATCCCGCCCCCGATGCCGAAGTAACTTCTGTAGGTCAGGAAAATTTTGATTGGGTAGTTGAACATGCTTCTAAGATGGCTGTAGCGCGAGCGCAATCTCAAAAGCCGGGTGTAGATAATCTTACCTGGGGAACGTATGTTACTAAATCGGTGATGGCTTTTGAAAATCCCGAAGTGAAAGCTAAACCAGAGAAGGCAACACCGAAAAAGGAAATCAAAACTAAATCCGCTAAGAAGTAATATCGCTAACCGAAGCCATGCTTATGGAAAAGTTTACGTTGGGAGTTGAAGAAGAGTACATGGTGATTGATCCGCATACGCGCGAATTGGCTTCACATGATCAGAAGATTGTGGAGCTGGCATCACACGTAATTAATGACAGTGTAAAGGCGGAAATGCACCAGGCCGTGGTGGAGGTGGGCACAGGTATTTGTGCAGACGTAACGCAAGCCTATCAGGAGATCAGAGATCTGCGCAAAATCGTGTCTGAAATAGCCGGAACCTTAGGCCTTAAAATTGGTGCAGCAGGTACGCATCCTTTCTCTCATTGGAGTAAGCAATTAATTACGCCCAATCCTCGCTACGATGAAATTGTTCAGGAGATGCAAGAGGCCGCCCGGTCTAATCTGATTTTTGGACTTCATGTACATGTGGGGATTAAGGATAAGAATATGGCTATCCATATTCACAATACGGTTCGGTATTTCTTGCCTCACATCTATGCGCTTTCATGTAACTCCCCTTTTTGGGAAGGTCGCAATACCGGGTTCAAATCGTTTCGAACCAAAGTGTTTGATAAATTTCCGCGCACGGGCATTCCCGATCGATTTGAAAACTGGGATGACTTTAAGAACTATGTCAATCTGCTGATCAAAACGAATTGTATTGATAATGCAAAAAAGATTTGGTGGGATGTTCGCGTGCATCCATTCTTTGATACAATTGAATTTAGAATTTGTGATGTACCCATGCGGGTAGAAGAAACCATTGCTATTACAGCCGTGTTTCAGGCATTGGTCGTGAAACTCTATAAACTTCGTTTACAAAACATGAGTTTTATTTTGTACACCCGGGCATTAATTAATGAAAATAAGTGGCGGGCATCACGTTACGGTCTGGATGGCCGAATGATTGATTTTGGCAAACAAATAGAAGTGGATACGCGTGTATTAATCCTTGAATTACTTGACTTTGTGGATGATGTGGTGGATGATCTTGGTAGCCGGGATGCGATCAATTATATTCGCGTCATCTTAGAGAAAGGTACAGGAGCCGATCGCCAGCTGGCAGTATTCAATGAAACCGGAAGCCTTGAAAAGGTGGTAGATTATATTACCGATGAAACTATTTTTGGATTATAGCATTACAACGTGTCGGAAGGAAATCAAATAAACATTGCCATCCTCGATCTTTACGAAGGTGTTGCCAACGAGGGGATGCGGGGAATCAAACAGCTGATTGAAGAGTTTGGGGCAGAATTTCATTTGGCAGTAAGATACCAGATATTTGATGTTCGATTGAAAAACGAGATCCCTGACCTAACCTATGATATTTATATTTCCTCTGGTGGACCGGGTAATCCGATGGAAAGTATTGGAACGGAGTGGGAGCAAAACTTCTTCAACTTGATGGATTCGATTCGCTCGCATAATCAAAAGTATCCCGAAAATAAAAAACATGTCCTGTTGATCTGTCATAGTTTTCAACTTTACTGTAGGCAATACGGTTATGGGGAAGTATCAAAACGAAAGTCAACCTCCTTTGGTGTGATGCCCGTTCATAAAACTTTTGAAGGACATCACGATCCGCTTTTTCGTTCCTTGGATGATCCTCTGTGGGCAGTTGACTCGAGAGACTACCAGATCATTCAACCCAATGAAAAAAAATTAAGTGATGACGGAGCGGCCATTCTTTGTATAGAAAAATACCGACCCCATGTTGATTTAGAGCGAGCGGTTATGGCCATCCGGTTTGATGAAGCCATTGTGGGCACTCAGTTTCATCCAGAAGCGGATGCGGTAGGTATGCGCATGTATCTGTTGCGTGAGGACAAAAAGAATTTTGTGATTGAACGCTACGGTGAAAAAAAGTATTGGAGCATGCTGGATAGTTTGAATGACCCAGATAAAATAATGCTCACGTACTCAACTATAATTCCACGATTTCTCATGATCGGGTTACAACATCGGTTAAGTTCAGTATCCTTATGATCGAGTCAGTCCGTAAAAAATTTAATCAGCAGTTCTCAGAAAAAAAATATTCGGAGTTTTTAACTGATCTGGATCGGGAATTCAATTATAAGATCACCTTTCGTGTGGCCGAGAGTCCTGTGTTTGTAGGGAAAGAATTTAAATCGAAACTTTTGAAGGCAGCCGATGAGATCATTGATTTTATTGCATTGCCCGATTTTAAACAAAAGATGAAAGGCGCACTTCCAGCAGGATTGAATGTGCCCAACGAAGATGTGCACACTATGTTTCTGGCGCTTGATTTCGCGGTGTGCAGCGAGCAGGGTGAAATAGTTCCACGGTTAATTGAGATGCAAGGCTTCCCTTCCCTGTTTGGATATCAGGATTTTTTAGGAAATAAATTCAGACAACATTATAAGATACCTGAAAATTTAGAATTTCATTTTGGTTTATCCTCTGAGGCCTATTGGACAAAGTTGCGAAAAGCGATTGTAAAAGATTATGACCCCGCAAACGTCATTCTTCTGGAGATTGATCCAATGAAGCAAAACACCACTATTGATTTTTTAGTTACGAAGCAGCATTTAGGCATTGAGCCTGTTCATATTGGTGATGTTATTATTCGAAACAAAAAGTTGTATTATAATCTTAAAGGCGTAGAAACCCCCATTCATCGAATCTACAATCGGGTAATCTTTGATGAGTTGCTCGGTAAGAAGGATCTAAAAACTGATTTTCATTTAACGGAGGATATTGATGTGGAATGGGCTGGCCATCCAAATTGGTTTTTTTATATCAGTAAATACACCATGCCCTTTTTAAATAGTAGTGCGGTGCCTGCGTGTAAATTTCTGAATGAATATTCTTCTTTACCTAAGGATTTAGATCAATATGTACTTAAGCCCCTTTTTTCCTTTTCAGGAAGTGGGGTTATTTTTAATGTAACTGAGAAAGACATCTTAGACATTCCTTTAAGCGAACGCAAAAACTTTTTACTTCAACGCAAAGTTCACTATCAACCGATCGTGCAGGCACCCGATGGTCTCGTTAAAACAGAAATCCGACTATTGTTTTTGTGGGATGATCATGAAGCTCGACCACAACTAATTACGAATTTGGCCCGCTTAAGTCGTGGTGAGATGATCGGTGTTAAATTCAATAAAGATAAGACCTGGGTGGGCGGTTCCGTTTGTTTTTTTGAATCGTAGTGTCCAGTCATCACATCGTTCGCGAAAATCAGGAGCCGGCACTGCTCATTGCAAATGCACACGCCATTTCATATGAAAAAGTTCAGGAGCTATTAGAGTGGATGCCTACCCTTGTTGTGGTTGAGACTGAAATTGAAACGGTTTTGAGTTGGGGAATAAAAGTGGATGTGTTGATTGCACCAGCATCCAGGGCAAATGATTGGGAACTGAAACTTGCTTATCAATTCCCTATAAAGATTATTCCTCTTGATTCAGGGGAAGAATCATTAGAAACGGGTTTCAGTTTTTTATTGAATACCCAGGCTAAAGCAATAAATTGTTTACTGCAGACTAAAGATCAACTGAGTAAATTAGAATTGTATTCTCAGGTAGACATCGAAGCTTTTGTTGAAGGTAAGCGCTGGAGTTGGATAAAGTCAGGCAAGTTTGAAAAATGGGTGGCTGCCAATACCATACTTCATCTTTATCCTGAAGGCAGGATTATTGAGGTGGAAGAAGATGGAATCTTTTCGATTACTCAGGATCGAGGTTTTTGGTTGGGAGAGGCGTTGAGTTGAGTTTTAACCACAGAGCACACAGAGAAATCTCACAAAGGGGCACAAAGATTTTATTGAATATTAAAGCCCTTAATATCTTAACTACCTTAATGGTTTAGTTCTTCTTGTGGCCAGTCACCATTCTTTCCTTTCCATCAAAATCTTTAATAATTTGAATATCAACAAAGCCGTGAGCTTTCAATAAACCCATCACCTCTTTTCCAAAATGTTCATTGATCTCAAACCAAAGCGAACCATGGATTGAAAGTGATTTTTTGCTTTTCTCAATTATCTTTTTATAAAATAGTAACGGGTCAGCTTCGGACGCAAACAAGGCTACATGGGGCTCAAACTTTAACACGTTTGGCTTCATCGAGTTTTTCTCCTCAAAAGAAATGTACGGTGGATTGCTAACAATCAAATCAAAAGATTCGGTTAATTCCTCTTTTAAGATATCGTGTTCAATAAAACGAACAGGTGACTTAAGTAGCCGTGCATTTTCTTTGGCGTATTCTAATGCAGTCGAACTTACATCAGTAGCGGTTATCGTGGCGTTCTTAATTTCCAAGGCTAGTGAAATAGCAATACAACCACTGCCCGTTCCGATATCAAGGATCCGAATCGGGTCAATTTTTCCAGTTCTTATATTCTTTATCTCATGAATCAATAACTCGGTCTCCGGCCGCGGAATTAAAACAGCTGGATTTACTTTAAAAAGTCGTCCATAAAAAAACGCTTCTCCTAAAATATATTGAATGGGTTCATGATTATTAATGCGTTCAATACACAAGTTCAACGCAGACTGATCAGCATTATGAATTAGTTTGTCAAATAAAATCTCGGTCCTGGTAAGTCCAAACTTATTTTCCAGTAATAAATAAATAATACTTTGAATTTCAGCTTTCTCCTCATCAAGCGTTATCCGCCCCACCAGTTCATTAAAAAGTTCTTTGGAATTGGTCATCACGAAATTGATCTTTGCAAGGTAGCGATAAGCCATGACACCCGAAGAACTCCTGATCACTCGTACTTTTGATCTTGCCCGACTGGGCATAGGTTCAGTCAGTCCGAACCCCAGAGTGGGGTGTGTTATCGTTAAGGATGGAATTGTGCTGGGAGAAGGTTGGCATCAAACCTATGGGCAGGCTCATGCCGAAATTAATGCAATAGCCCATGTGAAGAACAAAGGCCTGTTGGCAGGAAGTACTGTTTATGTGAACCTCGAACCCTGTTCGCATACAGGAAAAACGCTACCTTGTGCCGATCAATTGATTACCCATGGAATTAAGAAGGTGGTAATCGCTAATCTGGATACCAACCCACTGGTAAGTGGTAACGGAGTTAAGAAGTTACGCGAAGCCGGCATTGAAGTTATTACCGGAATTTTAGAATCGGAAGGCCTGGTGCTTAACAAACGGTTCTTCACTTTTCAGGAACAACATCGACCGTACATCATTTTAAAATGGGCGCAAACAGCCGATGAATTTATTGCGCGTAGCAACTACGAATCGAAGTGGATTAGCAATGAATTTTCGAGGCAATTGGTACATAAGTGGCGTAGCGAAGAAGATGCTATCCTAATAGGAACCAATACAGCAACACATGATAATCCAAAACTTACGGTTCGCGATTGGAGTGGTCGCGATCCGGTTAGAGTAGTCATTGATCGATTTTTAAGATTGCCTGACACGTTGAACATTTTTGATCAATCGGTAAGAACGATCTGTTATAATCTATTGAAGCACGAAGAGCACCCTAATCTTTCCCTTATCCGACTTGAAGAGCAGGATTTCATACCCTCTTTGGTATCCCACCTGGCAAAAGAAAAAATTCAATCGGTTATGATTGAAGGCGGAAGCATGACCTTATCATTATTTATAAATGCGGGCCTATGGGATGAAGCCCGAGTCTTTTCATCAAGCCGATCCTTTCATACAGGTATTACAGCACCTTCTTTTCAAGGTTACTCCGTGAGTGAAGAAGCAATCCAAGGCGATACCTTAAGGATTTTTCAGCGCGAAAATTTAAAACCGAATCACTGACTTTGCTATATCTCCTAAAATCAGGACATACTTACATGCAAGGAGTTAAATTACCTAAAAATAATTAGCTTGCAGTAACGCACTAATTAATCCTACAATGGCGGAGACACTCTATGATACAATTCCTTCTCTGGATCTTAGGAACTCCACCAGCAACTCAAATGGAAAATCAGATTTTGTAAAACTATTGGGTGAAGTGTGTAGTAATATTGGCTTCGTGACAAAACACACTAAATTACGGGGAGACATAACCACAGGTGAGTTTCTTAATCAGCAATTACTTGAAATAGGTTAAAAAAATAAACACAAACTATTGGTACAGCGAACACGCTATATCATTTTTCTCAAGGATATATTCCAGCTATCGGTTACTTGTTTTGGGGGACCGCAGGCACACTTTGCCAATTTCCTTACTGTATTAGTCAAAAAGAGAAATTATCTTTCTGACAGCGAGCTAATAGAACTAAACGCATTGTGCCAGGTAGTGCCGGGCCCTACGTCAACACAAACATTATCTGCTGTAGGCTATCGCCTGGGAGGCCCATCACTTGCCTATCTCACGCTATTGATCTGGCTACTCCCCTCAGTTGCCATCATGACTACCGCAGGTATTCTAATAGCAAGTTTTGAAACCAAAAATATTTCAATGGCGTTCACCCGCTTCATTCAACCTATGGCGGTTGGGTTTGTTGCCTATGCCGCTTACTCCATTATTATAAAAACAGTTACTACCAAGCGAGCTTTTGCTTTGATGATTTTAGCGGGGCTTGCGACTTACTTTATTAAATCACCTATTGTTTTTCCACTGATTTTACTCGTGTCCGGCTTGGTTACCGCTCTTAACTATAAGGCCCATCCACGCGAAGAGAGAAAGAAGTTTGATGTGGCCTGGTCTAATTTTTTTCTATGGGGTGGCGTTTTGATTTTTGCCGCTTTATTGGGTTGGGCGACCAAAGGTATTCCGGAACTTACTTTGCCTGTTCGTCTTTTTGAAAATTTCTATCGAAATGGAAGTTTGATTTTTGGCGGGGGCCAGGTATTAACCCCCATGTTGTACACTGAGTTTGTGCAGTATGCCCCAAAAAAATATCTCACTTCCGAAGAGTTTCTGTCAGGCTATGCCTTTGTGCAAGGGCTGCCAGGCCCCGTGTTTTCATTTAGCTCGTACATTGGTGCACTTGCCATGCGCGATTATGGGGTACCGGGAGAAATTATAGGAGCCATTATGTCGGCTGCCGGTATATTTTTACCGGGTACGTTTTTGATTTTTTTTATGATCCGCATCTGGGATAGTTTAAAGAAATTCAGACCCATACGGGCTTCGTTGGAGGGCATCAATGCAGCCAATGCGGGTCTTGTTGCTGCAGCGGCTATTTTACTCTTTCAACCATTGGTTATTAATCAGCCTGTCAAGATTGTTGTATTGAATGCTCTTTTCACCATTGCTGCATTTGCCTTAACAGCCTTTACAAAAATTCCAGCCTGGGCGATCATTCTTATCGGGCTAGCATTTGGTTTGATTTTATAGGCAGCCAAAATTTTCCTTAACTGAAATGAATCTCTCAGCCGGGTCATCGGCTCCTTCAGTGCCTGAAACGTTACCCTTACTAGTTTCTAATGGCTTTTCAGCCGATTCATACCTATCCTTCTCACTAGGTAGCCGTTCAATGAGTTGAATCAAAAATATATGAAAAGTCTATCGCTAATCACCTTATTGTTGGCAAGTACGCTTACGTTTGCTCAGGACCCAGCATCAAAAAATGGAAACTTTCCTCTTACCATTACTCTCTTTTCCGAATCAGTAAGTCTCCCCAACTTTCACAATATTTTTAAAAATCCAAATCTGGGCATTCGTTTGGGCACGGAAATATACTATTCCAAAAATGAGAATCGGCAACTAATACAAGCCATTAATCTGGGTTATTACTATCACAAAAATTTTCAAAACGGCTTATACTTAAGTTCCGAGTTTGGCTACAGAAAGTTCTTTAACAAAACCTTTGTAGATGCCACTGTAGGCGTTGGATATCTGTTGATTGATTCTGCATTGCCGCGTTATGAATTAAAAGGCAACGACTACGAACAAATCGGTAGCACATTTGGGCGGATTATGCCCACCCTCGGTTTAGGCGCAGGGTATCAATTTAATGAAGTCTCGGTGTTTAGTCGCTATGAAATATTTGGCGAAACCCCCTTTGGTTTTAATGGGGTGCCCGTACTACCCCATAAAGCACTTCATGTAGGTACACGATTCAACTTAAAATAGCATTTTCATGAAAACTAAAATAATTCTTTCAACATACTTATTCATTGCTTTTGCATGCTCCAACGAAATTATTATTCCTATACCCAATGCAGGCAATAACATTAGCTATGCCAATCATCCAAAAAATTCTGAATATCAAAAGGCAATAGACGATTACCGAAGTACAACAAATTCTCCGGGAAGCATTCTTTTAGTTTATAAACCAACCGAAGATCTTTGGATTGGAAACTCAGGGAAAGCTAATCTCGCGTATGGCACTGATATCTATACGAACAGTCAATTCCGCACCGGCAGTGTAACAAAAATGCTTACCGCTGTGGTAATTCTAAAACTTGTTGAGCAAGGTAAGTTTTCGCTTGAAGATAAATTGGCTGATCTTATTCCAACCGTGAATGGAGAAATTCCGGAGGCGGAAAAAATAACCATTCGTCATTTGCTTGGCCACCTAAGCGGCATCACCGATCCACCTAATGAAAGTATGCGCTATCAAACTGAAATCATCAACAACCCAACGGGTATGTACGCCATGAGTCTTTCCGAAATAATGGAAACCTATGTCTATGGAAAAAATTTGAACTTCACACCGGGAACTAACTATTCATACAGCAATACCAATTACTGGTTACTGGGTGATATTGCAGAACGAATTACGGGTAAGTCACTTCAGTTATTGATGGATGAGATGATCTTCACGCCTTTGCAACTCGATAACACGTATATTGAAAAACGTGATGATAGCAACGTAACCCGTGGCTATGCCGATCTTTACAGCAATGGAATTTTAATAGATGTAACCTTATGGGATAAAGCTGAGGGTGATGGAGAAGCGGATGGTGGCTTGATAAGCACAGCTGAAGATCTTTATAAATTTATGGGAGGCCTGTTTGGTGGAGAACTGGTTTCGGAAAGTACGCTGGAAGAAATGAAAAAGATTCAATTACCAACTTGCACCTCGCCTGATTGCGAATACGGACTCGGATTAGAAATATGGAGGACAAATGCCGGTATTGCTTATGGGCACAATGGCTCGTTGGCAGGCATTGAAACGAACGTACTGTACTATGAAAACAATAAGGGTATCGTAGTCCTTTATAAAAATAACGGTAATGGATCTGACAAAAGTTGGTTAGATCAAATCATGAAATAAAAAATCAAAGTAATTGATATAGATCGGGGTTCAAATTTTATGTCCAATCCAGGTTTTAAACTCAGCAGCCTTTTTCTTGCTTACCGTTATTTCCTCTGAGAAAGCCGGCAGCATCTCCAGAACCAGCTTACCCGTAGCGTCCGATTTAAATTGTTTGATGGCTTTAATGCTACCAATCATTTGACGGTTGATGCGAAAATAGGATTCTGGATCCAGTAATTCCTCCAGCGCTTCTAATGATGCAGATGATGTGTATCCCTTCCCATCGGCCGTTTTAATAAAACTAACCTCGTTTTGTTTGTAGATGTAAGCAATATCAATGGTTTTAACAGGCACGGAAGAGGTTCCATAATTTACAATTAGTAAATCACGATAACCGGATGCGCGGGCAAGATCTGAAGTGTTTGTTACTCCAGCTATCGAAGCTTCTAATTCGTGCACCCGTTCATTAAGCTGATCTATCGTCATTGAAAAATGTTGATGAAAATACATGCCTGTATAAATCATGTGTACCAAAAGGGTAAATACGATGGTGAGTGGGAAATCATAAACCAGTAGATACCCAGTGTTAAAGTTATCGGGTCGGTGGATAATCAATTCATTCCAGATATAAATCATGGATGCCACTAAGGGAACTGTAATAAGCAAGGATGCAAATGCCTGAACGATGAAACGCTGAAGTCGGTCGTAAACCCAGGAATAACGTTCATCCAGATAGATAATCAGTCGTCTGTTTGCTTCCCAGGATACCCCCACCAACAAAGTATTCCAGGCGAGGTCACCATAGTATAAAGGTTGCTTCATCAGTGTTCCAATGGATTCATATTCACCAAAGTGGCGTACAATAAATCCCAGTAAGGGATAACCAATTATGCGAAGCCATTTATCGTGGTAATGAATTTTCATTTCAGAATCAAATAATTTCTATAAAATCAGCAAACCTGATTTCGAATATCATAAAAAGTATTTGCATTTTTATGCAGATTTTGTCTGCCTAAATCTGAAATTTTATTGATGAAGTAATCTTGTTCAGATCATACCACCTTCTTCCTAATCAACTTCGCATAAGTACGGCTCACCGGAAAGGTCTTTCCGTTTTGCATCTTCACAATCATGCCTCCATTAAAGTGCCTTTCAATTTCTTTTAGAAAATTTACATTCACGATGGTTGATCGATGTACGCGTATAAATGTATCGGGATTCATGATTTCTTCCAGCTTGCCAATACCTGATGAGCTTACAAACTGATCTGTTTTGGTAGAGATAACAGTATAATCTCCAGATGCTTCGAGGTAAATAATTTCTTCTACTGGAAGATTAAAGAGTTTCTCAGATTTCTGAACAAAAATATGCGAGTCGTACGAAGTTCTGGGTGTAACCGTTCGCAGGCTCCCCAATAATTCTTCCAGGTTTCCTTCCTCCATTTTCTTCCGCTTTAAAGCTCGGTCTACAGCCAACTTAAATCGTTCTTGATCCAATGGTTTTAAAAGATAATCTACTGCGTTTCTTTCAAAGGCCTTGATGGCATATTGGTCGTAAGCCGTAGTGAAAATTACGTAAGGTTCATGTTCAATTTCGTCTAACACATCAAAGCCATTCATACCGGGCATCTGCACATCCAGAAAAATCATATCGGGCTTAAGCTTATTGATCTGCTCCACAGCATCCGTTCCTTTATTCGATTCACCAATAATTTCTATTTGAGGGAAAGTTTCCAAAAACTCGCGCAATAATTCCCGAGCTAATTTTTCATCATCAATAATTAAGCAGGTAGTATTCATAATAATTGGTTTTCAAGTAT
>JAGPBO010000182.1 GCA_018063305.1 Cyclobacteriaceae bacterium
CCAAACTGGGTGGAAGCATCATCACTTGATTGGGGGTGTAGTTTTTAAAAACTACTTTTGTTTTGTTACACACACGCAAGATAACGCCTTGCATTAAGAAGAGAGCCTCGGTTCTCTTCTTTTTTTTATGAAATTATTTTTTGGAGATAGCCCAAAGGCCCAGAAATGCTATTAATCCATTTAAGATTAAAACTTCAATACCGATTTTATAACCGCCAAACCAAGCTTCCGAATTCAAGCTAATGAGGTAAGTTAGTATGGGCGACGCAATACATATCAAGGGCACAGAGATTCCCTTAATATGACGTTTGGTAAATAGGCCAAAGGCAAAGAGTCCCAATAAAGGGCCATAGGTATAGCCGGCCACATTAAGCACGGCATCAATCACTGATTTTTTATTTATTTCTTTAAAAACCAAAATGATGACCAGAAACAAAAGAGAAAACGAAATATGAACAATAAATTTCTGGCGCTGCTTAATTGATTCCTCCTTATCCTTAAAGTTTAGAAAGTCTATACAGAAGGAAGTTGTAAGCCCAGCTAACGCGGAATCCGCACTGGCATAGGATGATGCCGTAATCCCTAACAGAAAGAAAACTCCAACTAAAGGTCCTAGTTCATTTAAGGCCAGTGCTGGAAACAACTCGTCTGAATATTCAGGAACAGCTAACCCATGCTGCTCACTATATAAGTAGAGTAATGCGCCAAGAGTTAGAAAAAGCAGATTGACAAATACGAGCGTAAGACTAAACCAAAACATATTCTTTTGCGCATCGCCTAATGTTTTGCACGTCAGGTTTTTTTGCATAATCTCCTGATCCATGCCTGTCATGGTTATGGCAATGAATGCCCCGCCCAAAAAATGCTTAGGGAAAAACATGGTTGAGTTTGCGTCTTCGAAGTGGAAAATGCGGGTATAACCCTTAGCCTGAATGGCCGCAATCATTTCTGTAAAATTCAAACCCAGGTCTCCGGATATTTTTACAACGGTAATGATCACCGCGGTAACAAGAAAAAATGTTTGAAACGTATCCGTCCATACAATCGTTTTAATTCCACCTTTAAAGGTGTACACCCAGATAAGCATAATGGTGACGGCCACGGTTACAAAAAATGGAATGCCCCACGCATCGAATAAAAATAATTGCAACACGGTAGCCGCGAGGAAGAGCCGCAACGAAGAGCCAACTGTTCGCGAGATTAAGAAAAAGAGCGAGCCCGTTTTATACGACCATTGATCAAATCGTTGCTCTAAATACGAGTAAATGGAAATCAGATTAAGCCGATAGTATAAAGGCATCAGGAGGCCAATAATTACCCAGTAGCCGACCAGGTAGCCTAATACAATCTGAAAATAAGAAAATCCAATTTTACCCACGTTGCCGGGAACGGATATAAAAGTTACACCCGATAGCGAAGCCCCAATCATCCCAAAGGCAACCAGGTACCAGGGCGATTGCCTGTTGGCCGTAAAAAAAGTATTGGTGTCGGCACCTTTCGATGTAAAGTAAGAGATCGTAATGAGTACACAGAAGTAAATAAAAATGATCGTGAGTACGAGTAATGGATTCATAGAAGCGCGTATACGTGCATAAAGAAAGGTAAAAATAGGCATGATAAGTAATTGAGGCAATCCACCACATTTTTTTTACTTTTGTGGTAATGATTCAAGTTTCTAACATGAAAACAGGACATCAGGAGCGCGAGTTGCAGGATACCTTGGAGGTTATTGAGGTAATTGATGTAAATAATCTGGTTGTGTTTAATGATGATTTTAACACGTTTGATCATGTGATTCAAACCTTAATTAAAGTTTGTAAACACACGCCCGAACAAGCGGAGCAATGCACCTGGTTAATTCATTACAAAGGAAAATGCGCGGTGCGCTCGGGTCCGGTGGAAGAACTCAAGCCTATGCGTCAGGCAATTTGTGATGCCGGTATTGATGCGCGTATAATTTAAGTCACGCTAACCTTATACAAATCTGTGGAGTTCCCTTCTAAACTTATTGAAGATGCCGTGAATGAAGTGGCCAAGCTGCCGGGCATTGGGAAAAAAACGGCACTGCGGTTAGTGTTGCATTTGGTTAAAGAAAATGAAAATAAGACCACACAGTTAACGCAAGCTTTAGAGCGTATGCGGCAGAATATTACGTTCTGCAAAACCTGTCACAACATATCAGATCAAGACGAGTGCGCGATCTGCCATAGCCATCGAAGAGAAAAGAGTCTTTTGTGCGTAGTGGAAGAAAGTAAAGATGTGATGGCAATTGAAAACACTTCACAATTTATTGGCGTATATCATGTGTTGGGAGGAATCATTTCGCCTATGAATGGCATAGGCCCCTCCGATCTCAAGATCGATTCTCTGGTAAATCGTGTGGCCCAATCGCAAGGAGCCATTAAAGAAATTATTCTGGCGCTAAGCCCAACTATGGAGGGCGACACGACCGCTTTTTATATTAATCGCAGGCTTAAGGATTATCCGGTTAAAATTACAACCATTGCACGCGGAGTTTCGGTGGGTGGCGATTTAGAGTATACCGATGAGATTACGCTGGGGCGTAGCATTACGGGAAGGACTTTATTTAGTTAGTCTACATTCTCCTTGCCAAAGGGCTGATTAATTTCGTTCTTTGAGCCATCTTGTCAATAACTGTAATTATGCATAAACTTTCTGATCGTATTGAAGCCATTCAAGAGTCAGCCACACTGGCCATGGCTGCCAAAGCCCGTGAATTTAAGAGTCGCGGTATTGATGTAATAAACTTAAGCCTGGGCGAGCCTGATTTTAAAACGCCCCAACATATTTGTGATGCTGCAAAAAAGGCGATCGATGATGGGAATTATTTTTCCTACCCTCCGGTAGCCGGCTACCTCGATTTACGCGAAGCCATTGCTGCCAAATATCAGAAAGAGAATAACGTTCCGTATAAAGCAGAAAACATTGTGGTATCAAATGGAGCAAAGCAATCCATTGCCAATGTGATGTTGGCATTACTTAATCCGGGTGATGAAGTGATTGTTTTTTCTCCGTACTGGGTTAGTTACGATGCGCTGGTTCGCCTGGCGGAAGCAACCCCAGTGTTGGTAAAAGGAACCTTGGAAAATGATTTTAAAGTGACTGCAGCACAGATTGAAAAAGCGATGACACCAAAAACCAAAGCGCTCATTTTTTCATCGCCTTGCAACCCAACGGGCTCTGTGTTTAGCAAGAAAGAATTAGAAGCGATTGCTGCCGTGGTTCTTAAACATCCCAACGTGATGGTGATTGCTGATGAAATTTATGAGCATATTAATTTTGTGGGAAACCGAACCAGCATAGCCTCTTTGCCTGACATGTTTGATAGAACCATAACCGTAAACGGGTTCGCAAAAGGATTTGCCATGACGGGTTGGCGTGTGGGTTACATCGCAGCCCCCAAGTGGGTGGCCGATGGCAGTAATAAAGTGCAAGGCCAGATTACTTCTGCCAATAGTTCCATTTCACAACGAGCCGCGCTTGCGGCTATAAGCGGAGATCTAAACCCTACGCAGGAGATGGTGGCACAATACCACAAGCGAAGAGACATCGTATATAATTTGCTAAAAGAAATTCCAGGCGTAAAAGCGAACTACCCACAAGGGGCTTTTTACTTTTTTCCGGATGTGAGCTATTACTATGGTAAATCGGATGGAGTTAGCACAATAAATAATGGCGATGATTTTTGTCTCTACATGTTGGAGAAAGGTCACGTCTCTTTAGTTCCTGGTGGTGCTTTTGGCGAAGAGAGTTGTGTGCGCTTGTCTTATGCTGCTTCGGAGAAGGAATTGGTTGAGGCGATGGCAAGAATGAAGAAAACATTGGCATTACTGAAATAGAAAATGACCGGGCAGTCACTCGAAAATATTTTTGAATCTTTTAATAATCTCAAGGTTCTGATTATTGGAGATGTGATGCTGGATAGTTATATCTGGGGTGCGGTAGAACGTATTTCTCCAGAAGCACCTGTGCCCGTGATTAATGTTAAGAAAAGAGATGTGCGTTTAGGCGGTGCTGCCAACGTAGCGCTAAACATCCAGGCTTTAGGCGCTCAACCTATATTAGTTGCCCTTTGTGGGGATGATGACGCAGGTAAAAAACTGCGTGCAATTCTCAAACGGCAAGGAATGACTACGGATGGATTGGTTAACTCAGACTCGAGACCTACTACGGTAAAAACGCGTGTGATAGCAAGCGGGCAGCATGTAGTTAGGGTGGATGAAGAATCTGATAGAGTTGCCAATGAATCAGAAGAGCAAGAACTTTTTACCCGCATTGAAAAATTATTGCCGGCTTGCCAGGTGGTGATATTTGAAGATTATGATAAGGGCGTGTTAAATGCTAGTCTGATCGAAAAGACAGTGACGCTAGCGCAAGCACATAAAATTCCTACTGTGGTTGATCCTAAGAAGAGAAATTTTCTGGCATATAATAAGGTGAGTCTCTTTAAGCCAAACCTAAAGGAGATGCGTGAAGGATTGAAAATTGATTTGGAACCCGGAAATCAAGAGCAACTTTTAAAGGCAATCGAGATTCTAAAGGAAAGGCTTTCTGTAGACGGTGTAATGGCCACGCTATCTGAGCATGGGGTGTACATTGATTATAAAAAGGAAAAAATTAAAATTCCGGCTCATCCCCGCGAAATAGCCGATGTGTCTGGTGCAGGAGATACGGTGGTGAGCATTGCCGCCTTGTGCGTTGCTTTAGATTTATCGTCTAAACAAATTGCCAACCTTTCCAATTTAGGTGGCGGCTTGGTGTGTCAGCATGTTGGGGTAGTACCGATTAATAAAAGTGAGTTTCTTAATGAAGCTTTGAAACGGGAATAAGTCAATAACCCTTAAACTGCTTGTCAAGTGCCCCGCGCTTTTCAAGATCATCAATCACTTTTCGATCTAGCGGACTTTCTTTAATTACATTGTAATTATCCCAAAACTCTTTATTGTAAGGCAGGTCCTGATATTGAAGTCCATAATTCTTCATCTTCTCGGTGGTGGTAACTCGTTCGGTGGAGTTAGGGGTTATTTCATTGATCAAGAGTGACTGGCTTAATTCCGTTTCAAATTTTAATTCTTTGGTTTTGATGTCGTACCAGTTCACTTTCGAATCAACTGCGATGTAGTTGAGATAATACTTTCCCTCAAAGGGCTTAAAATCAATCACTCTTTTAAGGCTTACGAATTTACTTTCAAGACCCCGTTTTTTAGTCAATACTTCTTCCTGATTACTCTCATACTCGGTGTGGATTATCGCATACGTTCCCTTTTCCACAAAAGTGGTTAATGAATATTCGCCTCTAAGGGAGACCACAAACACTTCGTGTCCATTATAATAGGAATCTCTTTCTCGTTTAAGGCTATTGAAAAAGATTTGCTCGCTCGGAAAATGCCGATACTTTATACTATTGTGAAGTAATAAATCTTCTAAAAGATTATCCTGATCAAAATAGGTGGTGAATTTGCTGGAGTAGCCCATGCTTCTTCGTACCTCTAACAGGGCCACCCGTTCGTGTAGTTTAAATTTGTTGCGCGGCTCCCGATAGCCTTCATCATAAATTTTAACAGCAGCTTCTAATAGCGATATGTAGGTGCCACCTACTTTTTTGATATCCCGATAAAATCCATCTAACAAATAGGGCGTCATGGGGTAGTTTTGTTCAATACGCGAAAGGGCGATCTGAAGAATTTCACCACCACTAAGAGAATCAGAAATTAACACCTCATCCAAAAAAAAGGTTGATTTCTCCACTTCAATGATCAACGGATTAATTTCTAACAACGTCCATACAGGGGCCTCAAAGGTTTTATAGCCCAGCATGTTAATAATCAATAAATCGTTTTGAAATTCTCTGGGAATATGAAAATCAAATTCGCCCTGTAAATTGGTAATGGTGCCAATCGGTTTTCCCTTTATACTAACCGTAGCAAAAATCAACGCCTCTTTGGTTTCTTTGTCGATGGCCTTACCCGAAATAGTAATTTTTTGAGCTATCCCCGGAAGGGTAGCCAAGAGAATAAGAATAAGAAATAGATTCCTCGTGTAAAGCAAAGCCTTGGCGGATTGATTATCGCTCAAAGATAGTGTATTCAAAAATATCCCGATTACTCGGTATAACGCCATAAACGCCCATTAATCGCATTTACATTACATTAGTCGGCTTTGCCTTCTAATGTTTAATTTTATAGAATAACCTTTCAAGTTATGAAGTGGCTAGACGCGATACCAAGGATTTGGAAACGGGCATATTTGCTCATTTGCCTCTGGTATGCCATTAATTTTACCATAAGCGCAGTGTTGGAGTGGAGACTGGTGAATCCTGAATATTATGTGCTGTGGACGGCTTTGTTTCTATTAGAAGCATTGTGTGTATTTATCTTACTCATTTTTATTTGGTCGCATTGGCTTTTTAAATTTAGTTATGCCTGGCAGGTGACGGGGCATGTGTTAGGCATTATTATCTTCTTTCTGGTGATGGGCACACTCTCTTATTACTTTACCGATTACCTGGAAGGGTTTGTATACTTAGATCATTGGAAGGAATATATGGTAGGCCTGTTGGGAAGTTGGGATGCCTTACGCATACATGATCAGTACATTATTACCGTAGGGGTATATTATGTGATTCGTTATTTTCAGGGCTTGCAAAGTCAGGAGCAGGAAAAGAGCGAACTCGCCATTCGAAATAAGGAGATGCAGATTTCATTGCTTAAGTCACAGATTAATCCACACTTTCTTTTCAACACACTCAATTCCATCAGCACCTTAGTGCATACCAGCAAAGAACAGGCACGTAAAGTAATCAGTCAACTTTCTGATATCTTTAGGTACGCGCTGGATTCGCATAATGGTGAAATGGTAAAACTGGTGCATGAAATTGAGTTTATAGAAAATTATGTTCGCATCCAACAGGTCCGTTTTGGTGACCGGCTAAAGTTTCAAAAAGACATTGATGTAACCTGCTTAGGAGTAAGTTTACCACCCATGATTTTACAACCACTCGTGGAGAATTCCGTTAAGTATGGCATTGCCCCCAAGGATGAGGGCGGAACAATTTTTCTTACTGTGAGGCGTTCAGGATCTGTTATCTTTTTTGAAGTGAAAGATAATGGACTAGGATCTAAAGCAAAAAAGGTATTGGACGGAAGTTCGAGTGGCGTGGGAATGATCAATACCGATTTACGACTAAAGAGTTACTTTGGTGTTCAATCGCACCTACGGGTTTTGGCTACCGATCATGGGTATTCCGTAAGTTTTTTTATTGAAGATAAAAGTGGAGTTAATAAACACGTACCAAAGTCTATACTTGAAAACCAATTATTATGAATACTACCTGCTTAATTATTGATGATGAAAAATTAGCTCGGGAATTATTGCGCGAGTTTTTGGAAACTTTCCCTCAAATAGAAATTATTGGTGAATCGAATAA
>JAGPBO010000183.1:0-4741 GCA_018063305.1 Cyclobacteriaceae bacterium
CTAATTGCGTTCCATTACGAATATCAATACCGGTAGGGCATACATGGATACACAGTTTACAATCAATACAATCTCCTTGCTTTTCTGTTATGGTCGACTGATTTTTTTTGAGCTTGCCGCGAGGTTCTCCCCGTAGCCAATCATAGATAACTACAATAGAATCTTTAACCAGTAACACTCCCTGCAGGCGGCCATACGGGCAAACTGCAATACACGCTTGCTCTCGAAAATAGGCAAAGACTCCGTAGAAAACTCCGGTGAAAGCGATTAATCCAATAAAGCCAGCCATGTGTTCCGTGGGTGGTTGACTAACAATTTCTTTTACCTGATCAATACCAATCAGGTAGGCCATGGTGGTGTGCGAAATTAAAATCGAAATCAAAACAAAGATTAACTGCTTTGCTCCTTTTTTAAAAATACGTTCTCCATTCCAGGGTCCCTTATTCAACCGTCTTTGTGCGTTGGCATCTCCTTCAATCCAATACTCAATTTTACGGAAAACCATTTCCATAAAAAGAGTTTGGGGGCAAGCCCAGCCACACCATAATCGTCCAAAAGCAACCGTAAATAAAATTACAAATACGAATAGGGTAATGAGGGTTAGTGCCAATAGAAAAAAATCCTGAGGCCAAAATACCTGACCAAAAAAAATAAATTTCCGCTCAAAAATATTAAAGAGCATGAATGGCCTTCCGTTCAACGTAATGAACGGTCCGGCAAAGAAAATAGAAAGCAGAATAGTGGTAACCAGAATTCTTAATCGGTGATAATACCCGGAAGGTTTTTTAGGATAAATCCAAATCCGTTTTCCTTTTTCATCAACCGTAGCCATGGAGTCTCTAAACTCCTCCTCATACTCATAGAAATCCTGCTCCTTACTTTCCTTCATAGCTTCCATTCCATACAATAACAAAAGACACCTTTAAAACATCATCCATCTACGCAAAGTCAAACAAAAGTTAAAGATACCTAACATTACAAACTCGCCTGTGTTTTGGTAGAATCTGCGCCTACCACTTTAGGAACATAAAGCTCTCCTTCTGGCTTTTTAGGATTTTCGGGATTAGACCCTTTAAGAGTAAGAATATAGTTTGCTACATTCTGCATCTTTTCCGGGCTAATAAATCCTTCCCACGAAATCATATTCGTACCCTGCACCCCGTGGCGAATCACAGTAAAAATATCTTGTATAGATCCCCCATGCTTCCAATATTCATCCGTCAGGTTAGGTCCAATCTCGCCACCAGCATCTTTACGATGACAGGATGCACAATTGCTTAAAAAAGTAGCCTTGCCATCTTCCAGGGCAGTGGGGTCAGTAAGAATAGCCACATTGGTTTCGTCAATAATGGCTACCGGATTTGAAGCCTTTAACTTACGGGCTTGCTCATCGGCCTGAGCCACTTGTGTTTCATATTCCTGAATCTGTAGGGGTAGCGTATCAGACACATGATAAAATATCAAATATACAATGGCAAATAAAATCGAACCAACGAACAAACCTGTCCACCAGGGAGGAAGGTGATTATCCAGTTCACGAATGCCATCATAGCTATGCTCCAGCATGATTTCCTTTTCCTTCTCTAAGGGAACAAAATCATTTGACTTGCTCCATACGGTTGACCAGAAAGAAGGTTCTTCCTTGTAGGCAATCCCCAATCGTTCAGCTCGCTCTTTCGTGGCTTGTTTGGCCATGTAATTAAGCACGCGTAGCATATAGATTACGACCAGCAGCACTAGTATTGCAACTGCAAAAAGGAATGCCGCCACCACGTAAAATGAAAACATGGGATCATTGGCCATGGATGCCGGAACCTCTTTAGCTGCCTGGCCAAAACTGGAATTAGCCAGACCTAGCACCGTTATGAAAAATAGTATAATTCGTTTCATGGTGTTATTGAGTTAAAGATTCTGCATCTGAATTAAGTTCTGTCCCATCGTGAAGCGGCTTTTCGCTCATCTCATTCATGAATTTTTTGTCAGCGGTAAAAACCCAAATCAGCAACACGATAAAAAAGACAAAAAAGATAACGAAGGAAATCACCGGCCAAATAGCAATGTGATCTATACCCTGAAGAATATTCTTATACATAGCTTTATGGGTTATTGATTGTTAGCTACTTTTTCCAATTTAATATCGGTACCTAATCGTTGCAGGTAAGCAATCAGTGCAATAATTTCGGCATCGCTGTTTGTATCCAGACCTTCTAACTGCAAGCCTTCTGCAATTCTCTTTGCTTGTTTCTCCAAATCTTCGTTAGCCCGATCTTCATACCCAGCTTCATACGGCACGCCTATGGTTCGCATGGCGTTTATCATAGAAGCCGTTATACTCTTGTTAATTTGTTGCTCAAAGAGCCAGGGGTATGCCGGCATGATGGAACCCGTACTGACTTCGCCTGGTGCAAGCATATGGCGGAAGTGCCAGCTATCCGCATATTTACCACCAGTACGGTGCAAATCAGGGCCCGTACGTTTCGATCCCCATAGAAAAGGATGATCATATACATACTCACCTGCTTTAGAATACTCGCCATTTTTTGGATCATACCGCTGAACTTCTGAACGGAATGGTCTGATCATTTGTGAATGGCAACCGACACATCCCTCGCGAACGTAGATATCGCGCCCATGCAATTCGAGTGGTGTATAGGGCTTAACACTGGCAATAGTTGGAATATTTGATTTAATAAGAAAGGTTGGAACCATTTCAATAGCACCTCCAATTAATATCGCAATCAACGCCAGGGTAGTAAAAAGAATAGGCTTACGCTCCAACACACTGTGCCAGTGACCACCTGCGTGAATAACGGTAGGGAGCGGTGCAACTTCAGCTTCCTCATTGGCGACAAATTGACCCGAGGCAGCCGTTTTCATTAAATTGTACGTCATGATAAATACGCCTGTTAAATACAGCGTACCCCCAACAGCCCGTAACATATACATGGGTAAAATCTGCGTGGTTGTTTCTAAGAAGTTCTGATACTTAAGAAATCCATCAGCCGCAAATTCTTTCCACATTAAACTTTGCACAATACCTGCGATGTACAGGGGCAAAGCATAAAACACAATGCCCAACGTACCAATCCAAAAGTGAAGGTTAGCCAACTTAGAAGAATACAATTTAGTATTCCACATGCGTGGGACCATCCAATACAACATTCCAAAAATCAGAAACCCATTCCAACCCAAACCGCCCACATGCACGTGCGCTATAATCCAATCCGTATAGTGGGTGATGGCGTTAACACTTTTTAAAGAAAGTAGCGGGCCTTCGAGTGTGGCCATACCATAAGCGGTAACGGCAACCACCATAAACTTCAACACCGCATCTTCACGCACACGATCCCAAGCTCCCCGTAAGGTGAATAAACCATTGAGCATACCACCCCAGGAAGGCGCTATAAGCATAATTGAAAATACCACGCCTAATGACTGCGCCCATTCAGGCAAGGCCGTATAAAGTAAGTGGTGCGGACCTGCCCAGATATAAATAAAAATCAAAGACCAAAAGTGAATGATGGAAAGGCGGTATGAGTAAACCGGCCTATTCGCTGCTTTGGGTAAGAAGTAATACATGATACCCAAAAATGGGGTGGTTAAGAAAAATGCTACCGCATTATGACCATACCACCATTGAACAAGTGCATCTTGCACGCCTGCATACCAGGAGTAACTCTTAAAGAATGTTACCGGTATCGCAAAAGAGTTTACAATATGCAATACAGCAACCGTAACAAACGTGGCGATATAAAACCAAATGGCCACATACATGTGCTGCTCTCTACGCTTGATGATGGTACCAATCATATTAATACCAAACACGACCCATATAAGCGCAATTGCAATGTCGATAGGCCACTCCAACTCCGCATATTCCTTAGAAGTAGTAAGGCCTAATGGAAGCGTTATAGCGGCAGCCAGAATAATCAATTGCCATCCCCAGAAATGAATCCAGCTTAGCGAATCGTTAAACATGCGGGCTTTTAGAAGTCGCTGCATGCTATAATAAATACCCGCAAACATGGCATTACCGACAAAGGCAAAAATTACGGCATTGGTATGCAAGGGTCGAATTCGCCCAAACGTGGTGTACTGCAAATCAAAATTAAATGCCGGATAAAAAAGTTGAATAGCGGCCGTAAGGCCCACTGTCATGCCTATAATGCCAAAAATGACGGTAGCAATTATAAAGGCTTTGACAATCTTGTTGTCGTAATGGATTTTCTCTAGTTCCATAGATTTAAGTACAGGTTTAGGTCTATTTTGTGGCCTAAAAGTAGAACTACCCTATAGGGTGCTACATGATACCAATTAGGGTAAAAGATGACTTTTATCATGAATTGGTAGTATGAAAAGCAAAACAATTAGCCAGCCTAAAAATAAAGTACAAATACCAGTCCTCAAACTATTAGCAATCTTTTGAACCCAGATTATGCATTAGGAATGCATAATCTGCCGAAGGGTTGACGATCCTGACGTTTCCGTCAGGATGTCAAGGTTAAACCCTGACAATGAAAATCACCAGCTTGGTTTTTAATCTTGCTATAAGTCGTTGATTTTCTTTCGTCCATTATGCAATAGAAATTTCTATCGCATAATTTGGGTTGAATGTTTACATTTTTTGAGCGGTGAATCTTTCTTTAGCTCAGTTCTCCAATTCAACTAATTGATTTATTGATAGCCTGTAATACGCTAATCAAAATATAGTTAAAGAGTGTTGATAAGTGGGTTGATAAGT
>JAGPBO010000183.1:4841-7334 GCA_018063305.1 Cyclobacteriaceae bacterium
GTTGATAAGTGGGTTGATAAGTTGTGTGATTCTTTTATGAAAATTCTTTGGCAGAATATAGATCGTGAATTATCTTCATATCACTAAGTTGAATTTTTGATCAGGAGATCAAACCACTACAAAAAACAAAAAGTTATCTTCTCCGGAAGGTAGCCAACAAAAAAGTGGAGTGGGATGATTATGTTGATGGCAGACTTTCTTCGGAAAGTAAGTATTAGCAGGAAGTTTGATGCGGTTGTTGTGAAATGACCGAAGTGAATTTTACCAGATTAAAAAGCAGTTTAGAATTGAGTATCAGCTCCGGTTGATGCACAATGAAACGGGGAAAATCGAGCAATTGATCTTTCCCCGTTTTTATTTTATATAGATACCGAATTTGTTTGTTCTTTACTAAGCGAAATGGCCAACGATTTCTCAGCCTTAATCCGGGTTGATTCAATATACTCTTGCGCATTATCAGGCTCTATCGTATAAGAACAAAGTAACACGCCATCTTCAGGATTTTCAACTTCATGAATTTCGGCTATTTCAATAAACTTCCACGTTACGTTCTCGTCTCTATGGTTCAAAAATGATCGTTGTTCAAGCCAGCCTATTACCGTTGCTTTTTCGTAAGCCCAATTAACTTCATCGGCTTTTATCAACCGAACCTGCTCATCAAACTGAGGAGTGTGTGCCCCTTCCCCACTCAACACTTGAAAAACCAACTTAACCAGATACCATTTCATGAGGTTGAGTTTTATTAGTTATAACTTTTAATGTCCACACCTCCGAACATAACGAAGCCAGTAAGAATTAATTTTTTGCCAGCAGTGTAACCTCCTTGTGGAGCGTTCCGCTTGTCATCAACCCCGCCTAAAATAGCGGTTAAGTCCGACTTCAATTCCCAATTGGAAGGGATTACCAACTTGACACCACCAAAAAGTTGCGTTACATCTATTACAACGGTGCCATTAATGTCGGCCTGAGAAAGATCAATGTCGGCACCACCAAATACACAGGTTGTTTCACCTCCTTTAAAGTTTTTAGAAAATACTTTTCGTTTGTTACCGCCAAACACAGTAGTTAAATCAAAATAGTCTTCACCGCCCTCATCCGAAGTAATAACCCCATCGCCCCAGCGCGCTTTCTTTGCTTCGCGCGATGCTGAACCCAATACAGATCTTCCTAAAATAAAAATACCAACAGCAATCACACCTACAGGAAAAGCATACTCATGCAAATCGTAAGGGAAGCCAGGGATATTATCGAGCATAAAAAAAGAACCAATCAAAATCATAACCAACCAACCAATACCATCAAAATTTTTTCTGATTCCGATTATTAACCCTAGCACTATTAAAAATGTGTACCACCGAAACACCCAATGTGGAAAATATAGAATGTCTAAACGATCGAATAATAGAAATGATCCGAAAGCCAGGATAGCAGCGCCCACCCAGAAACTGCTGCTCATTTTTTTCTTTTCGTTGCTCATAATCATTGTGTTTGTTTGCTCAAAGTAACGGCATACACCCACGCAAGGCGAGGCTGATTAGGCTATTGACAACAAAAAGTCGGTGAAACCGGAGTTTAAGAAGGGTGAAAAGAGATGCTGAAAACCTGATTACTGCAGATTCTTGCGGTTATTGGATGGTGGACAATAGTTTTTGATCCAATGGCTGCACGCTCGAATTAAAAAAAGTGACTTGGGTGCCGTCTTCGTTAACTAAAAACTTGGCGAAATTCCAATCGGGATGTTTGCCGGTTTTAGCTTCCAGCCATTGATATAGCGGATGTTGATCGTTCCCCTTTACAGATACCTTTTCAAACATTTGAAATTGTACACCATAATTTTTTTCGCAGAAGGCTGCTATTTCTTCATTGGTGCCGGGCTCCTGCCATAAAAAGTTGTTAGCCGGAAAACCTAATACATCCACCTTACTTCCAAATTGTTCATGCAATTTTTCAAGTCCTGCATACTGCGGAGTCTTTCCACATTTGGAAGCCGTGTTAACAATCAATAATTTTTTTCCCTTATACTGGGTGAAGTCTATTTCCTTTCCATCCAATCCCTTAATCTTAAAATCATAGATTGAATTTGCGACAGGCGTACTTGGTTTTGATGAGGGCAACTTCCCTGTTAAAAATGCTACAAGACCCATGGCTGTAATTGTTAAAAAGATGTATAAAAATATTTTAAATTTCATAGTAAGCGAACCCATCCAGGGTTAGATATTATCAAGAATCTGTTTGTCCATTGGCTTTACAGAACTTTTGAAGAATTTCACGGTACCATCGGGCTTCACTAAGTATTTACAAAAATTCCAGCTTGGCTCTTCCCCTGTCTTCTCTTTTAGCCAGGCATATAGGGGATGTTGATCTGGACCTTTCACAGAAATTTTCTCAAACATTTGGAAGGTCACGCCATAATTGGCTTTACAAAACTCTGCAATCTGAAGATTAGTGCCGGGTTCCTGACCGCCAAAGTTGTTTGCCGGAAAACCAAGGATG
>JAGPBO010000184.1 GCA_018063305.1 Cyclobacteriaceae bacterium
GTAGTGTTAAAAATAGTTTTGTCTGTTAAACTATAAAGATACTAACTAGTATGATTCAATTTCTAATGAATCCGCGTAAGTGGTGGCTCCCGATAACACTTATTTTGGCAATTAGCATAACCGGAGTCTCTATTATAGGTTACGAGACATATTTTAAGGCACCACCCATTCCTGATTTTGTAAGTGAAGCCGGAGAATCCGTTTTCTCACAAAAAGATATTTTAGAAGGTCAGGCTGTATTTCAAAAATATGCCTTAATGGAATACGGGAGTATGTTTGGAGATGGCGCCAACCGGGGACCCGACTTCACTGCGGAAGCCCTGCATCAGATTACGCAGCATATGCGCGCATTCTATGCCAACCAACCTGACATTTCAAAAATGGAAATGCTCGGTACACGCATTCAGGTTCAACGCGAAATAAAAGAAAACCGATATTCGCGCGCTACAAACAAAGTGAAGCTAACTGCTGCGCAAGCGTATGCCTGCGAACAATTAACCATTTACTATTTGAATGTTTTTAATGGAACCAGCAAAGAGTCTTTTAAACCTCAACACTACATTAAAACTGATCAGGAGATCAGGCAACTGTCCGCTTTTTTTTATTGGGGTTCGTGGGTGTGTGGAACCGAGCGACCAGGAAAAAATTATAGTTACACGCACAACTGGCCCTATGATGTCGATGCGGGCAATACACCTTCTGCTTCCGTCACGATCTGGACAATCATCGGATCATTAGGGTTAATTCTGGGTTTGGGTATTGTGCTATACTACCACGGACGACTGGAAAAACTAAACGATTTTGCCTTTACCGATAACTCGAGTCCGCTTATGACGAGAGAAGGTGTTGCTAATTTTCAACCCACGCCATCGCAACAAGCAACCTATAAGTATTTCTATCTCGCTATTGTTCTTCTTATTGTTCAGGTATTAGCCGGTATTTTAACCGTGCACGATTTTTTAAACTTCACTACCTTTTTTGGGTATGATGTGAGAACGATCTTTCCCATAACGATTACGCGGAGCTGGCACGTTCAACTTGCTATCTTATGGATATCGATCTGTTGGATTGGAGCATCCTTCTTTATTGCACCACTTCTCTCGCCACGCGAACCCGCCAATCAAAAATTTATTATTAACATAATATTCGCTCTTATCGTGCTTTTAGGTGTGGGCTCAATGGTTAGTATTTATGGTGGCCCTCTCGGTTTTTTTGAAAACTGGTGGTGGTTTGGCCATCAGGGATGGGAATATGTTGAACCCGGAAAATTGTGGCAAGGTTTGCTCTTTATTGTACTGGCCTTGTGGTGCGTTACCTTATATCGCGCGCTAAAACCAGCTATTAAAGTAGGACAACCGTGGCAATTGCCCAATTGGCTGGTCTATTCAACTAGCAGCATTTTAATTTTGTTACTCTCCGGGTTTGTGGCTACGCCAAAAACAAATTTTGTGATAGCAGACTTTTGGCGCTGGTGCGTAATTCACATGTGGGCCGAAGCTTTCTTTGAAGTTTTTACCACCGTACTTGTTGGCTATTTTATGGTGTTGATGGGCCTTGTTAGTAGACAAGCCGCTATTCGGGTAATTTATATCGCCACACTTCTTTTTTTAGGGTCTGGCTTATTGGGCATCTCACATAACTTCTACTGGAATGCGAAACCGGTTGCTACCATGGCACTTGGATCAGTGTTTTCAACACTTCAGGTAATTCCATTAATTCTATTAACCCTGGAAGCTTGGCGCTTTCAAAAATTGCCTAACCTGGTTGAGTCTATGCTGTCCAATGGTTCGGCATTGCGCCAAAAGTTCGGTATGCCCGAAGTGTTTCTATTTTTAATAGGCGTTAACTTCTGGAATTTCTTTGGTGCCGGTGTATTGGGCTTCATAATCAATTTGCCACTTGCAAATTATTACGAGCATGGAACTTACCTTACCGTGAATCATGGCCACGCTGCTCTTATGGGTGTGTATGGAAATCTTTCTATAGCTACTATTTTATTCTGCTGCCAACTGATAACAAAGAGCGAATACTGGAAAGGTAAAGCGCTACGTATTTCCTTTTGGTCTATCAATATTGGCCTACTCCTAATGGTTATCTTAGATCTTTTCCCTGCGGGTATTCTACAATTTCAGGCTGTCGTTGAAAAAGGACTTTGGTTTGCTCGCTCAGCCGAGTTTATCGATAGCACTGTTTTTCAAGGATTAACCTGGATGCGCATAATTGGTGGTAGTATATTTGTTTTGGGTGGCGTTGTACCTTTAACGTGGGCTATTTTTTCTTCAGCCTCCCATTTCAAAAAGCAAACACCGGATAAGGTGAATAAATCTGAAGAACTCACGTTGGAGCCTACAGAGCTTTAGTCTTAACAGTCATTCATTAAAAAAAGCTTTGTAATCATTGATTCACTCTTTTTGATATAACCGTCATGAGATTGGTCTACACGGTAGATTCGCCTATTTAAAGAGAGGCTTTACTTAGCCCCTTTTGAAATTTACCAGAGAGGCTATGCAAAAGCCACCAATGCCAACAACATCAGGGCCGAAAATATAAAGAGCATTTGTGAGGAGGAAAGCCATTCAATTGGCACAGGCATCCATCCTAGCAATGTCCATTCAGATGCTATAAAACCAAGCAGAAAAATCCCAACACTGAATCGAATAGGCGGATGAAGCCATCCCCTTTCAATGCTCCACGCTATAAGAAAACTCGTTATCATTCCCAGTAGAACTAAATGAAGGTAGGCCATTATTAAATTACGATGTAGATAAGCATGCTGTGCAAGCTCCGGATGAACCGAAATAGTTTGCAATAACAATTTGAGAATGAACGAAAGCAACGACACTATGAGTAGTGCCCGAACGGAAATGGAAAGATTAGTGAATATCGATTTCGGAATTCGACTTAACAACCTTAAAAAATAATATAAAGCAATCAATTGCATGATCGCTCCAATCAATCCTATCCCCTGGTAGATGAACCCTGGTTTAGCCCATAAAGTGGAAAGAAAGTAGGTTGGGAAACAAGCAAGAAATAATAAGTATCCAAACTTTTTAATGGTGTGTGCATCAAACTTCACTTCGTTTCTCTTCAGAAAAGAAAAAAAAAGGCTGAAAACACCAAAGGTAAATACACCATTATATTGAAAATGTAAATAATAGTAAATAGAAAAATAATACCATTTAGTTTGCGCAAGTCCATTAGCCATTAACGGCCCCAAAGAGAAAGGACCTACCGAAGCGATAAGAAAAAAAATGAGTGCCCGTTTTGCAAACCATTGTGCGGGATCAAAGGATCGACCACGTCCATCTTTAAAAAACCAAACTATAAAAACAAAAACGGCTACCGAATGAAAAACGGAAAATGCGATGGAATACAAGCCATAACCCTGCACAGGAAAAGCGATAGCCATGCCAACCAAAAGGAATTGAATGACTACATAAAGAGTAAGAAATTTTCTCTGTGAGGATACACCAATGTATTCATGAATAAAGGAGATGCATAGTAGATTAAACACCCAACCCAAAAACATCAGGTGCGAATGGGCATGAAGCTAATGGGGAAAGTCGAGCCAGTCCATAGGACTCACAAAATACCATCGCAACAAGAGCCCAAGGCTGGTAGCCAGAAAAAAAAATAAGAAGGAAAGCCTAACGTACTTTTGCATGATCGTGCTCCGGAAGTAGCAGGATTAATTTTAAAACCTAAATATCCTTCTTACGGAAAATGCGCAATGCCAATAATAATGGAATGGCTACCCATAAGGATAATATGGCTGACGAAAACAATACGCCCATGTTACTGCCAAAAAAATTCTTATAAAAGGCGCCTGTGTAGCCCATCAACGCAGAAATATCAAGTTGTAACAACATGATGATTCGCGCAAGATCCACGGGATTAAAAGCAATGAGTGTTAATGTTACCTTTTCTAAGGGGTAGTCGCTGAAACTATAAATGATCCAGAGAACGAGCCCATCATAAATCAACGAGAAGTAAAACCAAAACAGGAGGGCAATGCCAATCGCCTTTGATTTGTCGCGCGTAAGAACAGATGATAAAAATGCCAACGAAACAAAGACGAGCGTAAGGAATGTTCCCGTAACTAAAAGGGAAATGACGTTATGCCCGGCTCCAAAAATAACAAAGGGTACACCAACACCGATTAAATAAGCTATGCACAAAGACGAGGCTACCGCTACATATTCACTAAAAAAAACAACCTTTCGATTAATCGGCTGCGCCAGCATCAGTTCAATAAATTCGTATGAGCTAAAAAAATGAATAGTTGTAAAAACTACACTAACCAAAGGCACCACCATCAAGACGATATTCAGCAGGCTGAGCACCACTTTTCCAAAATCGTTATCTAACTGAAAAAGAGCAAAGGTGCTTATCAAAAGGAATCCTGTATAGAATAGGATAAACCGAGTTCTTAAAATATCATTAAAAATATATCGGATTACACGTGTCATGCTTGTTCGGTTATAGAGGCTAGAAGTTCCTTTTGCTTTATCAAAGTCGTTATTGCTTTATTCAATTTGGTTTCGTTGGTCTCCTTTTTCAGGGCTTCAATCGAATTGTTGTATTGAATCTTTCCTTCAAAAATATAAACCATCTCAGTTGCTAGTTCATCCAAATCACTAAGGATGTGAGAGGTAATGATTAGCAACTTACCCATACGCCTTTCGTGAAGAATCTTTTCTTTCAGAATCTCTACCGAAATAGGATCGAGCCCTGCGGTTGGTTCATCTAAAATGAGTACCGGTGCATGAAACAAAAAAGCCAGTGAGGCGCTTACTTTCTGGCGTGTGCCGCCCGAAAGTGTATGCATTCTTTTGTCATACATTTTATAGAGCTTAAAGGCATCAACCAACTCTTCATCTACCGGCTTCCCGTTCTCGCGGATATTCTTCATCATGTCTACTAATTCCCCGATGCGCATATTCTCCGGGTAACGACCAATTTGGGGCATGTAACCAATTTCTTCCCGATACTTCCATTCATTCGCAATATCTTTTCCTTTAAAATGAATTGTCCCTGATGATGGACGCACTAATCCTAGGATGCTTTTTATCAGGGTAGTTTTACCTGAACCATTAGGCCCCACCATGGCGTAACTTTTTGCCTTATCTAAGGCCAGATTAACCTGATCGAGAGCCGTGAGACGGCCGAATTTTTTTGATAAATTTTCAATTAAAATCATAAGGCTTCATAGCGGGTAAATTGTCAACTAAATTTACTGGGGTAATTACCGGAATAGCTTTTTCGGCACGATCAAGTAAGAATACCAAAAAACTGCGCCACAACAATATCGCGGTGGGCATGCGCTCTACAATCATTCCATACATACTGATAGGTCTGTATGGTACGTCTCCAATCTGATCGCGATTGAGATCATATCCCTCATAACGATCCCAATAATTACTTTCAATCTTATTCAGTGCCAGACTGCCATTGGTCACTAGATCGAAAGTATTTTGTTGAAAGTTGTTTCGCGAAATTATGTTATCATCGCTACTCGCTGGCAACTTAAAAGCATATCCATTTCTGATAAATCGATTTTCAAGAATTTTATTCCGGCTACCACCCTCCATGATTATACCTATTGAGTTTTGTTCAAACACATTGCCTGAAATAAATGAATCGCTAATTTCTTTTAGCAAAAGTCCGTAGGAGGAAGAACCCCAGTTATGAATAAAATGATTATTGATCATCTTCACTCCTTTCGTATACATAACGGCTACCCCGGCTCCATTATTAATAAAGGTATTGTCGCGGTACTCATTATTATGCGAAAACATAAAGTGAAGGCCATACCGCATATTTCCTTCACTATAATTGTTTGTGATAAGCGTGTTGGTAACAAACTCAAAGTAAATACCATCACGGTGACCTTTAATTTTATTTTGATCAATGGTGATGTATTCGCATTTCCAAAGGTGTATGCCATTGCCGATCTGATGCTCGACTTGTTCTCTTGACTCTAGTTCGTTGCGTTCAATCCAGATATGCGATGAGTTGGCCAGGTAAATCCCAAAAAAGGTATTCTCAAATTTATTGCCGATTACTTTTAAATTTTTGCAATCCAATAATTTGATAGCAGCCTTGTCATCCATGCTGCCTATTCCTGTATCAACAAAACGTAAGCCTTGGATAACAGCCCCGGTGGTATGAACGGTAAGTATTTCAAACTTATTTTCCCCACTTAAGGTGGGGTAGCCTTCACCTAGTAAGTAAATAGATTTTTCAAGAATGATATTACCCTCCTTGTAGATACCTGGGAGAACGAGTACCGTATCTCCTGGCTCAGCCTTTGTAATGGCGTCCTTAATACTTTTTATCGGTTCGCCTGCGCCTACCTTTATTGTTTTACTATACGCAGTTAAAAAACTACTCAATACAAAAATAAATACAACACTTCTCTTCATTTTGTGTGGCTTCAAAAAGAGAGAAAGAAATTTACTTAAACTGAGTCTGTACCTCTCCCCAGCTTAACCAGAAACCCTTCCAATCTTTATTATACTTATCATAAGATACTTCATCTTCAAAAGCTGCTATTCCACTAGCCATAGGCGTACGGATTTTGTCAGACTTGGCATACATGGCATGCTGAGCTTCAATAAAATGTCCGGGATTGTCATAATTAATCACGAGAACATAAGCCATGTCAGCCTGTGTTTCATAGTTGGCGTTATAAAAATTCAACATGCAGTTCATATCATCGAACTTATAAACTTTGCCTTTTTGAGTCACTAACTCAGCACCAAACTTATTGTCCATCAAGGTCATTTTGCATGTGTAACACGCATCTACCCCATATTGCAAGGGCTCTGGTTTAACACTACAAGCAGCTATTACCAAACAAAACGCGATGATCATTAATTTGTTCATGCAGCCTTTTTGTTGGTTTTAATTTCGAACACGAGCGTACCTATAATTATGGAGGCAGCAACTACAAAAAACCAACCGCCAATGCCAGGCCCTGAAAAGGCCGTAAAATTTAATAATTGTTTAGTGCCAATAAGCGGTGGCTGGTAGGTCATTCCCGGAATACTAATGGCTGCTGTCGGATCTAAATTATGGCCATAATCGTAGCCCCATAGATAGAAATCTACAAGAGCAGCAAGACCCGTAGCAATGAGCAATAATGTAAAAGACCATAACATAAATCGCTTATTGATGATGGCCGCGAGTAACCCGAAGCCAATCAAAAAGCCAACGATGTAAATCATATATTGAAACTCCGGAAACATTTCTACTTCAATGTGCTTCATACCAATATAATGGTTGAGGGCACTGATAATTTTTACGTCTCCCGAAATTGTATTAA
>JAGPBO010000185.1 GCA_018063305.1 Cyclobacteriaceae bacterium
TTACGCAGAGGCGTGAAGATGGACAACGTGCCGCATTCTTCCGAGCCATTCATTTCGCGCTATAACCTGAACGATGATAATAACCTGTTGGGTAACAATAAGTTTTTGCATGATAATGTGGATTAAGAGAATGACGAATGAGTGGAATGACGAGGTACGAATGATTTTGATAGTTAATCAATTCGTACTTCTTAAATCAAAATTCGTAATTCCATAAAGACATGGCATATCCGGCACGACTGGTTTTTACTCCATTCGTAGTGGTTGTTGGTGGTAAATATTTTTTGCCGGTGCCGGAGTGCCTTATTTTTTAAACTGAGTTTAACCCATTTTTTAAACTCGACTGCCTCACCTGATTTATCCGGGTGAGGCAGTTTGCTTTTTGTAGTAACGACATTGCAAATGTCGAAGAACCAGCTAGCGCGTGTTTGCAACGTGTGTTTTTTTTCACGCTAGCTATAAGTAGTTTTCAGCCTCAACTGTCGCTCTTCGGAATTTGTAATCCCAAAGCCTGATAGTATTAATTCTTTAGCTAAAAGCATGCTTAATGCACTATCTTTATAGATAGAGCAAGCACAATCATGAGCAGAGGATTTGTAAAAGAGGGTGATCAGGAAGAGGTGCCGTTGGTACCACCCAGGGCAGATTTGCCTGCAGGGGAAACAAACTATGTAACACAAGTTGGCTTAGATGCGCTGCTGGCCGAAAAGGAAGAAATGCTTCGGGAGATCACGCTTCTGGACACCACCAATGAGAATGAGTATCGGATTGCACTCAATTATATCAACGCTAGATTACTCTTGCTCACCGAAAGAATTGCAACGGCCAAAATAATTGATGTAAAGGAGCAACCCCGGGATGAAGTCAGGTTTGGGGCCACGGTAACTCTTCAAATTGACAAGAGCAACAAACTTCAAAAATTTCAAATTGTAGGAGCGGATGAAGCAGACATCACCAAAGGAAAGATTGCCTTTGTAGCTCCGCTTGCCCGCCTGTTGATGGAAAAGAAAGTAGGGGACGAGGCCATCTTAAAACTAGCGAGAGGCAACAGGGTTTTTAAGATTGTAGCGATAGGGTATGAATAGTTGTGGGAATATTTGTCTTCAGAATTTGTAATCCAGAAGTCGGATCTTTAATTACTTATTTATCTGTCGTTCGACATTGCAAATACCGAAAGCCCGGGGCAGTGTAGAGTATACCCCAACGAATCTTCGTTTATAACTAAGACTAACCGATAGTATAAACAGGTAAAAAGCTTCCAACTATTTTGAGTTTATTGAAGTAATTTTCCAAAAGGAGAAATCTAGCTATATGAAAAACGGAAGCACGTTAGCATTCATCATTTTTGCTACAACATTTTTATCCTGTTCCAGAAACCCAACGATGACTGAAACCATCGATAAGTATTTCGAACTGGTACGTCCTGAATTTAAAGGAGATGTAGCTTATGAAACGACTGCATTTGTAGAAAAATATTGGCGGGTACCTGGCAACACTGGTTTTAATGAAAGTGTTTACCGCATTGTTGCTAAACTGGAAGAAGCAGGTTTTAAGCTGGAGTCAAAAGCAGAAGTCACCGACCGACTTACTTATCGGGTTGAAAAACGCGAAATGGATCGACCCACCTGGGAACCCGTAGACGGAAGCCTTTCTATTGTCGGCACAAATGAAACACTGTTGGATCAATCTACCAATCGAAATATGGTTTTCTTAAATTCTACCTCTACTCCGAAAGATGGCGTTGTGGCGGATGTCATCTATATCAAAGATGCAGAAGAACTAAAATCAAAAAATGTAAAAGGGAAAATTGTTTTTGCCGAGATGAGCCCCAGACAATTATATAAAAGTGCTATTGAAGCGAGAGCATTAGGGGTCATCACCTATGATAACCCTGCCTATTTGCAACCTAAGAAGAACAAAACATCTATTCAGTTCAGGAGCTTGCCCTACGATGAAAAGAGTAAGGCTTGGGGAATTGCACTTTCTTATGAGGCTAATGAAAAATTAAAGAAAGCGATAACCGCGGGCCCAATAAAAGTAAAGGTGGACATCACCACAAAAATTTATCCCTCAGCAGAATTGACTGTGGTGGCGAATGTAAAAGGATCATCCTTACCAAAAGAAAGCCTGGTGTTTAGTGCACATATACAAGAGCCGGGTGCCGGTGATAATGCGACAGGGGTGGGAACACAATTGGAAATGGCGATGATCACAGCAAAATTAGTAGAGGCAAACAAGCTGGAGGCAAAGCGAATGCTTACTTTTTTGTGGGGTGATGAAATTACTTCAACCCATCGTTATATTATCGAAAAGGATAAGCGCACATCAGAAATAAACTGGGGAATAAGTTTGGACATGGTGGGCGAGAACACTGCGATAACAGGGGGATCATTTCTGATAGAGAAAATGCCAGATCCCAGCGCTATCTGGACACGTGGTGAGGATAAACACACGGAATGGGGTGGACGAAAACTTGAAGCGAAAGACATGAAACCACATTATCTCAATGATTTTATTATTCATGTTTTTGAAAACCAGGGCGCGTATGCTAATTGGGAAGTGAAGACCAATCCCTTTGAAGGCGGTAGCGACCATACGCCATTTTTAAAAGCCGATATTCCGGGATTACTACTATGGCATTTTACCGATCAATTTTATCACACCGATAATGATCGAATTGATAAAGTGTCAAAAGAATCCATGATAAATGTAGGAACGGCAGCGCTCGTAAGTGCTTACACATTAATTAATGCCGATGATAAAACTGCACAAGGGTTACTTACCATGTTAATGACTTCGGCTAAAGCCCGGTTGAAAAAAGAATTTGAACTAAGCAAAGCAGCGGTCGCAGCCGGAAAACCTATTAACGAGGAGGAAGAAATATTGAATGCCTGGACGGATTGGTATCAAAAATCATTGGGCACGGTAGTGGATGTGGTTCCGCCTTCAGAAAAAACCTTGTCTGATAAAATATCTAACGCGCAAGCCGAATTGGAAGACTTGAAAAATTCTTTTGAGGAAGAACTAAAAGCTACATCCTTGCACAAATGATCGTACTACTTTGTTATAGTGTTAATAGTCCTTATAAAAACACTAACATTTCTAGTGGTTTTATCTTTGGGTAAAACTGCGTATAGCTTTGGTGATAAATAATGCGTAGAAACTGGGTTTTACTTGCACTGATGTTGGCCATGTCGTTGGCTGCTATGGACAGCACCATTGTGGCTACGGCCATCCCTCAGATTGTAGGCGACCTTGGTGGTTTTTCTTTGTTTAGCTGGTTGTTTTCAATCTATTTATTGATTCAAACAATTACTATTCCTGTGTATGGAAAACTGACTGACATCTATGGTCGTAAGCCTATTCTGATATTTGGGATTATTGTTTTCCTTGTAGGTTCAGCAGCTTGTGGCGGAGCCTGGGATATGGACTCTTTAATTTTCTTCAGAGGACTTCAGGCGGTTGGTGCAGGTGCAATCATGGCTACTGTAAACACTATTGCTGGTGATATTTACACGGTTAAAGAACGGGCTAAGATTCAAGGCTGGTTGTCCAGTGTTTGGGGTGTTTCTGCAATTTTAGGTCCTGGGCTCGGAGGTGCGTTAGCCGAGTATGCTTCCTGGCGATGGATATTTTTTATCAATATACCCTTGGGGATCGGTTCGATTGTATTGTTAATGATCTTCCTTCACGAAAAAAGAACAGAGAAAAGAACCAAAATCGATTGGACAGGTGCTGCGGCAATGCTTGTTACTGGCGCAGTCATTATGTTTGGGTTATTGCAAGGCGGACAATCCTGGCCTTGGTTTTCCTTTAGTACTCTGGGCGTAATTACAATCGGTGCTTTAATGGTTTTTATCACATTGCGCATCGAACGCAAATCAGAAGAACCTATTTTACCGCGCTGGGTTTGGACTAAGCGCGTACTTCTTGGTGCCAATTTGGCGACTATCGGCATGGGTATTATGATGATGGGCCCCAACATGTATTTGCCGTTGTTTGCCCAGTCGGTTACAGGAGTTAACGCCATAGCCGCTGGTTTTATATTGGCGAGCATGAGCATTACCTGGCCACTTTCGTCTTCACTATCTGGAAACTTATACCTACGTATTGGATTTAGAAACACAGCACTTTGCGGAGCTATTATTGTTATTGTTGGTGCATCCAGTTTCTTATTCATGAAATTCCCTGGACCTATAGGAATGTTGGTGGCTATTCAAATGACGTTAGGAGCAGGCTTTGGCTTGATATCAACACCTTTATTAGTGGGAGTACAATCCACTGTGGCGTGGGGCCAAAGAGGAGTTGTTACAGGTACAAATATGTTTTCAAGGTATTTCGGACAGAGTATAGGGGCAGCAGTGTTTGCAGCTATTTTTAATGGAGCGCTTAGCAATAAAGTAGAGAACGCACCAGCCCAACTTAAGTCGGAACTGCCCAGTGTGAATATGGTGGTAGAGGTGTTGCAATCCCATGGCGCGGATTCTGAGGTGAGTTTGTATTTACGAGAAGCCTTTTTTGATGCAACCCATGATGTGTATATAGGTTTAGTGGTAACGGGTATTATCATTTTGATTATTTTATTGCTCACGCCAGCAAAGTTTCAGACGGTTGATGATTAGTATTAATACAAGAAGTCAATAGAACAAAAACGAAATTGCTTATGTTAGGAAGTTATAAGAATAGGAAACTAGTCACGCTATTTCTGCGACTTACCATTTCGGCAAGTTTTCTATCTGCTGTTGCAGACAGGTTTGGAGGGTGGAGTGCCGATGTTTCAGCTTGGGGAAACTGGATTAATTTTCTTAAATACATTTGGTCTGGCAATGGCTTTTTCAATAGGAATAAAAGGACCGCTTGATTATTCGGTTTTTAGTGCCTTGGTAGGAGCCTTTGCATTGGGCTTGATGCAAGAAAAATACTATGAGGTGGATACTTTGATTTTTAAACAAAAATGACATTAGGCGTACATACTAAAACCACTTTAAAGATGGAGGTAAGATTTGCTGAAATGAAAATGCTCCTGGAGGGCGAATGGAGGGGAGAAGGCATGGCCAAATTCCCAACCATTGAAGATACTCAATATACGGAAGTATGTATATTCACTCCCGATGAAGACAAGGATTCAATTCACTTTGACCAAAAAACCATTTACAAAAACAATACAGAGAAAAATGGGAAAACTGTTTTTTGGGACACTGGTTTTATCTTACTGAAAGAAAACAAAGTATTGTGGGTGAGTGCCCAAGTGGGCGGTCGAACAGAAACATATACGATGGAAAACTATTTAGGAGGCGAGACAACAAAAATTATATTTAATAGTACACATATTGACAACGACCTAAAAACCATCCGCTCTCAACGAATACTAAACATCAGCAAGAGCGAATTGAATTATGAATTGAACATGAGCACACTTCAAGCTCCGGAATTTCAAAACCATTTATTTGCTTCCTTGAAAAGAAAGAGTAATACAAAATCATATGTTCTTTAATGTTGCTTGATGAAGGTTTAGGACGAAATAGTGTGGCCTGATTCTGATATTAAAATAATATAATGAGTACAACCCTACAGGAAAACTTAGCACAAATTAATAGTCGTATTCGTGAGGCTTGTATAAAATCCAAGCGAAATCAAAATGAAGTACGCCTTCTTTTGGCAACCAAAACAGTGGAAGCAGAGAGGGTGCAACAAGTACTGGATTTAGGTGAAAATCTGATTGGTGAAAACAAGGTTCAAGAATTGAAAGAGAAATGCTCACTTTATAAAAGCCCAACTCCTGAAGTCCATTTTATTGGCCATCTGCAAAGCAACAAAATTAAAGAAGTGATAAAATGGGCAAACTGTATTGAGTCCATTGACCGTCTATCATTGGCAGAAAAGCTAAATAACCGTCTTGAATTTGAGCAAAGAAGAATAGATATTTTTATTCAGGTAAACACATCCTATGAAGAAAGTAAATTTGGCGTAGCCCCTGAAAAAGCAATTGAATTGATTCGATCGGTGTCCGCCTTAAAAAACCTGAACATAAAAGGATTGATGACCATAGGCCTTTTCAATGCCGAATCGGAGAAAGTAAGAAAGTGTTTTCAACTGTTAAAGAAAATTCAATTGGAGGCAAATACCTTGCATATTCCCGGAGTAACGCTCAATGAATTATCCATGGGAATGAGTGGCGATCTGGAAATTGCCATTGAGGAAGGAGCCACCATCGTGCGGGTGGGCACGGCTATATTTGGTAAGAGAATTCATCCCGACAGCTATTATTGGAATGAAAGCAAATCCCAACCTCAATAAGTCTTTTACCTTCACGTGATGAGCTTGGAGTAAGGTATCCAATTCGGTGGCAATTACTATAACGGGATAGGCCCTCATTATTAACTGTTGAATTATTCACTGACGCCTAGGTTATAGATTTCCTGGATTCCTTTGAGTTTTTCAACAAAATTTATCTTGAGGTCAATCAATTCACCATTTTTCACATTAAATACCCAACCGTGTACTAGGGGATAGCCAGTCGATAAAAAGGTTTTTTGCACAGCCGCAGTTTTGATAGCATTAATACATTGCTCCTCTACATTCAATTCTACCAGCCGCATATATCTTAGTTCTTCATCTTTGATATTGTTCAACTCTTCCTTGTGAAGCCTATAGACATCTCTTACGTTTCGAAGCCAGGGGTTTAAAAGCCCCAGGTCTTGCGGTAACATGGCAGCCTTCACGCCACCACAAAAGTAGTGTCCGCAAATCACAATATGTTTTACCTTCAGATGGGTAACAGCGTACACGATAACACTCATCACGTTTAGGTCGACATTACTAATGATGTTGGCAATATTTCGATGTACAAATACATCACCAGGTTCTGCGCCCATGAGCTCTTCCGCAGTAGCGCGGCTATCACTGCACCCAATATAAAGATAGCTTGGATTTTGTCCACTCGCCAGATGAGTAAAAAAATCTTTATCAGTAGCTTTCTTCTGTGCGATCCATTTTTTGTTGTGTTCAAAAATTTGTTCGTAGCTGTGCATATTTATGTTTTGATGACTGGTACAAGATAGGCCTTTTCTCATGTATCCTAATTAAATCGAACAATTAAAACCAACTAGTGGAGAGATTCTCAATAGTGTCTATAGACTCCACCTAGTGCTTGAGAAATCAGTAGTTAGAAAATGATTAATTCTACTTTGGTGGTATTTAAATAATTGGCAATCTGAAAAATTAGGGTTAAGATTGGACAACATATAATCTGCTAAAATCACACTTAAGCCATTAACAATTTTATAAATCTCAATCCGTATTTATGCGCCCATCATTAGTTG
>JAGPBO010000186.1 GCA_018063305.1 Cyclobacteriaceae bacterium
GTCGATTTATAAACGCCATCACCATGATGCGTCATAACGCCACGCACCGCGTGCTCGCCCATACCCACGTAAACCACATTTGGGTCACTTTCGGCAACAGCAACAGCACCTACTGATCCTGTCTTAAAAAAGCCGTCAGAAATATTTTTCCAGCTTAAGCCCATGTCTTCCGTTTTCCAAAGACCGCCACCCGTAGTGCCCATGTAGTATGTGTTAATATCACCCACTACACCTGTTGAGGCTACAGAACGACCACCCCGAAACGGACCAATGCTTCGCCACTTAACAGGACTGAAGTAGGAATTAAAATCAGCCGGGGAAGTAGCTGGTGTACTGGCTGCCTCCTTCTTGTTTTTCTGTGCGAAGCCAGAAACCGAAACGACAAGAGCAAGGCCAAATAGAAAAATATTTTTTATCATAAAACTTTAGATTATCAGAGGAAAGATAAGCCCTTAATATGGTTCCCGACCACGATTCGTTATCAAAGGAACTGAAATAGTTTAAATGGAGAATTGGAGGTTGCCCGACTACTCAACAAAAGTATAACTGGTAGAAGCTGCGTAATTCGGGTAAATGGTCATATGCTTTTTCTTCACCTCTTCAAAAAGCATTTTCCTTAATTCGGTGATATTCTCCTTTTTCTCCGCTGAAATAAACACAACATGATCATAGCCATGTTCGCGATAATATCCTTTTAGTTCTTCAAAAGAAACTGGAGTTTCTTTTTGCTCCAGCAAATCAATTTTATTTAAAACTAAAATGGTGGTTATTTCTCCAGCACCTAATTCGGCCAGCGTGTTTTTTACGACCTCAATCTGGTTATCGTGAAAAGGATGGGCCACATCAACTACATGTAGCAGGATATCGGCCTCCCGAACTTCATCTAAGGTTGACTTAAACGATTCAATGAGATGGTGTGGCAATTTTCGAATAAATCCTACCGTATCGGAAAGTAAAAAAGGAATATCGCCAAGTACTACCTTTCGCACCGTGGCATCAACCGTGGCGAATAATTTATTTTCTGCCTTTACGGATGATTTTGAGAGCAGGTTCATTAGCGTAGACTTGCCTACGTTTGTATAACCAACCAAGGAAACACGAACCACACTATTTCGTGATTTGCGTTGGGTTTTACGTTGCTTATCAATTTTCTCTAACTCATCCTTTAGCAGGGAAATCCGGTAACGAATATTTCTACGGTCAGTCTCAATTTCACGTTCTCCTGAACCACCGCGGGTTCCGGTGCCCCCGCGCTGCCTTTCCAGGTGAGTCCACATTCCCGTAAGGCGGGGAAGCAGGTATTGATTCATAGCCAATTCCACCTGCGCCCGGGACTGGGCTGTTTGCGCTCGCATGGAAAAAATATCAAGAATCAGAAGGCTTCGGTCATAAACCCGGACTTTTTTATTTTCAGCGTCTTTGGTATTAAGTTCTTTCTCCAGATTTCTTAGTTGAGAAGGACTCAGATCGTCATCGAAGATTACATTTTCAATTTCATTAGCGACCACGTAGCCTTTGATCTCCTCCAGTTTACCTTTTCCTATAAAAGTCCGAACATCAGGTTGTTGCAGGCGTTGTACAAAACGTTGCGTCACTTGAATCGAGGCTGTTTCGGCCAGAAACTCCATTTCATCCAGGTGTTCATTTGTTATCTCAGGATTTTTGTCAGCTAACGCAACTAAAACTGCTTTCGTCATTCTTCTATCAACTTAAAAGTTTCAAAATTACCTTATTCCGCTCCAATGAATTAAGAAGCAGTTACTTTTTTCCAATTTCGGATAATACATGTAATAAGTTTGTAAGAATTTAACGAATTTTGAACCGGTAAATAGTTTAAACTTAAACTAAAGTCTTAAAATCTGGTTTGTTTAACCAGATACGTTGGCCAATGAGAGTAGCGATAGTATTGAACACATCCTGGAACATTTACAATTTCAGGATGAATTTTGTTAAAAAACTTCTGGCCCAAGGCTATGAAGTCCACACCATAGCGCCACACGATAACTATACGGCTCTTTTAGTGGAAGCGGGTTGTATACATCACGATGTAAAAATGGATAGCCGTGGGGCAAATCCAATTAAAGATTTGGCCCTTACCATTGAATTATGGAGCATCTACCGGAAGGTTAAGCCCGATATAATTCTTCACTATACGATTAAGCCGAATGTGTATGGCACGTTTGCGGCCAGCATTCTAAAAATTCCTACAATTAATAATGTGTGTGGTTTAGGTACTGTATTCTTAAAAAGGAATGTGGTTTCTGCCATCGCTATGTTTCTCTATAAAATTGCCTTTCGATTTCCCAAAAAAGTTTTTTTTCAGAACCCAGACGATCTGGCACTATTTCTAAACAATGACTTAGTTCCGGCAAAATCTGCCGATCTGCTCCCTGGCTCCGGCATTGACTTAAAGAAATTTCAGCCATCTCAATTTAAAAGAAATGAATCGTTTACTTTTTTATTGATTTCGAGGCTGATTACTGACAAAGGGATAATGGAGTACATAGAGGCGGTAAATAAGCTTAAAAGCAAGGGGGTGTCGGCCCGCTTTCAATTGTTGGGTGCAAAAGATCCTGAACATAAACGCGGAATTCAGTTGCCTGTTATTGATGAGTGGATCAAATCAAACGCTATCGAATATTTAGGTACCACGGATGATGTGCGTAAGTTTATTAACGAGGCCGATTGCATTGTGCTCCCTTCTTACCGCGAAGGAACTCCACGCACGTTGTTGGAAGCGGCAAGTTCAGCAAAACCCATTGTAGCTACCGATGTGCCCGGCTGCCATCATGTAGTGGAAAACAATTACAATGGCTTACTGTGCAAACTTAAAAATGCAGATGATCTCGCTTCGAAAATGGAGCAGATGCTAGCCCTGGATGAAGCAACCCTTAAACGGTTTGGAGAAAATGGAAGGCGAAAGATCGAATTTGAATTTGATGAAGAACTGGTTATAACCAAATATCTGCATGAGATTGCCAGCCTTAAAGTTGTCAGTCCAATCCAAACCTCCAAAGATTGCCTCGCATCCGCGAATTATTGATAAAATCAGTAATTTCACCCTATTAAATATTCTGGTTTGTGCGTACCCTATTTATAATTTCCCTTCTTTTCATGATGTCGTGTGCTTCTTATAAGCAAAACATTATGTTTAAATCAACCGATGAAGTAGGAACTGAGCGTATAAACAAGGAGGTCAATTCGGTTGAAAAAAATTACCAAATCCAAAAGAATGATTTATTGGGTTTAGACGTGTATTCAAACAAGGGCGAGCGGTTGATTGATCCTAATCCAGAGCTCAGTCAAAAGAATGGAACTGTACAAAAAGAAGAGGAAGACGAGCCTGTTTATCTGGTCGATCTGAAGGGTACAGTTCGCTTCCCAATGGTAGGTGAAATTAATCTTGAAAATTTTACTTTACGGCAGGCCGAAGAAATTTTACAAAATGAGTATGCTAAATTTTTTAAGGAGCCTTACGTTCAACTCACCTATAAAAACAAACGAGTGATTTTACTCGGTGCCTTGGGAGGACATGTGATACCCCTTGAAAATGAAAACATGGATTTATTGGAAGTTTTGGCTTTAGGTAAAGGACTTACCAATGAGTCGAAGGCACAAAACATTCGCCTCATCAGGGGTGAGCGTGTATTTGAAATTGATCTAAGTACCATTCAGGGCCTCAGAGATGGAAATGTAATTATGGAACCTGGTGATGTAATTTATGTAGAACCTGTTCGGAGGCCTGTTAGTGAGGCTTTGCGTGATTATTCAGGCGCACTTAGTTTACTAATTAGTTTAACCACCTTACTGCTAGTTCTTCAAAGCTATTGATTGGCATTAAATCCATGGATATTAAGTCCCCAAATACTACCGAATCCATTGATGTTGAAAAGCTATCAGCCGTTTTCAGAAAAAATCTGTTGTGGTTCATTATTATCTTTTTTGCTACCAACCTCAGCGCTTATCTCTTTATTCGATACACAAAAGATTTATTTGAATCCGAATCAGAACTTAAGCTAGATATCAAACGCGATGCCACGGAGTTGGGAATTAAACCGATGATTGAAGATCAAAATCTGAATATTGTATCAGGTGAGATCGAGCAAATTAAATCTAAACTATTCTTTAGCAAACTTATCGACTCGCTGGATTTATCAGTTAGTTATTATAGCGCGGGTAAGGTATTAAAGGACGAGATGTACAAGCGATCAACCTTTAGGGTTGCGTTATCCTCTATCAATAAATTTCATTACGACACACCCATTTACTTTGATTTTGTAAATAAAAATCAATACTCCATCCTCATTGACAATCCAGGAAAAGCAAAGACCACCGGCACATTTGGTGTACCCCTTGAAGTCGATGGAACCATGTTAACTATTGTAAAAACAAAACACTTTGTTGAGAACGATGGCAATGATTATTATTTTGTAATAAACAGCAAGGCAAGCCTTATCGAATATATTTCTAAAAACATTCAGGTAGATCCGCTTAATTTCAATGCCAACACAATTCGAATTTCATTTCAGGATTATAATGCGTTAAAGGCACACGAAATTGTAAATAAGATTGATTCCCTCTATATCACGTATAGCAATCAACAAAAAAATCTAGCTAATAAACAAAAGATCGATTGGTTAAATAATGAACTTGCCCAGGTGGAAACCCGCATGGGAGGCTTTGAAGATTATTTTGAGAATTTCACCTTAAAAAACAAGAGCAGTGACTTAACGCTTGATTTAAAAAGAACAATTGTTGCTATTAACAAAGTAGACTCGCAACGGTACGAGCTCAACAAGAAAGTTATTGAAATAAATTCTCTGTTAGAGGAAATTCAGTCGGGTAAAATAGCAACGGCCAATCAACATTATAAATTTTTACCCGAATACCTTAATAAGAGAATGGAAGATCTTAGTAAGATAACGCATGAGCGTGATCAACTCAGTCTCGCCTATAACGAAAATACGTTTGCCTTCAGGCAGAAGGAACAGGAATTAAAAACTGTGCAAGACTTGCTGTTCAACCAATTATTAGAAATAAAAAAAGAATGGCTTACCTCATTAGCCGAATTGAGTAAAAGGAAAGATCAATTGGAGAAAGAGTTTGCAGGAATGCCGGATAAGAATACGCAGTTCACAAAGAATCAACGGTATTATAAACTCTACGAAGAGTTCTACTTATCGATGATGCAATCAAAGGCCGAATTTGAAATAGCGCAGGCCGGTAGTATCCCCGATTTTAAAATACTGTCTTCAGCCACACTCCCGATTGAGCCCATCTCCCCCAAGCGATATTTGATTCTCGGCATTGGATTCGTGGCAGGGATTGTACTAAATTTTTTTCTACTCGGAATTTTATATGTTCTCAATAATAAAATAACAAGTGCCAAAGAGTTAGAAACAGGAACACAAATCCCGCTATTGGGTATGATTCCCGTTTCCCGTCATTCCGCAGAATCGTTGTTTCATGTTATTGATAATCCTAAATCTATAGTGAGCGAAGCCATACGAACACTTCGAACCAATTTGGAATTCTTCAATACCGGCACTAAGAGCAAGGTGATAACGATCACATCAACGATATCGGGTGAAGGAAAATCTTTCCTGGCTATGAATCTGGGTGGTGTATTGGCTATGTCGCGCAAAAAGGTAGTGCTTATCGATTTGGATATGCGTAAGCCCAAAAATGAAAAATATCCAGCCGGCAATGATTTAAGCAAAGGCATGAGCACGATTCTGATTAAAAAGAATACCTGGACAGAATGTGTGACCAAAACCTCGCTAGAAAATTTTGATTTCATCCCCTCCGGGCCTCACCCCCCTAATCCTTCTGAGTTGTTGCTCAATGGTGAATTTACCGATGTTATCGAAGAGTTGAGGAAAGCGTATGACTTTGTAGTTATTGACACACCTCCCGTAGGTTTAGTGACGGATGGCATTATGGCCATGAAACGATCCGATCTATCGATTTATGTATTTCGCGCTAACTACTCGAAGAAAGCATTTATGGATAACTTACTCCGGGTAATTACCATTAATAAGTTAGTTCATGTCTCCACCGTGCTTAACGCACTGCCGGTAAATGATCGTTATTATGGGTATGGGTATTATGAAGACCGTACAGGGATAAAACAAAATTGGAAAAATCTATTACGCATCCGGTGATTTCGTTCTTTCGATCTAAAAGCAATTTTCAAAACCCTTTGACCACCGATATGCATTCGCATTTATTGGCTGCGCTCGATGATGGGGTAAGAAATCACGAAGAAGCCATTGAACTCGTGCATCGGTTCTATTCGTTAGGATATCGAAAACTTATTACCACCCCACATATTAATAGTGATTATTACCGTAACGAACCGAACACCATACAGCAAACTTTGCAAGAATTAAAAGACCTTATTGCAAAAGAAAATATTCCCATTTCCATAGAAGCCGCAGCCGAATATTATCTGGACGAAGAATTGATGAGAAAGGTCGAAGCGCGCGAGCCCCTCTTGACCTTTGGGCAATCGCATGTGCTTTTTGAAACCAACTTTTTGAACGAGCCTTATCAGCTGCAGGATTTTATTTTTCAGGTAATTACGCAAGGATACAAACCTATTCTGGCTCATCCCGAACGCTATGGCTATATGACCATGGAAAAAGCAGAGGAGCTACGCGATCGTGGCGCTTTACTTCAAATAAATATTCCTTCCATTTTAGGTTTTTACTCCAGGCCTGTTCAGCGGCTTGCCATTAAATTAATCGAACAAGGCTGGGTAGATCTTCTAGGAAGTGACTGCCACAACCAACATTATATGGGAATGTTAGAAGCCGCACCCCGTGATCGGAATTTCAGAAAAGCTGTAGCTTTACCTTTACTAAATAATACACTCTAGATTAATGATTGCTATTACCGGTGCCAACGGACTTTTAGGAAACTATATACTTCGCAAGTTGGTAAGCGAAAAAATTCCGGTTGTCGCTCTTCATAGAAAAGACAGTGATCGATCATCACTTACTGACCTAACTGGTGTTGTATGGCGCGAAGGTGATATCCTAAATCCAGCAGCACTCCGAGAAGCCTTTGAAGGCGCTACAACTGTTATTCACACCGCTGCGCAAGTTTCCTTTAATCCCAGAATGAAGAAAACAATCATGGAGGTAAATGTGGAGGGCACAAAAAATGTGGTGAATACCTGCTTGTCGCAAAACATCCCTCGATTAATCCACATAAGTTCTGTGGCGGCACTTGGAAGAAAAAAAGGAATAAGTGAAATAGATGAAACAGCCCGGTGGATTGAAAGCGATCT
>JAGPBO010000023.1 GCA_018063305.1 Cyclobacteriaceae bacterium
GTATTTAAAACTAAATCCCTTCTTTTCTCTACTCATTGCAGCCCTGATTTTTGGAACTCTGGTTGGCAAATCTGTTTTAGAAACAGTAACTACCATGCAAGCGGGCTTTGGGTTGTTGTTGCAACAAATAGGATTTCTTGTGGCCATTGGTTCGTGCCTGGGCATTGTGATGGAGCGAACCGGAGCGATGACCAGCATTGGAACAAAAATCATCCATGCGTTTGGTAAAAGTAAAACGTTAATCGCCATGTCTATGATTGGCGTGGTGGTTGGTATTCCAGTGTTCTGCGATTCAGGTTTTATCATCCTGTCCCGGTTAATCCCTGCGCTCGCCTCCACCGAAATAAATCAAGCACAACTATCCCTTGCTTTATCCAGCGGATTATATACTTCTCACGTACTGGTACCCCCTACTCCGGGCCCATTAGCTGCGGCCGCAAATCTGGGGGTAACCGCAAATCTGGGGCTGGTAATTTTAATCGGATTGATTGGCGCTATACCGGCTGCGTTGGTTGCGTTTTGGTTATCAAAAAAAATGGGTGCCAAAATTCATACTATACAAACAACGCATATTCCGCCCGAGAAAAATGATCACCATGCAGTGCTTGCATTTCTTCCGCTGTTGCTTCCTATTCTGCTTATCTCCTGCGCTACATTGCCTACTATAATTCCGGCCTTTGAAGCACTGACAAACATCTTCCAAATTATCGGAAACCCAGCCATTGCTTTATCTGCAGGACTCCTTTGTGCATTTCTTTTGATTTCAAAAAAACAAAGACACGAATCGCCTGCATGGATCTCTGAAGCTTTGAAAGATGCTGGAGTGATACTTCTTATTACCGGTGCAGGCGGCTCGTTCGGAGCAGTCATCAAATCAAGCGGCATCGATTTGATTTTGAAAGAGCAGATCGCAGGCTCGCAATCGGGCGGCATACTATTTATACTAATTGCCTTTGCTTTAGGAGCTGTTTTAAAAACCGCACAAGGCTCCTCCACATCAGCTATCATTATAACCAGTTCTTTACTAGCACCGTTAACTATCCTTGCGGGATTTACATCCGCCACTTCCGTGGCCACATTAATTTTAGCCATTGGTGGTGGCGCCATGATGGTTTCACATGCGAACGATTCATACTTCTGGGTGGTATCTCAATTCAGTGGCATCCGCGAAAGAGATGCTTATAAAAGCTTTACGCTGATAACACTAGCTCAAGGTATAACGGTACTCATTACATCCATTCTTCTATTTACGCTACTATGAATATTTTAGTAGCACCCGATAAGTTTAAAGGTTCACTAACAGCGAAAGAAGTTTGTGCAGCTATTGAGAGCGGATTACTAAAAATTGATTCCTCACTGTCCATTAAACTTATTCCGATGGCCGATGGTGGTGAGGGTACCTGTGAACTTCTCACCGACCATTCGAAGGGTTCTATGATTTCTACGGAAGTATGTGATCCGCTATTCAGAAAAATAACTGCTTCGTATGGAGTCTCAGGCGATGGCTCTACCGCGTTCATAGAAATGGCGAGTGCATCCGGACTGGCATTATTATCTAAAGAAGAACGTAACCCACTAAAAACTTCCACGTATGGAACGGGCGAACTTATTGCCGATGCGATTACCCGTGGCGTAAACAAAATCATTCTTACCATTGGGGGTAGTGCCACCAACGATGCAGGCTTGGGAATGGCCGCAGCCTTAGGGGTAAAGTTTCTAAATCAGGAAAATGAAACGCTGGCGCCCATCGGAGAAAATCTGGTTCATCTTTATAAAATTCAGTTCGACAAGTTCATCCTAAATAATAAGAAAATCTCCTTCGTTGTTTTGTGCGATGTGGATAACGAACTCTACGGAAAAAATGGCGCGGCCTATGTGTATGCACCCCAAAAAGGTGCCGATGAAGAAGCTGTTCAACTACTTGATTGGGGTCTCCGGAATTTTGAACAGATCGCAAAGAGTCAATGTAACCAGGAGGTAAACTTTAAAGGTGCTGGGGCCGCAGGAGGCTTGGGTGCGGGCGCCCTGCTTTTTTTAAATGCAGAATTTAATAGTGGTATTGATTTCATTCTAAAGACACTACACGTTGAAGAACAAATAAATTGGGCCGACCTCATAATAACAGGCGAAGGCAAAATGGACGTTCAAACGTTATCAGGTAAAGTGGTGATGGGTGTGGCTCAATTGGCAACCAAGTATGGCAAACCCACTATTGCTATTGTTGGTAAAAATGAATTAGCCAAGAAAGATATGGATACGCTCGGTTTGAAAGAAGTTATTGCCTTAGTAAATGAGAAAACAAATCCCGCTGAAGCAATGAGAAATGCTGCTAGCCTACTATCGGTAAGAATTGAGGAACATCAAGTTCTTAAAAAATACCTTTAGTCCTCCCTTTCAAACAAATACTCAATCGATTTATCATTACCAGAGATCACGGCTTTCAATTTCTTTCCATCTAACCGATAAGAAATCTTTTTTGGGAAATCATGCATGGGATCTTCACAAACAAAGCTGGTAGCCGTTAGTTCTGTAAATTTAAAATAGGTCAATTCCTTATTTCCCGGTACATCGGCTACATAATACAACGCATTGTCTTTCGAAATAATCTTGAGTTTTTCAACAAAGGTGGTATCAGCGCCAGTCATAGATACGCCCCAACCTACAAACTCGCCTTGGTCAGTTCTCACCCATCGCTCATGGGCCAACTTCCCTGCTTTGATATTCGTGCGATTCCAGGTTCCTTCCAACCACGAGAGTTGATTTAAATTTTTACCAGAGCTCAATTGAGCATAGCCGAATTGCGATAAAAGCATAAAAGCAAAAATGGTTCTCATAGAATTATTTTAAGTAAGTTGCATCTCTTGTCTTAATAATCAAAGTAGTAAATGCCAGTTAATCAACTGGAAAAATCTATCCTCGCTAAACTAATCCAAAAAGGAGGCACCAGCAATGTGATGGAATTTCTGGCAGAAGATTATGGCTTTGATGTCGGATTTCAGTTTGCAAAACGAAAATACAAAACAAAGACCTGGTAAAACTACTCTACTCCAACTTCAACAAAAATCTGATTCTTGTTAAATTAACCTTATTAGGGATTCAGGAGGGAAAGGAATAAAATTGGCCCTTATTCTTCGTTTTTTCACTTAACTCTCCTTGCCCGTTTCCCGAATACGATTTACCCATTAACTTTGTGGCCTTAAAAAAAACCGATCATGTTCGATAGTTTAGGTATTAAGTTGGAAAAAGCCTTTCAAAACCTGAAGGGCCAGGGAAAGATTACAGAGATTAACGTTGCCACCACGGTAAAAGAAATCCGCAAAGCGTTAATCGATGCCGATGTTAACTATAAAGTTGCCAAGGAAGTAACAGACGAAATAAAAGAAAAGGCGCTGGGCCAAAACGTGCTTACCGCGATTTCGCCCGGTCAGCTGTTAACCAAAATCACGAACGATGAACTCACGCTGCTTATGGGGGGCGAGAGTGAAGACATCTCCATAGAAGGTAACCCCGCGGTTATTTTAATTGCCGGATTACAGGGTTCCGGTAAAACAACTTTTTCGGGTAAACTGGCTAGTTACCTCAAGCGCCAAGGCCGGCAGGTGCTGTTAACAGCCTGCGACATTTACAGACCTGCGGCTATTGATCAATTAAAAGTTTTAGGCGAACAAATTGGTGTAGAGGTATATGCCGAGCCTGAAAATAAAGACGCAGTTAAAATAGCCAAGGCTGCTATCGAGCATGCAAAGAAAAATAATTTCCGCGTTGTTATTGTAGATACCGCAGGCCGTTTGGCTGTGGATGAAGCGATGATGAATGAGATCGCTCTTTTGAAAGAAGCGCTCAAACCATCAGAGACTTTGTTTGTGGTTGATGCCATGACGGGGCAGGATGCCGTGAATACTGCCAAAACATTTAACGAACGCTTAAATTTCAATGGAGTTGTACTTACCAAGTTAGATGGTGATACCCGCGGTGGGGCTGCCCTTTCCATTCGCAAAGTTGTTAATAAGCCTATTAAGTTTATAAGCTCAGGCGAAAAGATGGAGGCGATTGATCGCTTTTATCCCGATCGGATGGCGAGTCGTATCTTAGGCATGGGTGATGTGGTGGGCTTGGTTGAAAAAGCGCAGCAAACTTTTGATGAAGATGAAACACGTAGGCTTAATGCCAAAATGCGTAAGAACCAGTTCGACTTTAATGATTTTCTATCGCAACTGGAGCAAATCAAAAAGATGGGAAACATGAAAGACCTGCTCGGCATGATACCCGGTATGGGTAAAGCCATGAAAGGCGTTGATATTGACGACAATTCTTTCAAACCCATTGAAGCCATCATTCGATCGATGACAACTAAAGAAAGAGAAAACCCTGATAAAATAAATCCAAGTCGGAAGAATCGAATAGCTAAAGGCAGTGGAACCAATGTGCAACAGGTAAATCAGTTACTCAAACAATTTGAAGATATGCGCAAGCTTATGAAGACCATGAACAAAATGGGTGGTGGCAAACGTGCCTTAAACGCTCTGAATCCCTTCGGAAAGTAGCTGAACCCTTGTTTAAATTTTTTCAAACATCACATCTTTATAAGATTCATGAAACTCACAGCACGCAATACCCATCGCGATCTTGCTTACTTCTTCTTAGGATTAATCATTGCCTTTTCTCTTTCAGGAATTTTTCTAAATCACCGACAGGTCTGGCATCCCAGACGCTACACCTATAATTCACAAGAGATAACTCTGAAACAAGTAGTAATAAAGGATTCGGTGAATGATAAATTTATTGAAGCCTTTACGAAAGAGTTTGCGATTGACGATAATCTGCGGAGATTTTCAGTGGATGGAAATAATCTTAAAATCTCTTACGCTAATAATGATGTGCAGGTTGATCTAACCACGAGTAAAGGAAAAATAGAATCGTATCGCACTACCCCTGTTTTGGGTCAAATGACTAAACTGCATGTGGATACCAGTAACTGGTGGATTTATTATTCTGACATTTTTGGTGTAGCCATGTTGGTTATTGCCTGCACAGGCATGTTTATACAAAAAGGTGAAAATAGTTTCTGGGATCGTGGCTGGAAGTTGGCCTTAGTGGGAATAATCTTTCCTTTGATATTCTTGTTCTTGCTTTCGTAACTTTAACCATGTCTGCTACCGATTCGCTTTTTAAAACATTACTAAAAGAGGAAGTTTCAGCTTATGGCCAACTGAAAAAAATTCCTGCAGGTTCTGTCATCCAACAGGAAGATAGTTACATAAAAGCCATACCGCTGGTGCTAAAGGGCAGCTTAAAAGTGATGCGAACGGATATAAACGGTCAAGAAATCTTACTCTACTATATCACGCCAGGCGAAAGTTGCATCATGTCGTTTCTAGGAGGAATTCACAATGAAACCAGCAAGGTCAAAGCAATCGTTGAGGAAGACGCAGAAATTCTTTTTATTCCGGTAGAAAAAGCCAGTGAATGGGTTAAGAAATTTCCGGAGTGGGCCGATTTCATTTTTAGGCTTTACCACAAACGATTTGAAGAGCTTCTTACTGCAGTTAACGCTATTGCCTTTCAAAAATTAGATACCCGACTGCTTCAACTATTAAAGCAAAAGGCAGAACTATATCGATCAAATGAAATAAAAATAACCCATCAGCAATTAGCGGATGAACTCGGTACTGCCCGCGAGGCTGTTTCAAGGGTTATGAAGCAGATGGAAAATGAAGGGCTGGTTCAACTTTTTCGAAATAAAATTATTCTTCTGTGATTTAGATCACAAACTCTGTGATCTTCATTGGTTAGCTTTACATCATCATTAAAAAGCCAATCCAATGAAAAAGAATATGGGCTCCGCTGATCGGATAATCCGGATGGTTCTCGCAACCGCTATAGTGGTACTTTATTACGCAGATTTGATTTCAGGTGTAACAGCCATTATACTATTACTCTTGGCACCCGTTTTAGTATTGACCAGCATGGTTAGTTTCTGCCCATTATACCTACCCTTCGGGCTCAGCACGCTAAGAAAAAAACTTCATGGCAAATCTTAAACAATATTGGCTCACCGCAGTAGGTGTTATCATTGGGTTAGGTGCAGGGTATTTATACTGGCAGCAAATTGGTTGCGTGTCCGGCTCGTGCCCGATTACATCAAGCCCTATTAATTCTTCCGCCTACGGAGCGTTGATGGGTGGCTTAGTATTTAGTATGTTCCAAAAAGAAAAAAAATAAATTCGAAATTAGTATGAGTGTAGAGAAAGCAATTCAAAATCAAGAATGCACCATTATAGATGTGCGGTCAGCCGGTGAGTTTCAAGGGGGCCATGTAGCCGGATCAATCAACATTCCGGTAAACGAACTAACCCAACGACTCTCCGAAGTAAAAGCATTAAAACTTCCCCTCGTTTTGTGTTGTGCCTCGGGTGGCCGTAGTGCTATGGCCTCTGGTCTTCTGAAACAACAGGGTATTACATGCTACGATGGTGGCTCCTGGCTATCGGTAAATTATTTAAGAACTCAAACCGTTAGTATCCTATGATAGAAGCTCTAAAAAGTCTGTTGGGTTTAGGACCCAAAGTAGACTACGCTGAACTTGTAAAAAAAGGTGCGATTGTTTTGGACGTACGCACAAAGGGTGAATATTCAAGTGGTCATATCCGTGGTTCTTTAAATATACCCGTAGATCAGTTGAACAATAATACAAATCGCTTTACAGATAAAAACAAAGTTATTATAACCTGTTGTGCTTCGGGTATGCGCAGTGGCGCAGCTAAAAGCATGTTGAAATCAAAAGGTTATACACAAGTATTTAATGGTGGAAGTTGGATGAGTCTTCAAAATAAAATTTAACAGTTATGGATCCGCATTTTTATAACGTACAAATTGCCTGGAACAAAGATCGCAAGGGCATCATGTGTTCTCCTGAATTAAATGTACCTGCCACGGGATCAGGATGCATTGAAGTGGCTACCCCACCCGAATTTCCCAAAGGAATTCCCGGCATCTGGTCGCCTGAACATTTATTTACCGCTGCAGTAAGCAGTTGCTTAATGACTACCTTTTTGGCTATTGCCGAAAATTCAAAATTAGAGTTTACCGCATTCCAGTGCGATTCTAAGGGAAAGCTTGAGCAAGTAGAAGGAAAATACTTAATGACAGAGGTTATATTGGAACCTACGGTAACAATTTCTGATGAAAAAGATCGGGAGCGTGCTGAACGCGTATTATCAAAAGCTGAAGCAGCTTGCCTGATTTCTAATTCAATCAAATCGAATGTAACCATGATCCCTAAAATTGTGGTAACTTCCCCGGTAGCCGTTTAAACTAATATGGCCAAAGGAGATTTTTCTGAGTTAATTAAGAGCGATGTTCCTACCCTGGTAGACTTTTCTGCTGAGTGGTGTGGTCCATGCAAAATGATGAAGCCTATTTTGGAAGAACTGAAAACGAAGATTGGTGAGAAAGCCAGGATTGTAAAAATTGATGTTGATAAAAACCCGTCATTGGCTCAGGCCTTTCAGGTGCAAGGAGTGCCTACATTAATCCTATTTAAAAATGGAGAGCCCAAATGGCGTCAATCGGGTGTAGTTCAATCTGAATTTCTTAAACGACAAATCGAGCAACTTCTTTAAATACGACCCTCCGCCAAAATAAATTCAATTTAATCCGGCTATGAACAAACATTTCATGGCCGGATTTCGTTTTACAGAGTTACCAATCATTTTCACAGTTAACCAAAACACTTCACCAAAAAAAACTACTATGAAAAAATTAAAATTCGTTGTGCTTTCATTATTTCTGGTTGCTGGGGCCAGTCAATTCACTATCGCTCAAAAATTGCCAGGGATAGATCCGAGTCCAGCCGATATATCCATTTTCAGACCCAATGGCAAGGGAACTACTCCGGTAGCTAAGATAGTTTATGGCCGTCCCTCGAAAAAGGGCCGCACCATGCTAGGTGGCATCGAAGCCTATGGCAAATTGTGGCGATTTGGTGCTAATGAAACTACCGAAATCAAATTATACCAGGATGTTACCTTTGGTGATAAAACCATTAAGGCTGGTACTTATTCCATGTATGCTATTCCTGACAAGACGGAATGGACTATTATATTCAATTCAAAGTTAGATACGTGGGGCGCTTTTGAATATGATGAATCAAAAGATGTGGCTCGCATAAAGGTACCCACTGGAAAGTCAGAGTCTGAAGTAGAAGCCTTCACCATCGCCTTTGATGATAAGGGTAAAACGATGATCGTTGCGTGGGAAAATACGATGCTTAAAATTCCATTGAAATTTTAATTAGCGTCTATACAAATAAATTAAGAAGCCGGGTTCGCCTGGCTTTTTTTTTATCCTGAAATCATTTAGTTTCCGAAAGAATTTCACCCATGTATACTCTTGGAAGATCCGATCGCGTTGACTTACCCGGCCTTGGCCTTACGGATATTCATGCCAAAATTGACACGGGCGCCTACAATTGCAGTTTGCATTGCAGTCGGGCGGAAATTGTTGATGGCAAACTTGAGTTTGTACTACTGGATGAAGAACATCCCGAGTTTACAGGAATGAAATTCTATTTTAAAAAATTCGATCGCAGGGAAATAAAAAATTCATTTGGTGAAGCCGAACTTCGGTATGTTATCAAAACATCAATTAAAATTTACGATCATTTAATAAGGGCCGAATTTTCGCTAAGTAATCGGGGAAATCTGAGATTTCCGGTATTGCTAGGCCGTAAAATTCTGCGTGATCGTTTTTTAATTGATGTGACTAAAAAAGATTTATCTTTCGATCACAAACAAAGCAGCATATGAACATTGGCATCCTTTCAAGAAATCCAAAGCTGTATTCTACACAAAGGTTGAAAGAAGCCGGTGAGAAGCGTGGACACAAGGTGGAAATTATCGATCACATGAAATGTGTGTTGCTGATTGAAAAGAAAAACCCCATGGTTTGGTATAACGGCCGCAGGCTCGATTACTTCGATGCCATTATCCCACGCATTGGTGCCTCGGTAACCTTTTACGGAGCAGCCGTGGTTCGTCAATTTGAAATGATGAAGGTTTTTACCGCTGTTGAATCACAAGCACTAATTCGTTCGCGTGATAAATTACGTAGTCTACAAATTCTTTCGCGTGCTGGCCTGGATTTACCGAAGACAATATTTATGGATTACTCTAAAGATACCGAAGGAGTAATTGAGGCCGTAGGAGGTGCACCCGTTGTTATCAAATTATTAGAAGGCACGCAGGGCTTAGGGGTTGTGTTGGCCGAAAATAAGAATGCCGCTCAATCCGTAATTGAAGCTTTTCACGGAGTGAAAACCCGAATCATTGTACAGGAATTTGTTAAAGAAGCAAAAGGTGCCGACATCCGTGCGTTTGTTATTAATGGTGAAGTAGTAGGTGCCATCAAACGACAAGCAACCCGCGAAGGTGAATTTAGATCGAACCTGCATAGGGGTGGCGTTGCTTCGGTGGTTAAACTAGATCGGCACGAAAGACACGCAGCCATTGAAGCCGCAAAAAAAATGGGGTTAGGTGTAGCCGGTGTCGATATGCTACCTTCCAAACGTGGACCATTAATAGTTGAAGTTAATTCATCACCCGGCCTGGAGGGTATTGAGGGTGCAACCAAACTGGATATTGCTTCCAAGTTTTACGAATATATTGAGCAGCATTCCGGCAAGAAAAAAATTCAGAAGGACAAGATTAATGCTTAAAAGTCCATAGTCCATTGTATTTAGTCCATAGTCGGATCTCTACCTTGGTAAGTTACTCTTACAACTAATTAACCATGGACCATTGACTATCGACTAATCCTAAATACTATAGACTAAAGACTATGTACTCAAGACTATAGACTATAGATCAATTTATGAAAGACCTTACAATCGCCTCAGAAATAATTCGTCCGGGCGAATCCACAGAAATCAACATTAATATTGCGCGACTGCCGTCACGTACGCTTATTGATACTCCCATTTATGTATATCGGGGATTAGAAGAAGGGCCGGTACTCTCTCTTACAGCAGGCATGCATGGGGATGAGATTAACGGAATGGAAATAGTGAGACGCATTCTTGATAACGGATACAACAAGGTTAAACGCGGCACCGTGTTATGTATGCCCATTATTAATATGTATGGCTTCCTAAACTATTCACGCGAAGTGCCCGATGGAAAAGATATCAATCGCTCGTTTCCGGGAAGTAAAGGCGGTTCGCTCGCCTCGCGGGTAGCCTGGCACGTTACACACGAAATTATTCCTGCCATTGATTATGGTATAGATTTTCATACCGGTGGCGCCATGCGAACAAACTATCCACAAGTACGCTGTGTGATGCAAGATCAAAAAAATGCAGAACTCGCCATGGCCTTTCACGCCCCGTATACAATCGATTCACCATTTCGCCCACATTCTCTCCGACAAACTGCGGCAAAACACGAAAAGAATATTATTGTGTATGAAGGGGGCGAATCTATTCGATACGATCAGCAGGCGATTGAAGAAGGTGTAAACGGCACGCTCCGTTTAATGAAATATCTAAATATGATTGATGAAGCCCCAGCTCCGTCAGTAGAAAACAAGATCATCTGGAGTTCATCCTGGATACGTGCTAAGTATGCCGGGCTTTTTCAACCCGTTATTCAATCTGGTGAGTTTGTAAAAAAGAATCAATTGATTGGTGCTATTACCGATCCCTTTGGTTCATTTAAAGAACCCATTAAGTCTCCCGCCTCGGGGTATGTAGTGGGCTTAAATAATAATCCCGTGGCCAACGCAGGTGATGCATTAGTACATTTAGGCTATGACGATGTATGTAAGATTGATGGGCATGGGGAGGAATGAGAACTAGATACTAGTCTCTGGACTCTGGATGAATTTGGCAAAAAAAAGGTGATCGGTAATCAGTGGTCGGCATTCATTTAGTACAATATCAATCAACCATTATCCAGCTTAAAAATCCGGGCACGGAATCATTAGCTTATCTTTTGCCGGCTTACGCGGATTGCGCGTTGACCACGAATAAACTAAGCTGAATTCATGGGCCCCTCCACTGCTGGCACCGAGTTGCGAAATAGTATAATCATAACTATAGCCAATGTTAAGAATATCTTTTGGTCCTCTTTTGGTGAGGCCGATTAATAACACAGCTGATTCGTTGTTCGTAAACCCGTTAACCGTTTTGAAAGGAACACCCCTATACCAGGTACCAATGATAATCGGATCAAAAGTAAAATAAAAACCTACGTCCATTTGATCGAACTCACCCTGATGACGGTATTGTATAGCAGGTGCAATACTTCGTTCGCGCGGCCGTGTATAAAACCCACTACCCATCTCGCCCGGTTTAAAATAAAATTTAAATCCCGCATGACCCGAAAGTTTCATAGGCAACCGGCTCTCTTCCCCGATAAGCGATTGGTTGGGTTGTGTTAAGTGATGGGCTGCAAATCCAAACCAGGCATTCTTACTATAAAATAATCCGCCAGCAGAAAGATCTGGAAAAAATTTTGATTCGCCTGTGTTTAGCGCTTCCGCGGATTGTGCACTAATGACATCACCCGTTAAGGGATCAAACTGATCACCAAAGGTAAGTTTATCAAAATTGATTGAACGGTTATAAATAGCTGCCTGAAAACCGGGCCTAAAAGAAAGTCCTTTAGTTAGTCGAAGATCATAAGAATATTGAAATGCCAGGCTGATGGATTGCAGGCCTAAAATACCTTCCCGATCGCGTGTCATTAAAACACCAATTCCACTGTTCTTGTCTTCTATATACGTATCATAAAATGCTGAAATAGTGTTGAAGTTTGCACTGATGGCAGGCCATTGATTTCGATAGTTGATACCCATGCGGTTTTGACCGGTAGCACCCGCAAAAGCAGGATTCAAATAAAGCGGAGCAGCATAAAATTGTGAATACTGTGGGTCTTGTGCAGTTACCGAACCCACCCGAAACCAGATACATACACTAACAAAAAGGAGAATTCGTTGCATTAAATATTGTTTAGAGCATGCTCTATCAAAGCAAATTAAATTCTTTCATAACATTAAAAAAAACATTTGCCGACAAATAGGGGGCTTTCGTCTGCTTAACGATATTTTCGATCAAATTGTATTACTTTAGTGTTATTTGACGTTTTAATTTCATGATGAAATCAAGATCAACTAAGTCAAACGTATGAGCGGGGCCGGAGGTAAGCAATATCTTAAAGAAATAAAGATTGGGGCATTGATTCTATTCGTTGCCCTGTCCACAACAATTTTCGCACAAGATCTTTCGCAACATAACTGGTATTTTGGAAGTACCACGAGCGGAATCCGGTTTAACCGGGGAACCAATGTTGCTCAATCCGTAAACAATCAAGCCACACCTTTTGCCCGCGGAGGATCAGCAGTAGCAACCGATCCGGCCACAGCCAATCTACTTTTCTATACCGATGGTATACAAGTATATGATGCATCTCATCTTGCCATGCCTAATGGAAATGGACTAACCGGACAACCCGATGCTAATCAACCCGTAGCCATTTCGCCTATGCCCGGTCAAACCAATCGTTGGTATATTTTTACCAACTCATCAAATTTTACAACCGGTGGGTCGATTAGTCAAAGTGACGTTGACCTGAATCAATTTGGCAACGCAGTTTTTCCAGCCCCTGCCTTAGGTGTAGTGGGCACTAAAAACACTGCAATGCCGGGTTTAATAAACCGATCGGAAGGAATGATAGTTGTACCGCACGCAAACCAAACTGATTTCTGGCTTATCTCCCATCAGAATGGTACCCAGAGCTATGCAGCAACATTAATTGACGCTACCGCGACATTTCCAAGTATTGTTTCAACAGGCATGGGCTTTCCTACATCCGTGGCTAACTTTTCTTATTATGCTCCTACCAGTAAAATCGCGGTATCACCACAAAATCCGAATACGGATGCGCTGATTCTGAATTTTGATAATGCCACCGGGGTAATCACTTTCGATCGTTTAATTTTTAATTCTGCTACAGCGGCAACAAACAGTCAATCCATATATGATATTGAGTGGGACAAAAAAGGACAATACTTATATCTTTCCCGTCATGGCGATGTGGGTATTCCTGCCAATGTATTTCAATACGATTATCAAAATCCATCCACTACACTGGCACCCGTAGCTACGGCACCCCTATTTAGAAGTTATGGATTACAGCTTGCTCCGGATAGTGCCATCTATCATTTATATCAAGCTGTTTCCGGAGGGCCGTTTTTACTTGGCAAGTTTACGAATACCGATACTACTTCGAATCTGATTGTAAATACCCAATCACTTTTTACAGCAACAGATTTTAACGGCATGCAGTTTCCGGCATTCAAACCACAAGACAGTGTAATCATGACGGTGGCCTTCACGTCAAGCGGAACATGTCAGAATTCGGCCACTAGTTTTTTCCCGAGTGTAACACCTAATGCAGATAGTTTGCGATGGAATTTTGGCGATGGCGTAGGCACGTCAGGAAGTTGGAGCCCGATATACACGTACACCAGTGCGGGTACCTTTAATGTTACGCTCAACGCTTTTTATCGCGGCCAAACCCATACAACCACATTACCTGTTACCATCAATCCTTTTGCTTTGCAACTTCAATTGGTGCAGGACACAACGGCTTGCCGCGATGAGTTTCCTCCACCACGAGGTACTTCAAGTCCCAAACAATTTTCTGTTAAAGTGGCTATTCAAGGAGGCACACCCGCTTCGATCACTTGGTCAAACGGAGACTTGGGGGATACCCTTACGCCCGACTCTGCCGGCTATTACTATGTAGTGGTTACCGATGCCTCGGGATGTTCTGCTTATGCAGGTGTTAATGTGAAAGAATATGGATTGCAGGATCAACGATTTAATATCTGGAATTTTGGAAATAAGGCCGGTATAGATTTCAACGAACAACCACCGGTGCCCACAGATAACAGTGCGATGGATGCCCCCGAAGGGTGTGCGATAGTTTGCGATCGAAATGGCGATGTGATCTTCTATACCGATGGGGATAAAGTTTACGATAAAACCGATACGGAAATTGATTCGGGCATTGGAGGCGATCCCGCTGCCTCCCAATCTTCCATTATTGTACCTGTACCCGGGGATGAAACGCTCTACTATATTTTTACAACCCAAGCCATCAGTGGAACTTCATTGTTTGAATTGAGATATTCGTTATTTGATCTCAAATTAAATTCGGGTAAGGGTGCGCTTGTAGAAAAGAATATATTACTGTTTTCGAAAAGTACGGAGCGTGTAACCTCCAACGGGCGTTGGCTACTTGTTCATGAATATGGTAACAATGTGTTTCGCTCCTACCCAATAACACAACAAGGTATTGGTCAACCGGTGTACTCAGAAACGGGATCCGATCACGCCTTTAAAGCCCAACAAAATGGAGAAGGGTATATGAAGATTGGGCCGAGAAATAATGTGGCCGTTGCCTTATCAACACCGGGAACCAGTAACCTGATCGAACTATTTACTTTAAATGACAGCACAGGTCGGTTAGATAATTATCGTAAAATTGATTTGAAAGAGCCCAATGGACAGGTGTACGGAATTGAGTTTTCGCCAGGTGGAAATAAAGTTTTTGCAACCGTAAAGGGATCACCTTCCCCATCACAAATATTTGAATACTTTCTTGATTCCTTAGAGCGACCTTTCTTCAAACAACGAATTCAGCAACCGGTTGAATTAGGTGCATTACAATTGGGGCCCGATGGTCAGATTTATACGGCCATCAACGGAAGTGGAACGCTTGGAACTATTCTCGCTTCGGATGATACTACACAACTATCAACGTACAACCCGGCAGGCTTTGCATTACTCCCTACAACGAACAGTAGATTAGGTTTACCAAACTTTGTACAGATTCAAAGCAACGCTTTTGGTGGTCCAGGCTTTGAATTTACCGGTATCTGTTTTGGTGACTCAACAAGATTTGCTGGCACGGCTACTGACGCCATCGATAAGTTTCAATGGTTTTTTGGTGATGGCGGTAGCAGTACAGATGCTGCGCCCGTTCATTTGTATGCCGCGCCAGGATTGTACACCGTATCGATGCGACTAACTAACCGATGCAGTCTTGATACAACAATTATAAAACAAGTTCGGGTATTTAGTCCACCACCCCCACCCACTTTACCGGGTGCTGCTGTATTGTGTACGGGGTCCGTCATACTCGATGCAAACTCAGGCAATCTTCCAGGACTTACTTATTTATGGTCGAGTGGAGAAACAACACAAACGATTACCGTCAATGATCAGGCTTTTATATCCGTTACCAATACCGATACCAATGGGTGCTTCTCTTTTGCACAGAGTATTGTTGCCGATAACCGACCGCAGGTTGATATCGGACCTGACCTGACCATCTGTGAAGATAATGCAACCCCAACGCTGAACGCACAAAACCCGGGAATGAACATACTATGGAAAGTAGATGGTGTGAATGCAAGCACCATTCAAACACAAGCGGTCGATACATCGTTTCCTGGTGTATTCAAATACGAAGTTACCGTTACCGATCCCGTTACAACCTGTACTGTTACCGATGACAAAGTTTTTACGATTAATGTATCGCCAACCTTTACATTGAGTGGAACGAATCCGGTTGGATGCGGAACGCCTACTGGTACTATCAGTCTGCAATTAAATCCATCGGCACCACCGGCTGGACCGTATTCATATTTTCTTACAGGACCATTTAGTTTTAATCAGCAAGGCATTGATCAAGTGGCACCATCAACCATTGGACCTATTGCAGGACAACGAGCGGGCACTTTTTCGGCTATAGTAAGCGATCAGATTTCAGGTTGTACTATCTCCAGTTCGTTTGGATTGACAGATGCTACGTTTACGGCCACTGCACTTGCTCAACCCCCTAATTGCGATCCGGTAACAGTACGAGTAACAACTGCGGGGGCATTTACGCTTCCGCTGCAATACACGGTTACAAACAACGGAACGGGACAAGTTATTGGACCAACGGCTTCAGCTACTGCTGTGTTTGATATTGTTCCGGGATTAGCTGCAGGAACCTATACTGTTGAAGTGCGGGACAACACAGGATGTATTTTCAACATAAACAATTTTGCCGTAACCCCGGCTGCACCGATTAACATTTCGTTTACCCCTGATGTGTGTGCCGTAACCCCTACCCTTACAGCATCGGGCGGAGCAACATACGTCTGGTCAACCAATGTACCCGGCAGTATTGTGAGTGGAGCAAACACAGCAACTATCCAGTTACTACCTGGAGCTGGCACCGTAACCTATACGGTAACTGCTACCGGTGCAGGTTGCCCCGCAACGCAAAGCACTATTATAAATGTGCCTGGCACCATCGCTTCAACGTTTACTCAAACTGATGCCTGTGCCGATCAGGTTATTTTATCTGCACAACCAACCGGAAGTTTTACCTATCGTTGGTTTAGAAATGGTGTGCTACAAGGACTTGGACAGCAAATCGCCATCACAACTTTAGACAATGGCGCATCGTATGCAGTAGAGGTCGTGAGCACTTTAAATGGTTGTGTAGTTCGTTCGGCTCCTAAAACTGTGGAAGTATCCGGACTAATTACCGCAGCGGTTACGGGTACACCAGCCTGCGATGATGACCAACCTTTTACACTAACAGCTACTACCAATGCGACAGGCGTTACCTTCGCGTGGTTCCGCGATAATGTGGTGATAAGTGGAGAAGCCACGGCCACAATCAATCAAACGCAAGCAGGGATTTATCGCGTTGACGTTACAAAAGGAACCTGTACAACCCCTGCTCAGATTCAGGTTATCAAAGCACCCTTACCTACGGGTGAATTGCCAAACCGTGTAATCATTTGCAACGACCCTGATAATAAAGATCCGAATACAGCCAGCATTGATTTGGATCCGGGAAATTTTACCACTTACAACTGGTTCAAAAACAATCTGACTCTAAATTACACACAACGCGTTCTTACGGCCGATAGTGAAGGTCTTTATGAAGTGGATATCACAAACTCTTTCGGTTGTATTTCACGCGATCAAACAGAAGTAGATAATAATTGTGTACCCAAAATTGTTGCGCCCACCGCTTTCAGGCCCACCAGTTCGGTCACCACCAACACCGACTTCTTTGTGTACTCTTACTTCATTACTGATAACTTTCAGATTTTCATTTACAATCGCTGGGGCGAATTGGTTTTTGAATCGAAGGATCGGTATTTTAAATGGAACGGTGGCTACAACAACAATCTTGGCAGACCATTACCTGGAGGAACGTATGCCTATGTAGTTAAATATGTAAGCTCATTCAGGCCTGAGAAAGGAATTCAGGAACAACACGGTGGCGTAGCACTACTTCGATAAGCAACTTATTGACTGGAAGTTTATTTTCTTGCCTCATTTGTGTAACTATGTACTATCAATGCTATTATGAACCCTTTATCTTATAAATCATGAAAACATTTATCCTTATCGCAGCCGTTTCCCTTCTCACTTTCTCTTATACGAGCACCTCAGCGCAGATTTTGAATACATCGCTTACCATTACCGTGCGCGATGAAGTTGGAAATATTGTAAGCGGTGCCGAAGTGAAGCTTTTTGAAAATGAACAAGACTACCTGAAAGAAGTAAATGTGGTTGCCGAAGGAATCTCCGATGACAAGGGACAGGTTAAACTTAAGAAAATGAAAGCTGTTTCATTTTATGTGATTGCCCGAAAGGCCGATAAAGATAACTCTGGAGGTGGTGAAATTATTGGTAAACTGGAAGAAGGGCGATTCAATAAGGTTACTATTGTAATTCAATAAAAACGAATGAATCGTGAGTTGTTGGTCCGCTTCTTTTCGGACTATCAGTCAGCGTATGACGATGAAGCCGTATTTATTCCAGGCTTTCTTGAATTACTAAAGCAGTCTACTTGTTTTGAACGCACCCATTTGCCAGGCCACATTACGGGCTCCGCGTGGGTTGTTGACCCTTCGTATACGCAGACTTTGTTGGTGCACCATGCTAAATTAAACAAGTGGGTTCAACCGGGTGGCCATGCGGATGGTGACGAAAATATTTTACAGGTAGCCTTACGGGAAGCCGAAGAAGAAACTGGTCTAAAAAATTTGCGAGTGGTTAGTACTACTCCCTTCGATGTAGACATCCACTTAATTCCAAAGCGAACCGATTTTCCGGAGCATTTTCATTTTGACATCCGGTTTCTTTTAGAAGCGTCCTTAGATGATAAAATTATTGTGAGTGACGAATCGCACGATGTCAAATGGATCACGTTAGAATCGCTGGAAGATTACAATCCCGAGCGCTCGGTACTTCGGATGAAAATCAAATCACTTCGAGCCAATCAACAGTAATCCAAAGGCGATTACCAGAATCCAAAATTTGTAGACCACCAGCACCGGAATAATTACAAATTTTAACTCCATCAAAACCGCCAGCAACACGAGAATTACGGCTATAGCTTTTAAAATCGATCGGGTTTTATTGCTCATATCTCTTTTGAATTATATGCAACATACAGTCTTTATTTTTTCAGCACAAATTAAAATTCAGTCACCCGATTAGTATTAGGTCAATTTATATCTTTTAATAATTGGAGCTATAAAAACAAAAAGTGTGTTGTCTGGTTGACCCGATAGCTATCGGGTTGTCAAAACCGGCTTTTGAACTCGAATCGCCTTCGACAAGCCTGCCTTTGCCGAAGCGGCTACCTGTAGGCAGGCTCAGGCTGATATTGGTCAAGTTTACTTAACTCCAGCCAATAACATTTTGAGATTAGTTCTAGCTTTGCGGCTATGGCAGAAATCGGAAGGAATCTTCAGAAAGCAAAAGAACTCTTAGATCAGGGCGATCTGGTTGCTATCCCCACCGAAACTGTCTATGGCCTTGCCGGTAATGCGCTCGATGTAGAGGCAGTTGTAAAAATTTTTCAGGTTAAGAACAGACCCCAGTTCGATCCGCTTATCGTGCATGTGGCCAACATGGTCCAGGCTAAAGAACTTGTCGAGTCGTTTCCCGCCAAGGCCGAAAAACTGGCTTTAAAATTTTGGCCGGGTCCGCTTACCTTACTTTTAAAAAAGAAAGACATTATTCCCGACCTTGTTACCTCGGGTATGGATACGGTGGGCATTCGTTGTCCGGATCATCCATTAACTCAGTCCCTGCTTCAATCCCTATCCTTTCCGTTGGCAGCACCTAGTGCCAATCCTTTTGGGTATGTTAGTCCAACCAGACCCGATCATGTAAATGACCAACTAGGCGATCAATTAAAATATATTCTGGATGGCGGTGAGTGTCGGGTTGGACTTGAGTCCACCATTATAGGTTTTGAGAATGACCGCGCGATAGTTTATCGATTAGGTGGTCTAAGTATCGAAGAGATTGAAAATGAAATCGGAGAAGTAGACGTTCAATCGAATAGCTCTTCCAACCCCAAAGCTCCAGGCCAGTTAAAAAGTCATTATGCGCCTCGAAAAAAAGTCGAGATCGGAAACCTGCCAGAATTGATTAAACAATATTCGCATCAGAAAGTGGGTGTGTTGGCCTTTCAAAAAGGGATTGAATCGATAGACCCAAAAAATCAAATTATCCTATCGAAATCCGGAAACGTAGATGAAGCCGCTCAATATTTTTTTGCTGCCCTTCGCGAACTCGATAAAAAAGAAATCGACATCATCCTCTCTGAACTTTTACCCGAAGCGGGACTCGGCAAAGCCATAAATGACCGCTTGAGAAGGGCTTCAGCTGATTAAAAAATATTTCCTTCTAAATTGGTTCTATTCAATATCTTACTTAGATATTAATAATTCATTCTGTGCGATCCTGAAATCATTAGAAACTTATTAGAGAAATGACAAAAAGAATTCTTGTTTTGACAGGAGGGGGCGACTCGCCCGGACTTAACGCGGTTATCCGTGGAATCTGCAAGCGCGCACGAAAACAAAGTCGGGTCGCAAAAAATGAAGACTGGGAAGTTTACGGAAGTATTGAGGCCTTTAATGGTGTTTTAAATGAACCGCAGGAAGTAATCAAACTCACCAGCAAACTAACCGCAGGAATTCATGTTAAAGGAGGAACAATTCTTAAGACAACAAATAAAGGAAATCCTATAAAGTTTCCCTATCCGCAGCCCAATGGAACCATCCGGTTTGTAGATCGTACGGATGAACTAGTAAATAAACTCAGGCTGTTAAACTTTGATGCTGTTATAAATATTGGCGGAGACGGTTCTCAAAAGATTTCCAAAGCGCTTTTCGATAAAGGAATTCCCATGATCGGTGTTCCAAAAACTATCGATAACGATCTTTCGGCTACCGACCTAACCTTTGGTTTTCAAACTGCTGTGCAAATAGCTACCGACAGTTTTGATAAGTTGGTAACTACAGCAGAAAGTCACCATCGGGTAATGATTATGGAAGTAATGGGCCGCGATGCGGGTTGGATCGCCTTACATACTGCTATTGCCGGGGGTGCTGAAATTTGTCTCATACCAGAAATCCCGTATGACATCAACAAACTGGTGAAGCGGATCAATAGCCGTTATAAAAACGGACGTGGCTTCGCCAACATTGTTATAGCCGAGGGTGCCAAACCAAAAGCCGGCACGATTACATCTTCTGCAGGTGAAAAAGGATCAGAACATGTTCGCTTGGGCGGAGTTGCTTACCAACTTTCTAAACAACTAAAAGATGCTGGCTGCACTGCCGAAATCCGCGAAACGGTATTAGGTCATGTGCAACGAGGCGGAACACCGATTGCCTTTGATCGGGTACTCGCATCGCTCTTTGGTGTAAAAGCATTTGAACTTGCGTTGGAGAAAAAATTTGGCCGTATGGTGGCATTTAAAAATAATAGCGTTACTGATGTATCGCTGGAGGAAGCAACTAAAGAATACAATACGTTGAAGCAGGATTCTTTTTTAGTTACTGCCGCTAAAGGACTCGGAATTAGTTTTGGAGATTAAATGGAGAGACTGTGAATAAGATCGAACTGACTACTTTTATAAAAGCACCGATAGAAATTTGCTTTGACTTAGCACGTAGCGTTGATCTTCATAAAATTTCCTTTCAACAAACCAAAGAAGATGCCGTGGGTGGCGTAACTTCTGGACTAATTGGCCCCAACCAAAAGGTATTGTGGCAAGCCACACACCTGGGTATCCGGCAAACCTTAGAAACTAAAATCAGCAAATACACACCCCCCTTCTTCTTTACCTCTGAAATGGTAAGCGGATTTTTCAAAAATATGATTCACGATCACTTTTTTTACGTGATGGGGGAAGACACGGTTATGGTAGATCATTTCTATTATGAATCACCTTTAGGGATTCTGGGAGACGCTGCTGATATTCTATTCCTAAAAGGATACTTTATCCGATTACTTGAAAAAAGAAACGAAATATTGAAGCTCTATGCAGAAACAGAAAAGTGGATGGAATTCATCCCTGTCTCTATGAACGAACTTCAATCGTTTGCTGAAAAATAGCCGCTAACATTTTATCCCCGCTCCGGATCATTCATTAACTTAGGCACTTCAAAAACAGTGACCCATGAAAACTATTAACGATTTTAACTTCCGTGGCAAGCGCGCCCTCATTCGTGTTGATTTTAATGTGCCTCTTAATAAAAGCTTTGAAGTAACGGATGACAATCGCATCCGGGCAACCATTCCAACCCTAAAGAAAATTTTAAGCGATGGTGGCAGTTGCGTATTAATGTCGCACTTAGGAAGACCCAAAGAGGGGCCAGAGGATAAGTATTCATTAAAACATGCGATCAAAACAACGGAGGCGCTGTTAGGCGTACCTGTTAAATTTGCTTCGGATTGCATTGGCGAGGAGAGTTATAAACTTTCGGGTTCGTTAAAACCCGGAGAAGTTTTACTACTTGAAAATCTGCGTTTCTATAAGCAAGAGGAAAAAGGAGATGTGGCGTTTGCTGAAAAACTTTCCAAGCATGGCGATCTGTATGTCAATGATGCATTCGGTACGGCTCATCGCGCCCATGCCTCCACCACTATTGTAGCTCAGTTTTTCAAAGACAAATGTGCCGGCCTTGTAATGGCAGCCGAATTAGCGAACGCTAAAAAAGTACTTGAAAATTCTGTTAAGCCCTTTACAGCTATTATGGGTGGGGCTAAAATTTCGGATAAGATTTTACTGATCGAAAAATTGTTAGACAAAGTAAACCACTTAATTATTGGTGGCGGCATGTCTTATACATTCTTTAAAGCTTTGGGCGGAAATATTGGAAACTCGTTGGTTGAATTAGATAAACTTGATTTAGCTAAAGAGCTTATTCAAAAAGCAAAATCAAAAGGTGTCGAACTGCATTTGCCTATCGACTCTGTGGCTGGTGATAAATTTGATGCGCAGGCCAACACACAAATTGTTAATAACAATGCCATCCCCGATGGCTGGATGGGTTTGGATATCGGACCTCAGGCAACCCAGGTTTTTTCAAAAGTAATTGAAGACTCAAAAACCATCCTGTGGAATGGCCCTATGGGTGTTTTTGAGATGGAGAAATTTGAAAAAGGAACAAAAGCAATTGCCGAAGCCGTAGTGCGCGCTACAGAGAAAGGTGCGTTCTCTTTAATTGGCGGTGGTGATTCTGCTGCAGCGGTTGCCAAGTTTGGCTTCGAAGAAAAAGTGAGCTATGTATCCACCGGTGGCGGTGCGTTGCTCGAATACTTTGAAGGAAAAGTATTACCCGGGGTAAAAGCGCTTGAATAATAATTACCCATATCAACTCGTTAAAGTCAGGTCGTAAAGCCTGACTTTTTTATTTACCTTGTATAAATAATTAATAAACATGAAACCAAACCTCCTCTTCGGACTTGCCATTACCCTGTTAGCCTGTAACGATGGAAGAAATTCCATGCGAGTTGCCTCTGATCAACAAGCCAGCTTCAAAGAAGTGGCCATGATGGCTCCCCCAACCAAGCAGCCCGCACCTCAACCAACCACTATCGATCGCAAGCTAATCCGTAACGGACACCTTGAATTTAAAACGGATGATGTTAAGAAAGTAAAAGCAGAGATTGAAAAAATAAGCAAGGAGTTAAATGGTTATATCTCAGATGAAACCGAAAACAACTACGATGCGCGGGTGCAATACAATCAAACGATTCGCGTACCTGCCGATCAATTTGATGCGCTGATTGCCAGAATTGAAAAGTTGGCCGATAAAGTTGAAAACAAAGGCATCAACACGCAAGATGTAACCGAAGAGTTTATTGACGTTGAAGCGCGGCTGAAAACAAAAAGGGAATTGGAAGTCCGCTATAGCGAAATCCTGAAGCAGGCTAAAACAGTTTCCGATATCATTAGCATTGAAAGTCAGATCGCCAATGTTAGGGCTGAGATTGAGTCGATGACGGGCCGGCTGAATTATTTAAAGAATCAAGTTTCGTTTAGCACGTTAAATGTTTCTTACTATCAGGTATTGGGAACTGATTTTGGATTTGCTTCCAAGTTTGTTCAATCCCTAAAAGGTGGCTGGGATAACCTGCTCTCCTTCCTGATTGGGTTAGTGAGCTTTTGGCCGTTTGTATTGGGTGTTGCTGCCCTTATCCTCTGGTGGATTAAAAGAAGGCGTACCAAGCAAAAATCGTAATCGGAAATTTTCTGATAATTCAAACTGATTTGTCATTTAGTGCACATCAGCATCAGGAAGACCAAGTATTGCATATGTGAGTCATTGTTAAACATAAAGAATTGATCTAAAATGAAGGTAAAGGAAGCATACAACATTTGGGCATACCAATACGATTCAAATATTAACAAGACCAGAGACTTAGAAGCTGTTTCTCTTAAGACAACACTAAGCAGCATAGTGTTTGACAGATGTTTAGAAATTGGGTGCGGAACAGGTAAAAACACAGAATGGATACTTTCAAGGGCAAAAAATATTGTTGCAGTTGACTTTTCAGACGAAATGCTAAAAAAGGCAAAAACCAAAATTCAATCTGACAGAGTTCAATTTATTCAAGCAGATATTACTAGTGCTTGGAGCTTTGCTGACGATGGAAAATTCGACTTGGCCACTTTTAGTTTAGTGTTGGAGCATATTGAAAATTTAAATAGAGTTTTTGAAGAACTTAGTAAAGTGATTACAGATCATGGCTATGTTTATGTTGGGGAGTTGCACCCATTTAAACAATACACTGGAACTAAAGCAAGATTTGAGACAGTAGATGGGTTGCAAGTTGTACCCTGTTTTAACCACCATATTTCGGACTTTATAAGTGCCGCTAAGGCAAGCGGATTTCAAATAGTTGATGTACGAGAATCTTTTGATGATCCTGATCGAACTAAAATTCCCTGCATTTTGACTTTGCTTTTTAAGAAAGAAAACAGGAGTTAATAAATATTTCCAGCGAAGTCTTCGTTCTAAATATTATCTCTTGTAAACTTTTAAACATAACTTTATTTTAATGGTGAAATCCGAGGCGAGACTCCGCAAAAAAGAGGTTAACAGCAAGTGGATTTATCTAGTAAAAAGACATAAATTGAGAGAAAATCAGAAAAATGAAAAGGGAAAAAGTAATTGACGTTATTAAACAACTTCCTCAAGAATTTGACTTAGAGGAATTGATGGAAAAACTAATCTTTGTTGAAAAAGTAGAACAAGGTCTTAAGCAACTTAATGAAGGTAAAACGGTTGACCATGGACAAGTAAAAGAAATGGTTAAAAAATGGTAAAAGTTGTTTGGGCAGATTTAGCTATATAGGATTTAAAATCAATTCATGAGTACATCTCAAAAGATTCGAAGTTTTACGCAGACAGGCTTGTAACAAAACTAATTGCTGTGTTCAATCAATAAGTGCAACTTTTAATTTTTGTAAAAATACAGTATTTGGAGTTTGATATTTAAATTTTCTAACGGGTCTTTCATTGATCATTTTTTCTACTTGCTTCACTTGTTGA
>JAGPBO010000187.1 GCA_018063305.1 Cyclobacteriaceae bacterium
TATGCGGCAGCAAGATTGTGGGTTGACGGAATCATTGATCCGCTGGAAACGCGAACAGTTATTTCTATGGGAATAGAAGCAGCCAACCACGCGCCTGTAGAAAAATTCAATATGGGCGTCATTCAGACCTAAAATAGGGGTGTAATGAATTTTTTTATATTCTTGCAGAGATGTCTGAAAATGAATTAAAAGCATTGGTTTCGCTCCTGGATGACGAGGATAAACAAGTCTCCGATCATGTGCAGGAGAAAATTCTATCGTTAGGTACCGAAGCAATTCCCTTTCTTGAAAAGGAGTGGGAAAGCAATCTCAATCCATCAGTGCAAACTCGTATCGAAGAGTTGATACACACACTCCAATATGAATTGGTAAAAGAACGCCTGCGCAAATGGTATGCATCTCCCGATCAGGATTTACTTACGGGGATGTGGATTATTGGCACCTATCAGTATCCTGAAATTGAACTCGAAAAACTAAAACAGGATGTGGAACAGATATACTACGAAGCCTGGCTCGAATTTCGTCCTGATTTATATGCGTATGATCAGATTAAAGTGATCAATAGCGTAATTTTTAATAAATTAAAATTTGGGGCAAACACAAAGAATTTTCATTCACCAGGAAATTCAATGATTAATGTAGTTTTAGAAACCCGAAGAGGTAACCCCATTACATTATGTGTTATTTATTTATTGATTGCACAAAAATTAAAGTTACCGGTTCATGGGGTTAATCTGCCCAATCTATTCATTATAACCTATAAAGACGACAAGCATCAATTCTACATCAATGCCTTTAACCGGGGATTAATTTTTTCGAAACAGGACATTGAAAATTATATTCACGAACTCCACATGGTTCCGCAACAATCTTTTTTTGAACCGTGTAATTCGTTGGAGATTATTCGCAGAGCATTGCGTAACCTCGTGATGTCTTTTGAGAAAATGGGTGAGCATGCCAAGGCTGATGAGGTGAAAGTGCTCTTGGTGGAAATCTCGAATGGTGGTGATTTGGGCGTGTAAGCTATTGAAGCTGAAGGAGCGTTTGAGGATGAATTTCATGGGCGCCTTCAAAGGTGATAACCCGAGGGGTAAGGTTTAATTTTTCGTTAAGCTGTTCCATTTCTTTGGTACGTGCTTCTGTAAGAAAGGGATCCTGGTTGCCGTATACTTCAATTACTTCTTTGTCATGAAAAAGCACCTGTCCTTTTTGAAAATCCATGTCAGGCGGAAAAATACCCGCCCATAGTATTAGCCTATGGAATTTTATGTTACCGGCTAATGCCCAACGGGAAACGGTGGCTGCTCCTTGCGAAAAACCAAAGAGCGTTATCTGGCCGGTGTAGCCTTCGGGAATTTCTTTTTTGAAGATTGAGTTGAGATAGCCCAGGTAATTCTGAATGTCAGCCAGACGATTTTCGCGAGTCATCCAGGTAGCACCTACTTTGTTATTTCCGGATTGACTTCGACTGGTTAAATCTTCCAGATAAAAGCGCGCGAGTCCTTCAGGCGCGATCACACAGGTTTCCTTGTTTACCAGACCGGAGAACTTGGGTAGAAAATATTTAGCTAATTGCCCGTACCCATGAATGACAAACCAGATACTCTTTGTGTTGGCTGTTAGTTCGCCCAATGTGTAGTAACGGGCAGAAAACTTAAAACTAATCTCTTGCTCAGTCATGGATGGGATACGTACAAATAAAAACGGCTATCGGAAACCAATAGCCGTTGATCATTACTAAATCTCGCTTAACGTTTAAAACCCAGGGCACTACCGCCACAATGTGCTGAGGGCTCATCAAAAGTATATTGTATATAATAGATACCTGTTGCGTTGCAGGGATAGGCAATGGCGGTAATAAATTGTCCGTTGATTTTACTGGTAGCCACTCTGTTTCTTTCTTTATCAAAGATGCTTACTACAATGCCATCGGTAGCCGATCCATTAGAGCATACGTTAATCATGTATTGCGTTCCCTTCGTAAACACATAACTGTATTCTACTTTCTCTTTGGATTCGCCATTAACCTTATAGCTTTTTAGAAAATTAAAGCCAGAAGCCAGTTTGGGTATGCAGACATTGGCCAGGTTGTCAGCATTGCATTGTGCCTCCGATTGTTCGTTCGCATTGATTGCGAGCGAACTGACCACTAATAATAGAAATAGTATAGTTTTCATAGATATAATCGTAATAGAATTAGCTGATTATTTTAGTGCGTATAGAATTGGTAATATTTTTTATCTCCTCAACATTTTGTGAAGTAATGTCAATGGTTGTAGTGCTGTTATCTTTAATTACAGCAACGCCATCAATAACCTCCATGGTTGATTCTTTGTACGAATAGTTGATATGGATTTTATCATAGGCTATCTTCAATTGTTCCAGGTCAGTTAGCAAACCCGCCATATTGGTATCATCTTGATAAAAGGAGAAGAGCAGAAGGATTTGTTCAAGAATAATTTTTTGTTCACCAATCTTTTCCTGAAGTTCTTTATTGTCAGGATTTACAGCAGCTGTTTGACAGGTTATCTGCATGGCTTCCAGCCAGCCTCCCGTAAGTAAGAGTACGCTTAGGTTGTCGCGGCTTTGTGATTGAAGATAATGATTGATTTGATTGAAGTTCATGGTTGTTATTAACAACAACGAATCGAGATTTTTGCTGTTGGCAGCGAGCCGACCAATTGTTTCTATATCAAAAAATTGCCCAATGTTCAACTCATCAGCTAATGATTTGATAGAGCTGATGTATTTAATGCCATCTTGATTCTTCCCGAAAATATTTGTGTAGCCCAGATCGGTACCATAAACGCCCAGATTCAATGCTTTTTTATAATTGCTATTGTATTTGGGTAAGTTCGCTGATGAATTCAGCAGGACGGAGTTATACTTGGAGCCAGACTCTTTCAGTAGTACGGAAATTTCGAGAGGGCTCGGAATTTGTTCCAATATGGCATTGATTACCTGTTCATCAACGCCTTTGCCAGCTGATTTTGCTGAATCCAGACTTTGTTGAAAAGCTTGTTCATCGGGCTTCTTGCCAGAGCTACAACTTACAAGCAGGGCAGCCAGAACGGCTAGTGCAATAATTCTCATAGCAGTATTTTGAGTATATACAAAAATAAGAATTCGGGATTCTCAACCAAAAGCCAGAAGTGTCCTTATTTCTTGATAGAAAGGCTGAAATTACTGAAAAGACCAACAAACCTGCGTAGCCACTCAAAGTATAGGGCCAGGTAAAAAAAGAGGGTTAACGACCAGATGACCAGCAGATTAAAAAAGTAAGTACTAATAATGGTACCCAATAAGTTTTTCTCAGCTATGAAAAAAGGTGCCCGGTAGTCCATCGCATAGCGAGGTTTGGGAGATTGAAAGATTGGATTAATGATTTGAATAAGATTGCCTTGGTATTCCATAATCCGTTCTTTAGTACTGGTATTTTTCACCAGGTCGGATAGGCTTTCATTATAGTAGCTGTTTTTTTCTTTTTGGATATCAAAGCCATTGGCTTCATAAAAGGCCATTTTCTTTTCAACCAATTCTGCATTGGCGTTGTAGATTTTTTGATAATGCTTTTCATAAGCATCAAAGTAACGATCAAGTTCATTTCCAATTTTCTCCGTATATCCGTCTTTTACGAATACTTCCATTAAATCATTTTGAGGCAAGCCTGTCGTGAATTTTTCGTTTTTTAATTCCTTGTAGAGGATTTGTTTGCTGATCTGCACTAATTTTTGAATGGAGTCATTGGCTGGATTAAGGTGATCCAGAAGAAAATGATTTCTCTTTTGTAATTCGTCTGCCAGGTAGGCGGATTTAAAATCAGCATCGGCTTCTTCACGCTCATAAACAAAGTATGACTTTTGAAATTCGTTATTTTTAAATTGATAAACGGCCATAGCTTCATAAGCCCAGCGGGAGGTCATGAGGTCGGCCACCACCGGAACTTTACCTTTTGTACTTAATAGGTCGTTTAGTTTATCAAAATCAAAAAGCACCCCGCTTAAAATCATTTGTGGAATAAGCAGGAGCGGAATTAATACATATACGGTGACGGCTGAATTGAATGCGGAGGAAATATTAAGTCCAATGACATTAGCAAAACACGAAGTTGTAAACAGGATTAACCAAAATGCCCACGTCATTCCCTGAATTTCCAAAATAAAATTACCCACGGCTATGAAAGTAAACGTTTGAATGGCCGATAGTAAAAAAAGAATGCTGATTTTTGAGAGCAGGTAGCTATTCCAACTCAGGTTGAGAAACGATTCCCGCTTTAATATTTTTCGATCTCGAATAATTTCCTCCGCACTTACGGTGAGCCCCATAAATAAAGCTACAATGATCGACATCAACAGGAAGGCCGGAATGTTTTCATTGTAACGGAAAATATATTCACTTCCATCGGGGGCACTTTTATAACGGATAATAAAGGCTAGGAGTAAAGCTAATACTGGAGCTTCGAGCATATTGATGAGCAAATAAGGCTTGTTGCTAATCTTTGCCAGGAAATCACGTGATGTAAAAATAAAAGTCTGTATGAGCTTCGAAGGGATATGCAAACTTTTAGGAGGCACTTCTTTTTCGTCCTCAATGGGCCTGGCTTTGAAGCGACTACGATACATTTCATGCCATTGAATAGGCGTTACCTTTCGCTTGGTGGTAGGTTGTCCATACTCATCCACCACTTTGGCCTCAATGATATTAAAAATTTGTTCGGGATTAACATTGCCGCATACTTCGCATTGCCCCCGGCCGCTGTCAACCTGGTTGGTTGCTTTTTTAAAATAAGTTATCGCAGCTACGGGGTTTCCATAATAGATGGGGTAGCCGCCTGTATCCATTAAGATCATTTTATCAAACATCTTATAGATATCGGACGAGGGCTGATGGATAACTAAAAAAATGAGTTTACCTTTTAAGGAAAGCTCCTTCAATAAATCAATGACATTTTCTGAATCCCGGGAAGATAATCCTGAAGTGGGCTCGTCAAGAAAGAGGATAGCCGGCTGCCGGATAAGTTCGAGGGCAATGTTTAAACGCTTGCGTTGGCCTCCACTTATCGTCTTGTCAAGCACACTACCCACTTTTAAATCTTTACGTTGATCTAAACCCAGATCTTCCAATACTTTCAATACACGAAAGTCTATCTCGATTGCAGTTAAATGGGCTAAACAAAGTCGGGCGTTATAGTATAGGTTTTGATAAACCGTAAGTTCTTCAATAAGCAGGTCGTCTTGCGATACGTAGCCAATCACGCCCTCCAGTTTCTGTTTATCCTTATGGATATCAAACCCATTTATTTTAACTTTTCCTTTTCCGGATTTTTCCAGGCCGGCCATAATATTGAGAAGCGTGGTCTTACCGGCACCACTCGAGCCCATGATACCAATTAGTTTTCCGGGTCCCTCCGCAATTTTAACATCACGAATACCTACTACACCATTGTGAAATTTGAACTCATCAATAGTGGCAATAAAAGAAAGCTTGGTTGTTTGGATCTCCTCATTAAAATCAGCAATCAGGTCACTGTAGTAAAGCGCACCACCATCAGGGGTTTTAATGGTACTGCCGTGTGAAAACAGATAAACCCGATGTGGTTTCATGATGAACCCATTCAGGGTGTTCGTGTCCTCACCCAGGTATCTTACAAAATACATACCTACACTACTTACCCGCATAAAAACTAAGTGACCCTCTACATGCGCATGAATATGTTTTTGGAGCGGTGCAATTCCTTCCGGTTTTACATCGGCAATAAGAATATCTGAAAAATTTAGGGTGCTGATCTGGTCGGCTAAAACAAAACTTTCAATCAACTTATATTCATACTGTTCGATATTAAAAACGGTTGATACCGTATTCACGATCTCCGTTCGCTGTGGCGTAAAATTTTTATCAGAGCCTACCAGCTCTAAAATCTTAATCAGCACAACAACCTTCTGCTTTTGTGTAAGCGTTTTATTTATCTTTTTACAGATAGCTAGTGTTTTAAGCGAATCTTTTACAGAGGTGAGCTTATTACTCTCGTCATCTTCGTGTTCACCCTGCTGCAAATTGTATCCTGAGATGGTATCGTAAAGTTGTAGATACTCGGCTACGGCTGCCTTTTCCAGTTCTTGTTGAAAGAAATCAATAACAAATTGTCGCTCATTGTTAGAAACGCCACCATCTTGCTTGGTAATAATAGCCAAGAGTTGTGTTAGTGCTTTTAGAATTTCTTCACTCATGGAGTGTTAGAATCGGGGTGAGAGCTATCCAACAATATAGACTAATACGGTTGAAAGTCGAACGGAATGGTAACAAGCTCGGCAAGTTCCTGACCCGATTCCTCCATGTCCTCATCATCTTCCAGAAACTGCCAAACAATTTTAGCTCCTTTAATTGTTTCAAGTGTCTTAAAAAGATCGAGTAATGAGCGGGCCGTAGCGGTATTATAATATTCAAATTTCAGGCACAGGGAGGTGGTACTATTTGGCGATTTACTGTATGCCTTCATCCATTCCACGGCTTGTTTAAACGTGGGTTCAGGGTCATCCGCCACAGATCTTCCTTCTATTAGAAAGATTTCTTTTTCCTTATCGAAATGAATGGCGGGCGTTAATTCGGTAGCAAGTAGTTGAAGCGATTGCACGGAAATTAGTTTAATTTAAAAATTAATGAATAGGAAGTTTAGTCATTTAGACTTTCTTTGGTAAATACAAAGGGAAGCAGTGAAACAGCGGAGGCACATTTTATCCATTGGTTATCTGGATGGTGCATCAGTATTTCAAAGGGCTTATTCTGTCTTTCTTCGAACTCAGCCATTACCTGGCGGCAAGCCCCACAGGCAGATGCTGCGATAAGTTCCTTGTGATTTTTTTTATGTGCAACAATAGCCATTTTCATAATCTTTTTTCCAGGATGTTGCGATACGGCTGAATATAAAGCCACCCGCTCGGCACACATGCAAAGTGGGTAGGATGCGTTTTCCTGATTCGATCCGGTTACCAGCGTACCATCATCCAAAAGCAGGGCTGCGCCTACATGAAATTTTGAATAAGGAGCATAAGCCTGATTTGCAGCTTCCTTGGCTTTGTGGATCAGATATTTTGACTCGGTGTCAAGTTCATCGATTGATTTAAAAATCTCAAATCCCTTCATACGATGGGTGGTTTCACGAATTAGAAAGATAATAAACCTTCTTAAGGTTCGGAAATAATATCATCTAATTCACTTATTTTATG